>NZ_JAGIQB010000141.1:0-3392 GCF_017815025.1 Cupriavidus phytohabitans
TGAGCGCGAGCGCCAGATTTGATGGAGAAGCGGTCAAGGTAAATGATGGAGCCGGAGCGAGCCGCAGGGGCGGCTCGCGGTGATGGCCATCACGCCTGTTGATCGCGATGGGGTGGATTGTTGATGGGCGTGCTCAGGCCGGCGTTTTCGGCGCGGAGCTGCTCGGCGAGTTGCAGTTGCGATTGGGCATGACGGCGGATCTGCACGAGGTAGTGCGATTCGACGAGCATCACAAGTTCGTGGAGATAGTCCAGGATCGCCGCGCGTCCGCGTCGGTTAGCTCGGGCAGCATTGGTCCGAGCAGGGGAAGGAAGGTCTGGTCTGTCATCGGATTCTCAGCGTTTGCCGCGCCGGCTCTGGGCTGCGGTATAGGTTTCGAGGTAGAGCTTCTCGTCGATCTGCGGCAGTTCGCGTTGCGCGGCCTGGGCCAACAGTTCCCCGGCCAGGTTCATCAGGATGCGATGGTTGCCTGCGGCGTGTTCGCACAAGGTCTGGCGCAGCGGTTCGGTCATCAGGCTCGCGTTGCCGGCGCTGGTGAGCAGGTGGCTCAGGCATGCCTGCAGCTCGTCCGCGGTGGCGGCCTCCATCGCCAGACGCGCGCGGATCCGGCTGCCCAGGGGAATCAGATCGTCGCGGGTGAACTTCTCAGGCAGTCGGGCATCGCCGGCGAGCACAACGCACAGCAGCGCCTGGGAATCGAAGCGAGCCGATGCCAGCAGGCGCAACTCCGACAGCACCGGCGCGCTCATCTCCTGGGCTTCGTCGATCAGCAGCACGCAGCGACGGCGGCTGGCTTCCAGATGGGCCAGCCAGCGTTCGCGCAGGGCCTTGAAGCCGCCCCAGCGGTTCTGCGGCTTGATCGGCACCGCAAAGATGTCGCTCAGCTCCCGGTAGAAGTCGGACAGGCTGCTTTGCGGGTGGGTAATCGAGCCCACCATCAGGTCGGGCAGCCGGGTCAGACGCTGATGGAGCAGGCGCAAGGCGATGCTCTTGCCCGAGCCGGGGTCACCATGCACCATGGCAAAGCCGCCTTCGCGTGCCAGGCCGTGCTCGATGCGCCAGCAGAAGTGATCGAGTCTGGGGTTCACGAAGACCGCTTCGACGGGGATGTCCTGGGCGAAGGGATTGAACTTCAGGCCGTACAAGGCCAGCAGATTGGGTTGCATCATGGCTTCGTAGGCGGAGTCGGGGGCAGATAGGCGGGAGGCAGGCCGGTGGCGGCGTGCTCGGCAAGCAACTGGCGCATCAGCGGCGCGATGCCAGCTGGCGTGACCTCGACGGCCGCAGCGACCTGCACCCGTCCACGCAGCCCATCGGCATTGGCAGACTTGTCCAGCGGGAAGACGGCAACCAGCGGAGTGCCGGTGCGCGGGTCGACCAGTTCCACTTGGGATAGGTCCCAGCGCGCATAGCGCAGGCAGACCTGCTCCAGATGGCGATAGGCGGACGGCACCTCGAAGCGCACGCCATTGAGCGTGAAGGTGCCGTCGGAGCGGCGCTGGCGGCGGTGTTCCTGGATCCGGAAGGCGCGGCGCAATGCCAGCGCCTCAGGGCAGTTGCGCGACACGTCAGCGCAAGACAGGTAGCGCTCGAGCGGCGCCGCGCCGAGTTCGGAATGCGGTTTGCGGTGGTATTCCTGCTCGACCCAGGCCTGGGTGGCCAGGTTCAGCATCTCGAGCGTCAGGTGAGGCTCGCCCTCGAGCATGGCCATCAGTCTGGATTCGACCTGAGCCCAGAAGCTCTCCTGCTTTGCATTCTGGTAAGGCGAATATGGCAAGGTGGTCTGGTGCAGAATGCCCAGGCAAGCCAGTCCGTCGGCAAACTCGTCCGCCAGCATGGCGGCGCCGTTGTCGCTCATGATGGCTCTGGGCAGGCCGCGCTTCATGAAGGCCTGCGAGACGCCGTGCACCAGCGAAGCGGTCGTTTCGTCGAGGAACCACTGCAGGTGGCAGACGAGCCGGGAATGATCGTCCATGACACACAGCAGCAACGGCTTGTGCCAATGGCCATCTGGCATGAGGACCTTGCGCGAGCCATGGTGGAAGTCCAGGTGCCAGAGCGCAGCCGCGTGATCGACCTCATAGCTGCGCACCTCCCGTTGTTCGCGCCGGCCGGCCGCGGCGATGGCGCCAGGGGTGGTCGAGCGCGGGGTCTTCTGGCGGATGAGGCCGTGGGCCTTCAGGTATCGGCAGACTGTGGTGTAGGACGGCAGCGCGACCGGCGTGCCTTTGAGCGCGGCGACGAGGTTGTCGTAGTGCAGTTGCATGGTCCAACCTGGGTGGGCCCGGTACTGCGCCACCAGCGAATCGGTGATGGCGGGGATCATGCTGGGGAAGTGCCCGTAATCGTCGCGCAGGCGATTCTTGAGCTGGGCCACCGGATCGTGGACATGACGCGCCCGGTAATACCAGCGTTCAATGGTGGACGCGCCGAAGCGGACATCGGCGCCGGTGATGGGATGGCGCCAGACCTTGGCGGCAAGTCCCTTTAGAGCTTCCTGCAGCGCGCCCTTGCTTGGCGGTGACGCCAGCAATGGGCCGATCACCGAGAAGCGCAGACGCGCCCATCGGTTGCGGTGATCGATGGATACTGACATAGCCCTCCCAACGGGGTGTGGATGATGGGAAGGGAGGCTACGGGCAGGCCAAGTGACCTGCCATCGACAAGTTCTGCGGATCGCCTGCCTACATTGGCCGGCCCTCAGTCAGCGCGATCAGAGCGGGGGAAGCAATAGGCGCAGCGCCGCAGTGAAGCGGCCTGCGTCGGTGTCGGCCTGTACCGACTGCAGCAGTCGCTCGGGATAGGCAACGGGTTCTGGCGCGAGCGGCAAACGGCCATTGAGCCACCGGCCAATGGGGGTGGTGGGAAAGGTGTCGTCCCACCAGAGGCGCCAGCGCTTGAGCGTGACCCAACTGACGGACGGCAGTCCCTCAATGCTGAAACAATGGGCGCGGCTCGAGCGTAGCACCGTGATGATCGCGAGGTAGACGCGCCGGCCCAGGAACCGCACCGAGCCCGGCGTCGTGCGTTTGCGGCAACCGGTGCAGCACAGGCTCAGGCGCGTGCTGCAGTCCGGGCGTGCCGCCGGCGGGCATCCCCGCGGCTTGCGGGGATAGTCAGCCCGGTGAAGCGGCTGACCACAATGGCAGCAGCAATTCTCCCGTGCGGCTTGCATCAGGTCTTCGTCGATCCGGCGCAACAGGCTAAAGAATGCCGGCGTTTGTAGCAGGGCATGGCACACTGACGGGGTCTCCTTCATTGCTGGACACAATAAAGGCGACATCTTCTCTCAGGGGCGTGCGTGCACGATCCCTGAGGGAAGTTCTCCGGCTTCCCTCATCGTTCTTGATCAAATCTCCCAGATTCGGCATCACGAACGCCGCTCATGCTCA
>NZ_JAGIQB010000142.1:0-3276 GCF_017815025.1 Cupriavidus phytohabitans
GAGTTCCGGAATATCGGTATCTCGCAGATCGCGAAATACCGGTTGCCCTGGGCCGGCAAGGTATCCATCCTGCATCGCGTGAGCGGTGCCTTGATGTTTCTCCTCCTTCCCTTCGTCCTGTATCTGTTTGAGCAGAGCATCACCTCCGAACTGAGCTTCGCAAAGTTCTCGGCCCTGTTGTCCGGCGGCTTTGTCAAGCTGGTTGTTCTGGCCCTGATCTGGGGTTATCTGCATCATTTCTGCGCTGGTATCCGCTTCCTGCTGCTGGACGTGCACGTCGGTGTCTCCAAGCCCGCTTCGGCCAAGTCTGCCATCAGCGTGCTGGTTGTCAGCCTGCTGCTTACCCTGATTTTCGGCCTGAAGCTGTTCGGCCTGTTCTGAGGAGAATCACGGTGGCAAATAACAATATCGGTCCCAAGCGTCTGGTCGTCGGTGCCCACTACGGCCTGAAAGACTGGCTCGCGCAACGCGTCACGGCCGTGATCATGGTGGTGTTCACCGTGATCCTGGCCATTGCCTTCCTGCTGTCGAACGGCGCTTCGTACGAAGCGTGGGCAGGGCTCTTCGCCAATCAGTGGATGAAGATCATCACGTTCCTGACCATCCTGTCGCTGCTGTATCACGCCTGGATCGGCGTGCGCGACATCTGGATGGACTATGTGAAGCCGATGGCGGTGCGCCTCGTGCTGCAAGTTCTTACGATTCTGTGGCTCGTCGGTTGCGCGGGCTACGCTGCTCAGATTCTCTGGAGGGTGTAATAAATGGTCGCAGTCAAGACTGGATTGCCGCGTCGCCGCTTTGACGTGGTCATCGTCGGTGCTGGCGGCGCCGGGATGCGCGCATCCCTCCAGCTCGCGGAAGCCGGCCTGAACGTGGCCGTGCTGTCCAAGGTGTTCCCGACCCGCTCGCACACCGTGGCGGCGCAGGGCGGCATCGGTGCCTCGCTCGGCAACATGAGCGAGGACAACTGGCACTACCACTTCTACGACACCATCAAGGGCTCGGACTGGCTGGGCGACCAGGACGCCATCGAGTTCATGTGCCGGGAAGCGCCGAAGGTCGTGTACGAGCTCGAGCACTTCGGCATGCCGTTCGACCGCAACCCCGACGGCACCATCTACCAGCGCCCGTTCGGCGGCCACACCGCCAACTACGGTGAAAAGCCGGTGCAGCGCGCCTGCGCCGCGGCCGACCGTACCGGCCACGCGCTGCTGCACACGCTGTATCAGCGCAACGTGCGCGCCAAGACCCACTTCTTCGTCGAATGGATGGCGCTGGACCTGATCCGCGACCAGGATGGCGACGTGCTGGGCGTGACCGCGCTGGAAATGGAAACCGGCGAGGTCTACATCCTCGAGGCCAAGACCACGCTGTTCGCGACCGGTGGTGCCGGCCGCATCTACGCCGCGTCCACCAACGCCTTCATCAACACGGGTGACGGCCTGGGCATGGCCGCGCGCGCAGGCGTGCCGCTGGAAGACATGGAGTTCTGGCAGTTCCACCCGACCGGCGTGGCCGGCGCCGGCGTGCTGATCACCGAAGGCGTGCGCGGCGAAGGCGGCATCCTGCGCAACAAGGACGGCGAGCGCTTCATGGAGCGCTATGCCCCGACGCTGAAGGACCTGGCGCCGCGTGACTTCGTCTCGCGCTCGATGGACCAGGAGATCAAGGAAGGCCGCGGCTGCGGCCCGAACGGCGACTATGTGCTGCTCGACCTGACCCACGTCGGTGCCGAGACCATCATGAAGCGCCTGCCGTCGATCCGCGAGATCGGCATGAAGTTCGCCAACGTCGACGCGATCAAGGAACCGATTCCGGTGGTCCCGACCATCCACTACCAGATGGGCGGCATCCCGACCAACTATCACGGCCAGGTCGTGGTGCCGAAGAACGGCAACCCGAACGAAATCGTGAACGGTTTCTACGCGATCGGCGAATGCTCGTGCGTGTCGGTGCACGGCGCCAACCGCCTGGGCACCAACTCGCTGCTGGATCTGGTGGTGTTCGGCCGTGCCGCCGGCAACCACATCGTCGCGCAGAACCTGAAGCAGAAGGAACACAAGCCGCTGCCGGCCGACGCCGCCGACCGCGCGCTGTCGCGCCTGGCCAAGCTGCAGAACTCGTCGTCGGGTGAGTACACCCAGGACGTGGCCAACGACATCCGCCGCAACATGCAGTCGCATGCCGGCGTGTTCCGTACGCAGAAGCTGATGGACGAAGGCGTCGAGCGCATCCTGGAAGTGTCCGAGCGCGCCGACAACATCCACCTGAAGGACAAGTCCAAGGTCTTCAACACCGCGCTGGTGGAAGCCCTGGAAGTGGCCAACCTGGTGGAAGTGGCCAAGGCCACCATGATCTCGGCGGCGGCCCGCAAGGAATCGCGCGGCGCCCACGCGCACAGCGACTTCCCCAACCGCGACGACGAGAACTGGCTCAAGCACACGCTGTTCTACAGCGAAGGCAACCGCCTCGACTACAAGCCGGTGAAGATGCAGCCGCTGACGGCTGAAAGCGTGCCGCCGAAGGCCCGTACCTTCTGAGCACCGCATCGTAGAGAAAACAGGACCCACAGAAATGAAGCGTATTTTCGAAGTCTACCGCTACGATCCGGACAAGGATGCGGCGCCGCGCATGCAGACCTACGAGGTCGAGCTCGACGGCCACGAGCGCATGCTGCTGGACGCGCTGGTGAAGCTGAAGAAGCTGGACGAGACCATCTCGTTCCGCCGTTCGTGCCGCGAAGGCGTGTGCGGCTCGGACGCGATGAACATCAACGGCAAGAACGGCCTGGCCTGCCTGACCAACATGCGCGAGCTGCCGGACCGCATCGTGCTGCGTCCGCTGCCCGGCCTGCCGGTAGTGCGCGACCTGATCGTCGACATGACGAACTTCTTCAAGCAGTACAACTCGATCAAGCCGTTCCTGATCAACGACGAGCCGCCGCCCGAGAAAGAGCGCCTGCAGTCGCCGGAAGAGCGCGACGAGCTCGATGGCCTGTACGAGTGCATTCTCTGCGCCAGCTGCTCGACGTCGTGCCCGTCGTTCTGGTGGAACCCGGACAAGTTCGTCGGCCCGGCCGGCCTGCTGCAGGCTTACCGCTTCATTGCGGACAGCCGCGACCAGGCCACCAATGAGCGCCTGGACAACCTGAACGACCCGTACCGCCTGTTCCGCTGCCACAGCATCATGAACTGCGTCGACGTGTGCCCGAAGGGTCTGAACCCGACCAAGGCCATCGGCAAGATCAAGGAGCTGATGGTCCGCCGCGCGGTGTGA
>NZ_JAGIQB010000143.1:0-3274 GCF_017815025.1 Cupriavidus phytohabitans
AACGGTGCCGAACACATCGAACTGCTCTTGAAGGGCATTCCCTTCAAGGACGGAACTCCGGCGCATGACAATCCGCCAGATCAGCAGAAACTCGCCGCCTGAGAACCGGCCACGATCAGCCCTCGTACACCAAATTTGACAATACCTCGCGAATCTGGAAATGAAGGAGCGGGCGCTGAACGCCATTCAGCCGCCACATGTAAAGAAGAGTCGATATCGACCGCCGGATCGACTCTTGCAGTTCCTGGAGTCGTTGTAATTATGCGTAGTTCGCCGGACCACAAATCCTCGTGGAACAGCCCGGCAACTGCCGGAGCAATCGCCGTTGATGACGGACTGCACATATTTTGCAACTGCGCATAATTTCTACCGAGAGCCGGCCCACAACGCCCGCTCCGCGGCATTATTGTTAATCTCAATCGCAAATATCGCTGGCATACTGCATTAGTGCTCTCGACTGATTCAATGCGCAGCCCATCGCCTTCGCGGTATCGCTATTGGACGATACCTTGCTCAGCGCCGAGCGTAGCCAGACCTCGAAGGCTTGCGCCCGTTCCGGTCGGACACGCTTTCGCTCGTAGGGCGTTTCTCGCGGATGTCAGCGTCGTTCCTGCGTGCCAAGAGAGATAGTGGATCTTTCGTCTAGCATGGGCAAGACATCCAGCCTCTTGAACATGGCGTCTTTATAAATGGAGTTGTAGCCTGCGACTGTGTCGGTGCAGAATTCCTCTGAAGCCTTTCGGCGGGGCCGAGCTCTGCGGGAAGAGCGGATCTTAGTTCCTCCCTGACACACGTTCATCGAGATGCCAAGTCGAGCCCGGCGCGACGCGTCCGGCTTTCGCCGGACGGGGAAACTGCGCGCCAAACCTGTCACACCAGTTCCGCACCGACTCGGTGTTGAAGCTCACCCCGCGCTGGATGTGAAGCTGCAATGCGTTGTATCGTGGTTCATCTGAACTGAGTCTGGAAAACTGGAAGTCGCCAAACACCCAGACTTCCAAGAGCTCAGCCGGATGAACACCCATAAGAATGCCCGACCTTCGCCCGTCGACTCGAGATGGTCCAAGACATCACCGAACATGGTCTGAGTGTGCCCGAAGCAGCCGCTTAGCCATGGCGTTACAGCACCGACGGCTCACAAGTGGCTGGGCCGTTGTCTGGCCGGTGGCGTGCCGACGCTTCGTCCCGGCCGGGCCGCTCGCCGTGGACCATTGACTCATCCAAGGCCCTGTTGATCGTGGAGTTGAGCCAACGGCGTATGCTCCAGCGGCAAATCGCCCGCAGTATTGGTGTTTCCGAATCCACTGTAGCCGGGTGCTCGCGCGCGCTAGCCTGTCCAGGCTCGCCGATCTGCAGCCACGCGAGCCCATCATGCGCTATGAACACGCCGCTCCGGGTAACCTGCTGCACATCGATACCAAGCTCGGTCGCATTTGAGCGGCCCAGCCACCGCGTGACCGGCAACTCCGCGATTCGGTTGGCAGCAACACAAGTGCGGCACGCCTTCAATGAGGTGTTCACTGCACTTAATCGACAACCTCGACCTTTCGTACGCCACTTCCGACCGTCGCTTTACGCCAGCGGCGTTGGTCAAAAGGAAACATAAGGTAATCGCGCACCGTGATCGGTTCAGACTGGTTTGCGAGGCCAACTTTTGGCCACTCGTCCTTTGTCGGCCAGTACGCCGTACGGAAAATCGTGTCCCAGAGCGTCGTAAATATCCCGAAGTTTCGGCCCCTGTGACGCGCTTCCATTGAATGGTGAATACGGTGGAACTTGCCATCCCCGACGATGTATCGTAGCAGCCCAAGATTAATTCGCGTGCTCGAGTGACACAAGTGGACCTGAAAGGCAATCAGCGTCAGGGCAACAGTTGGCACGACGCCAGATTCGAAGTGGATCAGAGCCAGCGGCATTGCGACGAAAAAAGCATGAATAAGCGGCTCAGATAAGTGATGAGCACAATTCCAAGCCGTCAGTTCGCGGATAGAATGATGGGTGGCGTGCATGCGCCACAGGAATGGAATAGCATGCTGTGCACGGTGCATCCAGTAGACGAAGAAATCAGCGGCAATTGCGACTAGAACGCCTGAAAGAACGCCGAAGCCCGCGCTAATAATTGCGTTGTCAGAGTGAAACCACGTCCCGAAATTCACCGTCAGGAGCGGCTTGACCCCTAACCATTCCAGACCCACAGCGTAGACGTGCCAGACAACTGCAGCGAACCCAAGGCGAATGATCCAATTTCGTACCCCGCGAACATATGACGCAAAACCGTATCGATAAGCCGGAAAAATCAGCTCGAACGCGACACAGACGGTAGCGAATATCGCTACGAGCTTGAACGAGTTTACGAAAAACCCGGTCATCTGATTTACATCAAAAAGGTGCAATTGTCTACTCCGTCAACGAGGCTGCATGCTTTCTGGTGGCGATTTTAGGCCAATGGAAACGCGGTATGTCGCGGAAGTCATTTTCGCTCGGATCGCGCGCGCAAAAACCAAGCAGTCTTGACATTCCATTCCATGGCGCATTCACACAGAGATCTGCCGTCAGTGAATCTATCACGGATAGGTCGACGTTGCTCGAAATTTGGCAATCGATTGTTTGGATCGGACTCATTAGAATCGCAAATGGCTTTCACACCTCAGCAGTTCTCGTCTACGCCGGAGTAGCATCGGCCGGACCGGATCCGGATGGTCGCTGAAGGCCGCCAGCGCCACATCGTACTGGGCATCGGTGTTGGTCGAGCGCATGATGCGTTCAAGATTGGAAACGAGCCCGTCCAGGCTGCACTCGCCGATGCCGGCCTTGAATACCGTTACGCCACCCGACGGATTAACCGCAAAGAAGAAGAACGCCTTGGTCTGGGACGATGTGCGACAGGACCGTTCTCGCGATCGCATTGCCTGGATTGATTCAGCGCGTTGAAGTTCGATAGCTGTAAAACTCAAAGCCGAAATGGCAAGACCTCGAATTTTCGGCCTGAGTGCGAGAACGGCTAGTTGAGGATATCGAAGACTAAAACTAGTTTCTTGTCAAACGCCGGTCATGAAGGGTTCGAATACGGCTTTGTGGCAATACTGGTGAGCTTGTTGAGTACAGCATGCAGCGGAGATGCCCTGCTGGGACACAGACACGAAACATACAGAGCGAACTATGCGATGACCAAACAGATTCTTGATGACATGGAACGAATGCTCGACACGCGCCCGAATCTGGGCCTTCGCCCGCTCGACGGCGATCAGCAAGTCCTTGACCGCGCCGTCACGCA
>NZ_JAGIQB010000014.1:0-146737 GCF_017815025.1 Cupriavidus phytohabitans
TGCGAGCCGCGCATGCCCAGCTTGTCCAGCTTCTGTGCCACCGAGAAGCCCTTCATGCCCTTCTCGACGATGAAGGCGGTCATGCCGCGCGCGCCCAGCTCGGGCTCGGTCTTGGCGTAAACCACCAGCACGTCGCAGTCCGGGCCGTTGGTGATCCACATCTTGGTGCCGTTCAGCACGTAGCGATCGCCCTTGAATTCGGCGCGCAGCTTCATGCTGACCACGTCCGAACCCGCGTTGGGCTCGCTCATCGCCAGCGCGCCGATCCACTCGCCCGACACCAGTTTCGGCAGGTACTTCGCCTTCTGCGCTGGCGTGCCGTTGCGGTGGATCTGGTTCACGCACAGGTTCGAATGCGCGCCGTACGACAGGCCCACCGACGCCGAGGCGCGGCTGATCTCTTCCATCGCGATCATGTGCGCCAGGTAGCCCATGTTGGCGCCGCCGTATTCCTCGGCCACGGTGATGCCGAGCACGCCGAGGTCGCCCATCTTCTTCCAGGCGTCCATCGGGAACTGGTCGGTGCGGTCGATCTCGCCCGCGCGCGGGGCCAGTTCGGCCTGGGCCCACGTGCGCACGGAATCGCGCAGCATCTCGATGTCTTCGCCGAGGTCGAATTTCAGGCCGGGCAAGGTAGTCATGGCAGTGTCTTCTTGAAAAATCTATGTCGTACTAGGGCGGCGCGATCAGGCCGTCTTCGATTCGCTGAGGTTCAGGTCGCGCACCATCTGGTCGCGCATCACGAATTTCTGCACCTTGCCGGTCACGGTCAGGGGCATCTCGTTCACGAAGCGGATGTAGCGCGGAATCTTGTAGTGGGCGATCTGGTTGCGGCAGAACTCGCGGATCTCTTCCTCGGTGACGCTCTCGCCCGGCTTGAGCACGATCCACGCGCACACTTCCTCGCCGTACTTCTGGTCCGGCACACCGAACACCTGCACGGCCTGCACCTTGGGATGGCGGAACAGGAATTCCTCGATCTCGCGCGGGTAGATGTTCTCGCCGCCGCGGATCAGCATGTCCTTCACGCGGCCGACGATATTGCAGTAGCCTTCCTCGTCGATGGTGGCGAGGTCGCCGGTATGCATCCAGCCATCGCGGATGGTCTCGGCGGTGCGGGCGTCGTCGTCCCAGTAGCCCAGCATGACCGAGTAGCCGCGCGTGCACAGCTCGCCCTTCTCGCCCACCGGCACCGTGGCGCCGGTGGCGTCCACCAGCTTGACCTCGAGGTGCGGCTGGATGCGTCCCACCGTGGCGGTGCGCTTGTCCAGCGGATCGGTGGTGCTGCTCTGGAACGAGACCGGGCTGGTCTCGGTCATGCCGTAGGCGATCGTCACCTCCGACATATGCATCTGCGACACCACGCGCTTCATGGTCTCGATCGGGCACGGCGAGCCGGCCATGATGCCGGTGCGCAGCGAAGAGAAGTCGTAGTCGCCGAAGCGCGGATGGTCGAGCTGCGCGATAAACATGGTCGGCACGCCGTGCAGCGCGGTGCAGCGTTCCTCGCTGACGGCCTTCATGGTCGCTTCCGGTTCGAACGCTTCGCCCGGGAACACCATCGCGGCGCCCGTGGAGACGCAGGCCAGTACCGCCAGCACCATGCCGAAGCAGTGGTAGAACGGCACCGGGACGCACAGCTTGTCCTGCTCGGTGAAGCGCATCGCCATCGCGATGAAGCGCGCGTTGTTGACGATGTTCCGGTGGGTCAGCGTGGCGCCCTTGGGTGCACCCGTGGTGCCGCTGGTGAACTGCACGTTGATGGGGTCGTTGCGGTCGAGCTGCGCGGTGATGGCGTCGAGCGATTCGCGGGCCACCCCGCGCGCCACGCCTGCGCCGCGCGCCACCACATCGTCATAGCGGATCATGCCAGGGGTTTCGCCCTCGCCCATGCGGATCACCCAGCGCAGCGACGGCAGCCGCGCGGCCTGCAGCGCGCCCGGCTCGCTGGTGGCCAGTTCCGGTGCCAGCGCCTGCAGCATCTCCAGGTAGCGCGAGGTCTTGAACGCCTCGGCCGCGACGATGGCCTTGACGCCAACCTTGTTCAGCGCGTACTCCAGCTCGGCCAGCCGGTAGGCCGGGTTGATATTGACCAGCACCAGCCCGAGCCGCGCCGTGGCGAACTGCGTGACCACCCATTCCACGCGGTTGGGCGACCAGATGCCGACGCGGTCGCCACGGACCAGGCCGAGCCCGTGCAGCCCCGCCGCCAGTGCATCGATGGCTTCAGCAAACTGCTGCCAGGTCCAGCGCACGCCCTGCTCGCGGAAAGCCACCGCGTCGCGCTGCGCAAAGCGGGCGACGGTCTGCGCCAGCAGTTCCGGCACCGTCTGCTCGGACAGCGGGATACTGGTTTCGCCGCGCACATGGGACAGCCCGCCCATGGGCAGGATGGTGGGTTGGGACTCGCCCTGCATCGTCATACTGGTCTCCAAAGCTCGGTGTCGTTCCGTGCGCCGGCGTTTTGTGAGTATCACTCAATTCACGCCGTGTTCATTGTCTGTGGTGGGCTGGCAGCGAGAATCGTCAGGGAAATCCCTTAAATTCATCCCGCCTTTCACTGCCCGCTGGTGCGGGCCGTGGCGCCGACGAGTGAAAAGTACACGCTCGGCAGGCAGAACGCAATAATAATTTTGAGCTTTACTCAAGTTCTGGCCGCCGGCGCACTATAATCCTCGGCACCAGAGAGACGTCCACACCCCCGACAACATGGAAGACACCAGTTCCCGGCGCCGCGTTCCGGCCGGCGCCAAGGCCGAGCAGCGCATCCGCGACATCCTGCGCGTGAGCCGCGACGTGTTCGCCGAGCTTGGCTACGAGCGCGCCACCACCACCGAGATCGCGCAGCGGCTGGGCGTCTCCGAGGGGACGGTCTTCACCTATTTCCACGGCAAGCGCGAGCTGTGCGTGCGCGTGATCGAGGACTGGTACGACGAAATCATCAGCACGCTGGAACAGGGCATGCCGCACGGCCAGCCCACCAAGGCGCAGCTTGAGTTCTACGTGAAGACGCACCTGCGCCTGTTCCTGATCCAGGGGACCGGGCTGTGCGCGCTGGTACTGTCGGAAGGCCGGGCCAAGGGGCCGGGGCTGGGCGAGGTGTTCCTGCCGCTGCAGCGCCGCTATACGGCGCCGCTGATGGACCTGCTGGCGCGGGCGCGCAGCAATGGCGAAATCCGCGGCGACTTGCCGCTGAGCCTGCTGCGCTCGGCCATCCTGGGGCCGATGGAGCACATCCTGTGGGACGCAATCGCGCGGCAGCGCGAGGTCGATATCGAGAAAACCGCACGCGACATGGTGGCGCTGCTGTGGCCGGCGCTGCAGCCGGTGGACCTGGAGCTGGAAAAGCTGCGGGGTTTCTATGGCGAGGTCAGCGCGGCGCTGCGCAAGGCGGCGGAAGACTGAGGCACGCCGGCGCCAAGCCGGCGTGCTGGCTGGAGCAGTGCAAGGCTTGCTGGCCAGGCGCGGCCTGCGTCCTCGCGGGCCGCAGGCACGGCGCTCAGGCGCTGAAGCCGCCGTCGATCATCAGGCTGGCACCCGTGACGAAGCCAGCTTCCGGACCCGCAACATAGGCCACCATGCCGGCAATCTCCTCCGGCGTGGCATGCCGCTGCAGCGCCATCAGGCCATGCAGCGCCGCGCCGAACTCACCGGCTTCCGGGTTCATGTCGGTATTGGTCGGTCCCGGCTGGATGTTGTTCACGGTGATGCCGCGCGGCCCCAGGTCGCGCGCCATGCCCTGCACCAACCCCAGCAGCGCGGACTTGCTCATCGCATACGCGCTGCCGCCCGGGAACGGCATGCGTTCTGCGTTGGTGCTGCCGATGTTAATGATGCGGCCGCCTTCGCCCATATGCGCCAGCGCTGCCTTGGCCGCGACGAACACCGCGCGCACGTTTACGGCCAGGGTTTCGTCGAAGTCTTCCAGCGACAGGGTCTCTACCGATCCCAGCCGCAGCACGCCGGCATTGTTGACCAGGATGTCGAGCTTGCCGAACTGGCGCGCGGCGCCGTCGATGGCGCGGGTCAGTGCGGCGGGATCGGCGGCGTCGGCTTGCAGCGCCAGCGCGCGGCCGCCGGCGGCTTCCACTTCCGCGGCCAGCGCATTGGCGCCCGCGGCGGAATTCTGGAAGGTGAAGGCAACGGCAGCGCCTTCGCGCGCCAGCCGGCGCACGATTGCCGCGCCAATGCCGCGGGCGCCGCCGGTAACGAATGCAGTTTTTCCTGTCAGGGTGGCCATGGATAGCTCCGGGAAATGGTTGGTTTGTGAACGCAGTATCGTTCGTCCATTGCCCCTTCGGTAGCTACAAGTCAGCATCAACTTTTTCAACCATTGGTATAAGCTAGGGCGATGGAAGCCCTCAACTTGCTCGAATCCTTTGTCCGAAGTGCCGAGGTCGGCAGTTTCTCTGCCGCAGCGCGCCAGCTCGGCATGACGCCCGCGGCGGTCAGCAAGAACGTGGCGCGGCTGGAGTCGCACCTGGGCGTACGGCTGTTCCAGCGCAGCACGCGCCAGCTGACGCTGACCGCCAGCGGCGAACAGTTCCTACGGCAGGTCTCGGACCCGTTCTCGACCCTGCGCGATGCCTTTGCCAGTGCGTCGCAAGACGCGGGCAAGCCCGCGGGCACGCTCAAGGTCAGCATGGCCCTCGCCTTCGGCCGCGAACACCTGGTGCCGCTGCTGGGCGAGTTCCTGCAACGCTATCCGGCGATCGTGCCGGACTGGCATTTCGACAACCGCCCCGCGGACCTGATCCAGGACGGCTATGACGCGGCCATCGGTGGCGGCATCGAACTGACCGACGGCGTGGTCGCGCGCGAACTGGCGCGGACTTGCATCGTGGCCACGGCATCGCCGTCTTATATGGCGGGCAGGCCCATGCCGGCCCACCCCAGCGAGCTGGCCGCGATGGACGGCATCGTGCGGCGCTCGGGCCCGACCGGCAGGCTGCGCGCATGGACGCTGCGCAGCGAGTCGGGCGAAGAGGCGCCGGTCACGCAGCGCACGCGCATGATCTTCGACGACCCCGAGGCCATGGCGCACGCGGCCATGCTCGGCTACGGCGTGGCGCTGCTGCCGACGCCACACGCGGCGCGATGGCTGGAAAGCGGCGCGCTGGTGAGGCTGCTGCCCGGATGGCATGCCGACAACGGGCCGATCTCGCTGTACTACCCGAACAAGACGCTGCTGCCGCCGAAGACGCGCGTGTTCATCGACTTCGTGGTGGCGGCGTTCCGCGACCGAGGGCTGGCGGCGCGCTTTGATGCCGGCATCCAGGCGGCGCATTGACGCGCGCGGCCGGCGCTCGCCCACTCGCCATGCATCCCTGGCGTGACGAGAACGGCCCTGCGCCGGGGTGCCGGCCCGTTTGACTAGGGATAGAGAACGACCTAGGCTAAGTAGGCTCGAAGTCCACTTCCGTGCGCGGACGCTGCCATGCCGGCCTGCGCGATCTCGCGGCATGTGACCGGCGTAGAACAAGGAGGGCTAACCATGAACATGCGGCCGGATCCCACGTTTTACCCGTCGCCACAGCTCGCGATGAGCGCGCCGCCGGAAGAATTCGCCTACACCCTGCTGCTGAGCCCTGACGGCTCGCGCCCCGACGCGCTGGCCGTGATCGACGTCAAACCCGGCTCGCCCACCTACAGCACGGTGGTGCATACCGTGCCGATGACCAACAAGGGCGACGAGCTGCATCACTTCGGCTGGAATGCCTGCTCGTCCGCACTGTCGCCGCTGAGCGGCCATGCGTTCCTGGAGCGGCGCTACCTGATCATTCCCGGCATGCGCTCGTCGCGCATCTATATCATCGACACGAAGCCGCATCCCACGCAGGCGCGCATCCACAAGATCATCGAGCCGGACGAGATCATCAGCAAGACCGGTTACTCGCGGCCACACACCGTGCATTGCGGCCCGGAAGGGATCTACGTCAGCACGCTCGGCGGTGCGGCGCAGGACGGCACCGACGGGCTGCCCGGCATCTTCATCATGGACTGCGAGACCTTCGAGGTGCTCGGCCGCTGGGAAATCGACCGCGGCGAGCAGGAGAAGCACTACGACTTCTGGTGGAACCTGCCGCGCGACTACATGGTGTCGAGCGAGTGGGCCTTGCCGCCGCAGTTCGAGAACGGCCTGGTAGCCGAAGACCTGCTCTCCAACAAGTACGGCCACAAGCTGCATTTCTGGGACCTGCGCGCGCGGCGCAACGTGCAGACCATCGACCTGGGCGCCAACCACCAGATGGCGCTGGAAGTCAGGCCCGCGCACGATCCGGTGCGGGAATACGGCTTTGTCGGCGTGGTGGTCGACACCACGAACCTGGAAGGCTCGATCTGGACCTGGTGGCGCGAGGGCGGCAAGTTCCATGCGGAAAAGACCGCTACCATCCCAGCCGAGCCGGCCTCGGCCGACCTGCTGCCGCCGTTGCTGCAGGGCTTCGGTGCCGTACCGCCGCTGATCACCGACATTGACCTGTCGCTCGATGACAAATTCCTCTACGTGTCCTGCTGGGGCACCGGCGAGATGCGCCAGTACGACGTCACCGACCCGCGCAAGCCGCGGTTGTCGGGCTCGGTCCATCTCGGCGGCATTGCACGGCGCACGCCGCATCCGAACGGCAAGGCCTTCGCCGGCGGCCCCCAGATGGTCGAGATCAGCCGCGACGGCAAGCGCGTTTACTGGACCAACTCGCTCTACTCCACCTGGGACAACCAGTTCTATCCCGACGGGGTGCCCGGCGTGCAGGTGATGGGACGGGCCGATCCGGAGGGCGGGCTGGCGCTGGCCGATGACTTCTGGCTGGAATTCCCCGACGGCTACCGCGCGCACCAGGTGCGCCTGGAAGGCGGCGACTGCTCGACTGACTCGTTCTGCTATCCGTCGGTCCGGTCTTGACGGCATTCTCCTGGGAGCATGCCGGCCTGTGGTCGGCGGTCCTGGCAAGCGGCATCTATCACGGCCTGAATCCCGCGATGGGATGGCCGCTGGCGGTGTCGAACGGATTGCTGGCGCGGCAGGACCGCGCCGTGGTGTCGGCGCTCGGATGGCTGGCGCTGGGCCACCTGCTGGCGATGATCGCCGTCATGCTGCCGTTCGGCGTGCTGGCCATGGTGGTCCGCTGGCAGGCGCCGCTGCAGTTTGCCGCAGGGCTGCTGGTGATCGGCTGGGGGCTGGCGCTGCTGGCCTGGCGCCGCCATCCGCGCGCACTGGCGCGCATTGCGCCGTCGCGCCTGGCGCTATGGTCCTTCGCCGTGGCAATCGCGCATGGCGCCGGGCTGATGCTGGTGCCGATCTATCTCGGGCTGTGCCGCGCCGACGAGGATGCCGGCCACGAGGCCGCCGCCACGCTGATGGGCGCCAATGTCTCGATGGCGCTGCTGGTGTCCGTCGTGCATGCCACGGCCATGATCGCGACCGGCGGCCTGGTGGCGTGGCTGGTCTACCGCTATGTCGGGCTTAAGTTCGTGTCGCGCACCTGGTTCAACCTCGACGTGGTGTGGGCGCTCAGCCTGGTGCTTGTAGGTGGGCTGGCACTGGCATTCAGCGGTATCCAGCTGCCATCGCCGCGCTAGCGCTTCAAACGAGCCGAACCACCAGCACGGCATCGGCCTGGAGTGGTTTCCGCGCCGACTCGACAGCGAGCGGCCACTCAATGGCGTAGGTCTCGCCTGCCTCTATTAATCCGGAGCCGGCCAAGGGCGCACTGACGCGCCTGGCGGCTCCGGAATTCCCCTCAGATAGCGACTCATCCCCCGTTGTTTGCCTCATCGGGATTGCATACCCCTCGAGTTGAACAATTGCCGCTCTTGCCACTGAAACTGCATGGATTCCTGTCGGGTGCAGCAGGCGGCACCGCCCCAGGGCGCCGCCGCCAGGAATGGGACCTGGCAAGCGCTTGGCCGCTGCACCGGCCTGCATCGCGATGCGGGGGCCGCGCATTGGTTTGACCAATATCAAGTTCCATTCAGCACTGCCGTCTAGGCTGGACGGATCAGACCTTCAGACCCAGGGACCATGCAGTCCCACCTCACAGGAGCATCGCATGTACCAGCGCATCCTGCTCGCCGTGGACGGCAGCCACTCCTCCGACCTGGCGCTTAGCCAGGCCATCGCAATTGCCGCCGCCACCGGCGCCGAAGTCAAGGCGTTGTTTGTGGTCGATGACAGCAATGTATACTTTGAGGCAGGCTATTTCGATCCCCGCGAACTGGCGAACCAGCAGATTTCTTATGGCGGCAAGGCGCTTGACGCCGCGACGGCACGCCTCAGCCAGGCAGGAATCCGATGCCACGCGCAATTGGACGAAAAGCCGGTGGCTCCGGGCCGAATCTCCACGACCATCGCCGTCGAAGCCGACAGATGGGATGCCGACATGATTGTCATGGGCACGCATGGGCGGCGCGGCGTCAGGCGGCTGCTAATGGGCAGCGTGGCGGAAGGCGTTCTGTCTCAGACCAGCAAGCCCGTACTGCTGGTCCGCAGCGAGATCGAAGGGTGACCCACGTCCGGGCGCCGCGAAGGACTACACCATGCCAGAGACCATGCGAGCCATGCAATACGGGGGCGCGGGGCAGCCTCTGGTCCTGGTGCGTGTGCCAGTACCCGAGCCCGGGCCGGGCGAGGTGCGCATCACTGTTGCTGCCTGCGGCGTATGCCGGACCGACCTGCATATCGTCGATGGCGACCTGCGTCATCCCAAACCGGCGCTCATCCCCGGACACGAGATCGTTGGACGGGTGGATGCTTGCGGAACGGGTGTCACCGGCTTCGAACCGGGCGACCGCGTGGGTGTGCCTTGGCTTGGCCATACCTGCGGCCACTGTCGCTACTGCCTGCGTCATCACGAAAACCTCTGCGATGCACCGCTCTTTACGGGCTATACGCGCGATGGCGGCTACGCCGAGTATGTTGTCGCAGACAGCAGGTATTGCTTCCGGATTCCGCCTGCCTACGATGACGAACACGCCGCCCCCCTTCTCTGTGCCGGCCTGATCGGCTACCGGACGCTGCGCATGGCAGGCCCTGCCGCCGGGGCACGCCGCATCGGCATCTACGGCTTCGGCGCAGCCGCCCACCTGGTTTCACAAATTGCCGTGGCACAAGGCCGGGAGGTCTACGCTTTCACCCGCACGGGCGACACAGGCGCCCAGCAACTGGCATACCAGACCGGGGCGTGCTGGGCCGGCTCAAGCGACCTCCTGCCTCCGGCGCTTCTGGACGCCGCGCTGATTTTCGCGCCGGTGGGCGCACTGGTGCCCAAAGCGCTACGCGCCGTCGATAAGGGTGGCACCGTGGTCTGCGGCGGCATTCACATGAGCGATATCCCAGGCATGCCTTACGAACTGCTGTGGGAAGAGAGGCGCCTGTGCTCCGTAGCCAACCTGACGCGCGCCGACGGGATTGCGCTGATGGAAATCGCCGCCCGCACCTTGCTGCATACACACACCACCGCTTATCCGCTGGAGCAGGCCAATGAGGCATTGGCCGATCTGCGTGACGGCCGCCTTTCCGGCGCCGCGGTCCTACAGATTCACCGTTGATTCTCTTCAGTTCTCAATGCGCCCTTATCAAACACGTTTTCAGACCCGTGAACATGCCGGAACGGAACTGGCGCGGGCTTTGCGTGCGTATCGGCGAACCGGCGCCCTGGTCCTGGCGATCCCTCGTGGCGGGGTGCCAGTCGGGCGCGTCGTCGCCGACGCGCTGGACGCCGAATTCGATCTCGTGATGGCGCGCCGCATCGTCCCGGGGGTGGCACTGGACGACACAGGCATGACGTGGTGCACCGGCGAAGCGAACGCGCATGGCGACGCCAGCCGACAACGTGACGCCCAGTTGGACCAGCTTCGCAGGCAGCGCGCCGTCTATAAGCCGGTTCGCAAGCAGGCGGATCCGGGCGGTCGCGTAGTGATTGTCGTGGATGACGGCCTGGTGAGCGGCGCGACGATGTATGCGGCCCTCTCCAGCCTGCGCAAGCGGCAGCCCGCCCGACTCGTATGCGCGCTTCCGATCGCCTCAAGAGCAGGACTGGACCGGATCCGAGCGCTGGCGGATGAAGTCATCTGCCTGGATACCCCGGATTGCATCGAAAACCTCGCGCATTTCTATCACGAGTTCAGTCTGGTCACCGACGATTTTGTCCGGCAGGTGACGGCCAAGCTGCCAGTGCAATCCCCCGGCCATGCCCGGCCAGGTGGGGAGGCGCGGGTGCCGGCAATCAGCAGAGCGATGCTCGTTCCGTATGAGACGACCTGCCTGCGGGTAATATTCGAAACCGCCGCGAACCCCATCGGGGTCGCGGTGATGGTTCATGCCGGTGGCGCGCAACGCCGCGACGTCCGCAGTCATTACCTCGCACGCAAGCTGCGCGCGAAAAGATTCGCCACCATGCTTGTGGACCTGCAGCCTGACAGCCGCTTCGACGACGCGCCCGAATCGGATGTCGATGAGCTGGTGGCAAGATTGAACCGGACGCTGAGCTTCCTGCATGCGGGAACACCCTGCGCAGACCTGCCTGTCGGCCTGCTTAGTACCGGCACCGCCGCAGCTGCGGCCTTGCGCTCGGCCGCGTCCGGCGCGGCACAACTTCGCGCGGTGGCCTGTGTTGCAGGACGACCGGATCTCGCGGGTGCCGCCAGCCTGCAGCGCCTCGAGATCCCTGCCTTGCTGATCAGTGCAAGCGGCGACCCGCAGAACATACAGGTCAACAATCTTGCGTTTGAGCAAATGCATTGCCCGCGGCAGTTGAGGATCATCCCAACGAATGGCCGAGGCTTCGAAGACCGCAAGGCCCTGGAAGACGTCGCAACACTCACGATAGCCTGGTTCGAGAGGCACCTTACGACCCAGTCGTGTTCCAGGCTGGGGTACGGCGGATGACAACAACGTTGTTGTCATCATCCTCCTCTCCTCCCCCTGCTGCTGCTGCGGACTTCCGAGGCCGGGGCCTCAGGTCACCGGCGCCGGATTGAACAGCACCAGCGCGTTCCTGATCTTCCAGTGTTCCGCCCACGACTTCTTGCCGCTGGCCACCGCCAGCAGCGTGTGGAACAACTCCCAGCCCACCTCTTCGATGGTGGCCTCGCCGGTGGCGATGCGCCCGGCGTTGACGTCCATCAGGTCGTGCCAGCGGCGTGCCAGGTCATTGCGCGTCGAGACCTTGATCACCGGCACTTCGGCCAGGCCGTAGGGCGTGCCGCGGCCGGTGGTAAAGACGTGCAGGTTCATGCCGGCGGCCAGCTGCAGCGTGCCGCAGACAAAATCGCCGGCCGGCGTGGCGGCGTAGATCAGGCCCTTCTGCGTGACCTTCTCGCCCGGGCCGCTGACGCCATGGATCGGGCCGGTGCCGGACTTGACGATCGAGCCCATCGCCTTTTCCACGATATTGGACAGGCCGCCCTTCTTGTTGCCAGGCGTGGTGTTGGCGCTGCGGTCGACCTTGCCTTTTTCGAGATAGGCGTCGTACCAGGCCATCTGCTTCATCAGCGCCTCGGCCACTTCGGGCGTGGCCGCGCGCGCGGTGAGCTGGTCGATGCCGTCGCGGACCTCGGTGACTTCGGAGAACATCACCGTGCCACCGGCGCGCACCAGCAGGTCGGTGGCGAAGCCCACTGCGGGATTGGCCGTAACGCCCGAGAAGGCATCGCTGCCGCCGCACTGCACGCCCACCACCAGGTCCGATGCGGGGCAGGTCTCGCGCCGGCGTGCGTTCAGGCGTTGCAGGTGCTTCTCGGCCGTGACCATGATCGAATCGATCATCGAGGCGAAGCCCACGTGCTGTTCGTCCTGCAGGCAGACCACATCGGGCTCGCCTTCCTTCTGGATCGGGATGGTGCCGGCGCTGACCAGCCGTGTGGGCTGCAGCTTTTCGCAACCCAGGCTGACGATCATCACTTCCCCGCCGAAGTTGGGGTTCAGCGCGATATTGCGGATCGTGCGGATGGGGATGCCGGCGTCCGGCGCGTCGATCGCCACGCCGCAGCCGTAGGTGTGCTCCAGGCCCACCACGTCATCGACGTTGGGATACTTCGGCAGCAGCTCTTCCTTGATGCGCCGCACGGCAAACTCGACCACGCCCTCCACGCACTGCACGGTGGTGGTGATGCCGAGGATATTGCGCGTGCCGACCGAGCCGTCGGCATTGCGATAGCCCTCGAAGGTGTAGCCCTCCAGCGGCGGCAGCGGCTTGACGCGCGTGCCGACCGGCAGGTCGTGCAGCTCCGGCGCGGCCGGCATGCGGATCACGCGCTCGTTGATCCAGCTGCCGCGCGGCAGGTCCTTCAGCGCGTAGCCGATCACCACGTTGTAGCGGACCACCTCCTCGCCTTCGCGCAGGTCCGTCAATGCCACCTTGTGGCCCTGGGGCACGCCTTCAACCAGCGTCAGGCCGCACGGAAACGTGGTGCCGGCCGGCAGCCCGCCGTCGTTGGCGACGATGGCGACGTTGTCGTCGGGGTGCATCGTGATGTAGAGGGGGCGCGATGCCGGCGCTGGGGTCGCTTCACTCATGATTGCAGGCTTTCTTCAGGGGGCGGCGATATGCCAACCATGTGTTACGTTGTCTGACGACATTGTAGAGGCTATGGAGCGCGCTGGTGCTCGGGCTTACCCTGATTAGAGCAGCTTATGCGCCACATATTCCATTAAATTGGTTGCATGAGTGCGATCCTTGCGTTGCCAGCCACCAATCTTTGGCATTGTTGTACGACAACTATCGCGCATCCGCTCGTCAGTGCCAATCAATTTCATCCGGCAAAACTTTCTGGCGGCGCAGAATGACGGCCCGCATCGGATAGCCTATAACTGCTCCAACCGGTTTCACGTGACGAAAACCGGGCAAGGAGACCACCGGCGTGACCACCCCGAGCACCTCGCTGCAGAAGGCCTGCCGCCTGCTGCGCGCGCTGACCGATGTCCGCAACACCCGCCTGACCGACCTCGCGCTGGCCGCCGGCGTCGACAAGGCCTCGGCGCTGCGCCTGCTGGAAACGCTGGCGGCCGAGGGACTGGTCGAGCGCGATCCCGCCACCAAGGCCTTTGCGCCGGGACGCGAATGGCTGGCGCTGCATGCCGCCACCCTGGCGCGCACCGACCTGCGCCCGCTGGTACGCCCGGCGCTGATCCGGCTGGCCAATGCCTTCGAGGACAGCGCCATCCTGTCGGTGCCGAGCGGCTGCGAATCGGTCTGCATCGAATTGCGGCTGGGCACCTTCCCGATCCGCGCCAACTACCTGGACATCGGCAGCCGCCGGCCGCTGGGCATCGGCGCCGGCAGCCTGGCGCTGCTGGCCGCGCTGCCCGATGCGGAGGTCGACGCGGTGCTCGACGGCATTGCCCCGGCCATGCGCCGCTACCCACTCTTCAGCCGCGACATGCTGCTGGGCCATGTGAATGCCACGCGCAAGCGCGGCTACGCCGTATTGCTGGACGTCGTGGTCGAGCGCATGGGCGGCATCGCCATCGCCCTGCCCGGACCCGACGGCTACCCGCTGGGGGCGATCAGCATTGCGGCGCTCAACGAGCGCATCACCAGCCGGGAGGCCGCGATGGCGCGCGCGCTGCGGCGCGAGGCCGACGCCATCTGCGAGCACTGGCGCTCGCACGCCGGCAACAAGCCCGACATCCAACGGCCGTCCGTCCGGCCACGTACGCGAGAGGAGGCATGACATGCGCTGGAAGCAACGTCCGCAGGGTTCCAACTGGGGCGATTTCGGGCCCGACGACCAGCTGGGCCGCGTCAACCTGATCGGCCCCGAACAGGTCGTCAAGGGCGCGCGCGAGGTGCAGGCCGGCATCAGCTTCTGCCTGTCGCTGCCGCTGGACTATCCGGGCGGCAACAAGCTCAACCCGCGCCGCCACCCGCCGCAGCTGCGCCCCACCTTCCGCGACGACAGTCCCTACCTCAACTTCCCGCTGGCCCGGGTCGATCCCGCCGCCACCGACGTGATCAGCGACGACCAGGTGCTGATGTGCCTGCAGTACAGCACGCAGTGGGATGCGCTGGCGCACGTGGGCGCGCTGTTCGATGCCGACGGCGACGGCCGGCCCGAGCGCGTCTATTACAACGGCTTCCGCGCCAACGAGCATATCGTCGGCCCGGTGGACTATGCCGACGACGACCACTTCGCCGCCCATCCCTGCGGGCACGACCACAGCGCCGCGCAGGCGCTCGGCATCGAGAACTTCGCCGTCAAGGGCATGCAGGGGCGCGGCGTGCTGGTGGACCTGGCGCACGTATACGGCCAGGACTTCCGCAACGTCGGCTATGACGAGCTGATGCGCGCGCTGGACGCCGGCAAGGCCGAGGTCGAGCCCGGCGACATGCTGCTGTTGCGCACCGGCTTTGCCGAGGTGGTGCTGTCGATGCAGCGCGAGCCCGACGAAGCCGTGCTGCACCACAGCTGCTGCGCGCTCGACGGGCGCGACGACCGCCTGCTGCAATGGATCACCGATGCCGGCATCGCCGCGCTGATCGCCGACAACTACGCGGTGGAGCGCTACCCGGCCCGCCCCGCGCCCGATGGCGACAAGCACCACCCGCTGCTGCCGCTGCACCACCACTGCCTGTTCAAGCTGGGGCTGCCGCTGGGCGAACTGTGGTACCTGCGCGAGCTGGCCGACTGGCTGCGCGCCAACGGCCGCTCCCGCTTCCAGCTGACCGCGCCGCCGTTGCGGCTGCCGGGGGCGGTGGGTTCGCCGGTGACGCCGATCGCCACGGTCTAGCCAAAACAAGAGACACAACAAGCCAGAGGAGACACCATGAAGCTTCGCCATTCGATCCGACGCCGGGCCGCCGGCGTCCTCACCGTGGCGCTGGCCGCGGCGCTTGCCTGCGGCGCCGCGCACGCACAGCCCAAGGCAGCGATCTCCGACGACGTGGTCAAGATCGGCATGCTGCTCGACATGAGCGGCCTGTACGCCGACGTCACCGGCCGCGGCAGCGCCACGGCGGCGCAGATGGCCATCGACGATTTCGGCGGCAAGGTGCTGGGCAAGAAGATCGAGCTGGTGGTGGTCGATCACCAGAACAAGGCCGATATCGCCGCCAACAAGGCGCGCGAGTGGTACGACACCGGCAATGTCGATGCCATCCTCGACGTGGCCGCCTCGGCGCCGGCGCTGGCCGTGCTGGAAGTGGCGCGGCAGAAGAACCGCATCGTGGTGTTCTCGGGGCCGGGCACCGAGCGCATTACCAACGACCTGTGCACGCCGGTGTCGGTGCACTACGCCTACGACACCTACGCGCTCGCCAACACCACCGCGCGTGCCACGGTGCAGCGCGGCGGCAAGAGCTGGTTCTTCCTGACCGCCGACTACGCTTTCGGACACACGCTGCAGGACTCCGCCACCGCGGTCATCAACGAAACCGGCGGCAAGGTGCTCGGCGCCGCGCGCCACCCGATCGGCGCCAGCGACTTTGCCTCGTACCTGCTGCAGGCGCAGGCCAGCAAGGCGCAGGTCGTGGGACTGGCCAATGCCGGCGGCGACACCATCAACGCGATCAAGGCGGCGTCGGAGTTCGGCCTCACGCGCAACAACGCGCAGCGCATGGCGGGCCTGCTGCTGTACATCAACGACATCCACGCCATCGGGCTGAAGACCGCGGGCGGCCTGGTGCTGACCGAAGCCTTCTACTGGGACATGAACGATGCCACCCGCGCGTGGTCGCGCCGCTATTTCGAGAAGCTGAAGAAGATGCCCAACATGAGCCAGGCCGGCGCGTATTCGTCGGTGATGCACTACCTGAAGGCCGTGCAGGCGGCGGGCACCGACGAGACTGCGGCAGTGATGAAGAAGATGAAGTCGATGCCGGTCAACGACTTCTTCGCGAAGAACGGCCGCATCCGCGAGGACGGCCGCATGATCCACGACATGTACCTGTTCGAGGTGAAGACGCCAGCCGAATCCAAATACCCATGGGACTACTACAAGGTCGTGGCGACGGTGCCCGGCGAGCAGGCCTTCATGCCGGCCTCGAAGTCGCAATGCCCGCTGCTCCGGCACTGACATGAAGGCCACCTATGTACGCGGCACCGGCAACACGCGCTTCGGCCGCATCGAGGGCAGCACGCCGCTGACGCTGATGGCGCAGGCCGCCGATGCTGCACTGGCCGATGCCGGGCTGGCGCGTGCCGACCTCGACGGCGTGCTGTGCGGCTATGCCACCACGCTGCCGCACCTGATGCTGGCGGACCGCTTCTGCGAATACGCCTCCCTCCGGCCCGCCTACGCCCACGGCGTGGCCGCGGGCGGCGCCACCGGCGGCGTAATGGCGATGCTGGCGCACGAGCTGGTGCGCGCCGGCCGCTGCCGCCATGTACTGGTGGTCGCGGGCGAGAACCGCCTCAGCGGCCAGAGCCGCGACCAGTCGATCCAGACGCTGGCGCAGGTAGGCGAACCGCATGCCGAGGTGCCCAACGGCGCCTCGGTGCCGGCCTACTACGCGCTGCTGGCATCGCGCTACCTGCATGAGACCGGCATGGATGCCGATGCGCTGTCCGGCTTTGCGGTGCTGATGCGCGAGCATGCCGCCGGCCATCCGGATGCGCACCTGCGCGAGCCCCTGTCGCTTGCCGACGCCCGTGCCGCCCGCCCGATCGCCACCCCGCTGAGACTGTCCGACTGCTGCCCGATTTCCGATGGCGCGGTAGCGGTGATCGTCTCCGCGGAACGCGGCGCCGGCACGCCGGTGCGCATCGCCGGCGCGGGCCAGGCACACCGGCACCAGCACCTGGGCGCGATCGATGACGTGATGCAGACCGGCGCCGCCGACGCCGCGCGGCGCGCCTTTGCCGAAGCCGGCGGCGACGTGGAAAGCATCGATTGCCTGGCGATCTACGACTCGTTCACCATCACCCTGGTCATGCTGCTCGAAGAACTTGGACTGGCGCCGCGCGGCCAAGCGCACGCGCGGCTGCACGCCGGCGAATTCGGCCGCGCTGGTGCGCTGCCGCTCAATACGCATGGCGGGCTGCTCGCGTTCGGCCACTCCGGCGTGGCAGGCGGGCTGATGCATCTTGCCGAAGCCGCGCGCCAGCTGGCCGGACGCGCCGGGGAACGTCAACTGAGCAAGCGCCGCCGCGCGCTGTTCCATGCCGACGGCGGCGTGCTGTCATCGCATGTCAGCCTGGTGCTGGAAGCTATGCCATGAGCCATGCCTATACCGACGGACTCGATGCCGGCGTGGTGCGCTACCAGTGCTGCGACGACTGCGGCGCATGGCAGCCGCTGGAGCGCCACGCCTGCCGCGCCTGCGGCAGCCTGCAATTGCACTGGCGCGACGCAGGCGGGCTGGCCACGGTCTATGCGGTCACCGAGATCAGCCGTGCCCCGGCCGACGCCTTCCGCCCCCTGGCGCCCTACACGCTGGTGCTGGCCACGCTGGACGAAGGGCCGCGCGTGATGGGCCATGCCGAGCCCGGCGTGGCGATCGGCGATCGCGTGCGTGCAGGGTTCCTGCGCTTCGGCGAAGGGACGCTGCTGCGTTTCCTGCGCGAGTAGCGGCCTTCAGGCGCCAGCCACCATCCCTGCCGGCGCCCCTCCACCCCAGCCGGCATCCACAACCCGGAGAACTCCCTTGGCACCGAATCGATCCCGGCGGCACGCGCTCGCCCTGCTTTCCTGCCTCGCCTTGTCCGCGGCGGCCATGCCGCCAGCGCTGGCGCAGTCCTTCCCGGCCAAGCCGATCCGGCTGGTGGTGCCCTACCCGCCCGGCGGCCCCACCGACATTGTCGCGCGCGTGGTCGGCCAGAAGCTGGCGGACAAGCTCGGCCAGCCGCTGGTGGTGGAGAACCGTCCCGGCGCCGGCGGCAATATCGGCGCCGAGGCGGTGGCCAGGGCCGCGCCCGACGGCTACACGCTGCTGGTGGCCACCACCGCGCATGCCATCAACATGACGCTATTCCGCAAGCCCGGCTACGACACGCGCAAGGACTTCGCACCGGTGAGCCTGCTCACGCGCGGCCCCCTGGTGCTGGTTACTGCGCCCGCCACGCCCGCGGGCAATGTCGCCGAGCTGATCGCGCTGGCCAGGACCAGGCCGGGCCAGGTCACCTTTGCCAGCTCCGGCAATGGCCAGTCCACCCATCTTGCCGCGGAACTGTTCAACAGCATGGCCGGTGTGCGCATGACGCACGTGCCATACAAGGGCAGCGCGCCCGCGCTGACCGACGTGATGGGCGGCCAGGCCACCGTGATGTTCGACACCATGCTGTCGGCCATGCCGTTCGTGCGCGACGGCAAGCTCAAGGCGCTGGCCGTCACGGGCGCGGCGCGCTCGCCGGCCGCGCCGGACACGCCGACCATGGCGCAGTCGGGCCTGCCTGGCTACGAGGCCAGCGCCTGGAACGCGCTGCTGGCCCCCGCCGGCACGCCCCCCGCGGTGCTCGATACGCTCGGCACGGCGCTCAAATCCGTGCTCGACGATGCGGAGGTGCGCGCGCGCTTTGCCACGCAGGGCTTTGCCGCGGAATGGACCCCGCCACCAGCGACCGCGAAGTTCCTCGACCAGGAAATCGATAAATGGTCCCGGGTCGTCAAGGCGTCCGGCGCCACCATCGACTGATCGCTACGCACAACTCACGCATCCCCCACGCATCCCTCACGCCCCCCAGTCATGACCGCTCCCCTCCAGTCCCTGCTCGCGCCCCGCTCCATCGCCGTGATCGGCGCCTCCGACAACATCCACAAGATCGGCGGCCGCCCCATCCACTACATGAAGACACACGGCTACGCCGGCACGCTCTACCCGGTCAACCCGCAGCGCGACACCATCCAGGGCCTGCGCGCCTGTCCCACTCTGGACGCACTGCCGGAAGTCCCCGAACTCGCCATCATCATCGTCGCCGGCGACGCCGCCGTGCAGGCCGTGCGGGACTGCGCGCGGCTGGGCGTGGCGGCGGCCATCGTGATCGCCTCTGGCTTCGGCGAAGCCGGTGCCGAAGGCAGGCGCCAGCAGGATGAAATGGTGCGCGCCGCGCGCGCCAGCGGGCTGCGGCTGGTCGGACCCAACAGCCAGGGGCTGGCAAATTTCGGCAGCGGCGCCATCGCCTGCTTTTCGACCATGTTCATCGAGGTGCCGCCGCAGGACGGCCCTGTCGCCGTGGTCAGCCAGAGCGGCGGCGTGGCGGCGATGGTCTACGGGCTGCTGCGCGGCCAGGGCATCGGCGTGCGCCACATGCATGCCACCGGCAACCAGGCCGACATCACCGTCAGCGAGCTGGCGCTGGCGGTGGCGCACGATCCCGGCGTGCGGCTGGTGCTGCTGTACCTGGAAAGCCTGTCCGACCCCGAGGTACTCGCCGAGGCCGCGCGCGTGGCGCGGGCGCGCAATGTGCCGGTGGTGGCGGTCAAGGCCGGACGCTCGCAGGACGGGCAGCGCGCCGCCGCGTCGCACACCGGCGCCATCGCCAACGAGGACCGCGCGGTTGATGCCTTCCTGCGGCGCCATGGCATCTGGCGCGTGGACGATGCGCACGCGCTGGCGCGCTGCGCGCCGATGTACCTGCGCGGCTGGCAGGCCGAGGGCCGGCGGCTGGTGGTCGTCAGCAATTCCGGCGCGAGCTGCGTGATGGCCGCCGATGCCGCGCCGTCGTGCGGGCTGACGCTGGCGCCGCTGTCCGATGCCACGCGGGCCGCGCTGGCGGAGCGCCTGCCCGGCTTTGCCGCCACCGCCAACCCGGTCGACGTCACCGCGGCGCTGCTGACCAACAGCGCGTTGTTCGGCGAGGTGCTGCCGGTGGTGGCGCGCGATCCCGCCGCCGACCTGTTCCTGCTGGATGTTCCCGTCTCCGGCATGGGCTACGACGTGCCGCGCTTTGCCCGCGATGCCGCGGCGTTTGCCGACACCGCCGGCAAGCCCATCGCGGTGGCCGTATGGCAAGCGCCTGTGGCCGACGCTTTCCGGCAGGCCAACGTTCCGACCTACGCCAGCACAGCCGAAGCGCTGGGAGCCTTCTCGCAACTGGTCTCGCACCAGCAACGGCTGCGGCAGATCACGGCCGAAGGGGAGCCGCCACGACCCGCCGCACCTGCCTTGCCCGCGTCACCGGAGCAGAGCACGACGCTGAGCGAAGCCGCCAGTCTTGCGCGTCTCGCGGCAGCAGGCATGCCGGTGGCCGAACACTATCTTTGCCGCGACGTGGACGCCGCGGTGGCCGCGTGGCGGCGCATCGGCGCACCGGTGGCGGTCAAGGCAAGCTCGCCGCAGGTGCCGCACAAGAGCAAGCATGGGCTGGTCGCGCTGCACTGCAATGACCCCGAGGCGGTAGCTAGCGCATTCACGGCCCAGACGCGCACCCTGCGGGCAATGGAAGCGCATTGCGAAGGCATGGTGGTCGCCCGCATGACGCGTGGCCAGCGCGAATGCATGATTGGCGCGAACTGGGATCCCGTGTTCGGCGCGGTGCTGGTGATCGGAGACGGCGGCAAGTATGTCGAGACGCTGCGCGATACCGCCGTGCTGCTGGCGCCGTGCAGCGAAGCCGACGTCGCCCGCGAGCTGGGCGGGTTACGGATCGCGCCGCTGCTGCGCGGCGTGCGCAATGAGCCGGCGGTCGATATCGCCGCGCTGTGCCGGCTGGCGGTGCAGGTCGCCGACCTGGTCCATGCGGCCGGCGGCGCGATCCGCTCGGTCGACCTCAACCCCGTGATGGCGGGCGCCGACGGCGTGGTCGTGGTCGATGCGCTGATCGAGGTGGTGGAGGTGGAGGCGGAGCCTGTGCTTGCGCACTAGGATTGCATGACCACCAGCATGCCGTAGAACAGGATGGCCAGGAACAGCGTCTCAAGGACCATCAGCGCCACCGGCTTCCAGCCGACGGACAGGATCTCCTTGAGATGCGTCTTCATGCCGATTGCCACCATCGCCATGACCAGACACCACTGCGAGGCGAACTGCCCCGCCTTGACCAGTGCCGCAGGCAGCCAGCCCGTGCTGTTGATCGCCACCAGCACCGCAAACGCCACGGCAAACCACGGCAGCAGCGGCGGACGCGGCCCCTTTCCGGCGTCCCCTTGCGCCCGCTGATGCCGCTGCGACAGCCATGCGGCCAGCGCGATCACCGGCAGCAGCATGGCCACCCGCATCAGCTTGACCAGCGTAGCCGCATCCCCGGCTTCTTGCGAGATGCTGTAGCCCGCACCCACAACCTGCGCCACATCATGGATTGTCCCGCCGATGAAGGCTCCGGCCTGCAGCGAAGGCAGCGCCAGCAATTGCGCCAGCATCGGGTATAGCACCATCGCCACCGTGGACAGCGTGCTGACGGAGATCACCGTAAACAGCGTCGCACGCTCCTTCAAGGGATGCTGGGGCATGGCCGCCGACAGGGCAAGCGCCGCGGACGCGCCGCAGATTGCGACAGCGCCTCCGGTGAGCAAGCCGAAGAAGGTCTGGAACCCCATCATTCGCGCCAGCACGATGCCGCACAATATCGTCAGCGCCACCGCCAATACCACCATGGCAAGGGAGTGCCAACCCAGCGCGGCCACCTGCGAGGCGGTAATCCGCAATCCCAGCAGGGCCACGCCCAGCCGGAGCACCTGCTTGGCGCTGAAGTCAATGCCGGAAGCAGCGGAAGATTCCTGGGACAGGAAGTTCAGCGCCATGCCCAACAGCAAGGCGAACAGCATCACCGGCGCCTGGTAATGCCCGGCAAGCGACATGGCGGCCACGGTTACCACCGCGCTGATGGCCATGCCGGGCAAATAGCCCCGGAAGGTGCTTAGCAGGCTCGGGTTCAGGAATCTTGTGGGCAAGGAGGTCTCTCCGATGCATCGATGAAGGTGGCCACCCATCTCGATATCAGGCCCGCCATCTGCGCCATCCGGGAAACGCTGGCGGACACACTATGCAATTTCCCACGTAGCAAGCATGCCGCAACAAGTCCAGCATAGCCTGTGCAAACGATGCCAGTGGCTTTGCATTACATGCCACCGCCGGCAACACCCAACACCCCGAGTGCACGCGGCGCTACCGGCGGTGTGAATCTTTGCCTACAGTAAAGGGGGCGGCCGTTGGCCAGTCTGCCGGCGCCGCCTCGCCGTCCGGTCTCACCCGGAGAGTGCCTGCCGCCCGGGATCCCAGGATCGATGCCATCGCACCCGACACGGTGGGCGGGCATCGTTGTAGACCTTCGCCATGGGCAGGCCGCCGGGGTGCACGCCAGTGTTGACCACTTCCCTCGATTCCGAAGCCACCGATGCGCGGCCGCGCTTGCTCGATACCGTCGACCGCGTGTGTGAGATGTGCTTCGGCCTGTTTATGGCATTGACGTTCGTGGGCGCGGTGTCGGTCGTTGGCGCGCCAGCCGATGCCTCACGCACGATGTTCTACACGGCGCTGGGCTGCAACCTGGCCTGGGGGCTGGCTGACGCAGTGATGTACCTGGTGCGCACGCTGACGGAACGCGGCCGCAGGCTGTCCCTGGTCAAGGCGGTGCACAATGCCGGCGACCCGGCTGACGCCATCGGGCGCTTGCGCGAGGCGCTTTCGCCGGCCTTGCGCACCCTGGTCGACGATGCCCAGCTGGAAGCGGTGCGAGGCCGCATCGAGCAACACCCCGGCTTGCCCGCGCGTCCTGCACTGGTCCCACAGGATTTCCTGGCAGCCGCCGGGATCTTCGTGTTAGTGGTGCTTGCCACCTTCCCGGTAGCCTTGCCCTTCATGTTGTTCTCGGACGTCCCGACCGCGCTGCTGGTCTCGCGCGTGCTGACCATCCTGATGCTGTTCGGGGCTGGCATCGCCCTTGGTCGCCATGCCGGCTTCGGCGGATGGATAGCGGGGGTGGCGATGACAGTGGTCGGCATCGCGCTGACCATGGCCATCATCGCGCTTGGGGGCTGACCATGCATGCCGAGAGAATGGCAGCACGGCTGGCCGCCCCCTGGCTGCTGCTGGCCGCGGTAACCGCGCCGCTACCGTTGCGCGCTGCCGAAGACGGCGCGCCGTCTGCGACCGCCTCTGAGACCGCTCCTGCGACCGCTCCTGCGACCGCGGAGACGCCGGGCTGGAGCGGCGGGGTTTCGGCCTACCTCAACCTGCCGCGCGGCAGCGAATCCTACGTCACCGGCATCGCCATCGCCAAGCGCGGCGCGTTGCACCTGGAGGCGCGCAGCAATTACGAAGGCATGGATGCCTATTCGTTCTTCGTCGGCTACAACCTCGGCTGGGGGGACGCGTTGCGCCTGGACTTCACCCCGATCCTGGGCGTGGTCACCGGCAGCGTACACAGCGTCGTCGGCGGCTTCGAGGCCACGCTGACCGGCCGCCATTTCGATGCCTATGTCGAGTTCGAGTACGTGCCTGACGCCGAGCCGTCCGGCTATGCCTATGCGTGGAGCGAGCTGGCCTGGCGTCCACGTGACTGGCTGCGGCTGGGCCTTGCGGCCCAGCGCACGCGCGTGCCGGACAACGACCGCAACTTGCAGCGGGGCGTGTTTGCGCAAGTAAAGGGCAAGCACATCTCGGGCGCAGTCTATTGGTTCAATCCCGCCGCGGATGATCAGATCGCCGTGGTCTCGGTAGCGCTGAGCTTCTGACGCGGCCGACAGCCTTCCGCAAGCTGCTTACACATCGCCTCTACCTACACCCTCTTCGAGCGCCAGGGTCACCACGCGCAGCGTGGCATCGCCTGGACACTGTACGTCGGCAAATCCAAGTCGTTTTGCCAGTCGCCGCATGCCGGTATTCGACGACAAGACATAGCCTTCCATGTGCCGGAAGCCGCGGCGCCGTGCGATGGCGATCAGTGTCCCCAGCAGTGTGCTGGCCAGGCCAAGCCTGTGCCAGTCGTCGGCAACGGTCACGGCAAACTCGCAGGTATCGCTGCCCGGCGCCGCGGCGTAGCGCGCGCCGCCCACGATAGATGGCCCCTCTTTTCCCGTGGCTAGCGCTACCAGCGCAAACTCCCGCTCTAGCGCGGGATGCGTCGCATGTTCGAGCATCGCCTCCGGAAGCTCTCGCATGGCGGCCATAAACCTGGTGTAACGCGCGTCTGCCGAAAGCCTGTTGAATGCCGCCAGCAAGCCGGGCTTGTCGTCTTCGGTAATCTCCCGCACCAGCACTTCCCGGCCATCGCCCAGGGGCACGTTGAATGGCGCGAAGTTTGTCGCTTCAGACTTGTCTTGCATGGCAATAGTGCTCGTAAAGAAGAAAGCGAATCTGTTGAATCGATCCCGCAGCATCTGATATTAGAACTTCTGGCGCAATTTGACGCGCGGTTTCGGCTGCGAGCGCCTAGAATGCTGAGTGAGCCAAGGCTCACAGAAGTTCGATTAGAAACTTTTCCTACGCCAGAAATTCAGGCACACATAATGTCTTGAGGAGAGCGATATGACCGCACGCAAATTGCCCGCAGTTGGTTGCGCAGTCCTGATGGCACTGGTTTCCATTGGCGCGGCTGCCCAGCCCGCCTCGGCCCCACAGGGGGCGGCGTCAGCCGAGGTGCCCAAGGCCCCGCCGACTACGGCCCAGGCCAAGGCCCTGATTGCCGAGCGGTTCAAGGCGGCCGACGCCAATCATGACGGCAAGCTGAGCCGTGACGAAGCGCAGGCGGGAATGCCCCAGGTCTACCAGAACTTCGACAAGATCGACGTCAAGAAAAAGGGCAATGTCACGGAGCGCCAGATCGGTGCGTACTGGATGAAGAAAACCAAGGATCAGATGCAAAAGGAAGATCCGATCTGGAATTGAAGGCACTGCAGCAATTAGCGGGAAATACTCAAAGGACGATGGGGCGGGAGGAATGGAGTAGTACCGCCCGCCCCCTGTCGGCCGGGGCTTGCATAACCCAGGGATGCGAGCGCGAGCGCCGCCCGGCTTCTAATATTTAATGTCCCGAGCGGTCTCGCGGCCCTGTTGCGCCTGCTCCGTCGCCCATGACACGCTGATAAATGTGGCATTGGCAAGCACCGAAGCTGCCACCAGAGAAATCAGCCGCACAGAATAGTAATGGCGCATATCACCTCCCCGATGGATCACCCTTCTTCCGTCAAACTACTTTAGTTTCCGCATGGAAGCCTGGCTAGCTGGTACGGTCGCGCATAGCCCCCGTTTCACGCCATGATATTGACGCCGCCATCCACATACAGCGTTTCGCCCGACAGCCGCCGGGCGTACGGCGTAGCCAGGAAGGCGCAGGTGTACCCGACATCCATGATGTCGACCAGCTCGCCTAGCGGAGCGCGTTCCACGGCGTCGGCAAGCATCAGGTCGAATCCCTTCAGCCCTGATGCTGCGCGGGTCTGCAGCGGCCCGGGCGAGATCGCATGCACGCGGATGCCGCGTGGGCCCAGCTCGTACGCGAGGTAGCGTGACACCGCTTCCAGCGCCGCCTTCACCGGACCCATGACGTTGTAGTTCGGCACAACCTTGTTGGCGCCGTGGTAGCTCATGGTAAGCATGGTGCCGCCATCGGCCATCAGCGGCGCTGCCAGCCGGGCCATGCGCACGAAGGAGTGGCAGGACACATCCATGGCCCTGGCAAAGCCTTCGGCGGAGCAATCGAGCAGGCCGCCCTGCAGATCTTCCTTCGGCGCCCAGGCGACCGAATGCACCAGGATGTCGAGCTTTCCCCATTGCTCTGCAATTCGCGCGAACAACGCGTCCATTTCCGCCTGGCTCGTGACATCCAGCGGGAGAAAGATGGAAGCGTCAAGCTGCTGCGCGAGCGGCTCGACATACTGGCGCGCCTTTTCGCCGGCATAAGTCATCGCGATCTCCGCGCCCAGTTCGCGGAAGGCCTTGGCGCACCCATAGGCAATGGAATGTTCGTTCGCAATCCCGCAGACCAGTGCGCGGGCGTTGGCGAGGATCGGATGTTGCTGCGCTGCAGTCATGTCACTCTCCGGATTCATCATTGCCAGTGAGCCGTCGGACCATGCCGGTCCCTGATCGGCAACGGCGGCGGTCATTGTGCGGGCGCTGCGAGGACCTCCCTGGTATGCCGGGCAATCATCAGCTCCTCGTTGGTCGGGATGACCCAGACCGGGACCTTGCCCGAAGCCGGGCTGATGCGCGGCCCGTCGCTGGCGTTCGCCGCAGAATCGACGCTAACCCCCAGCCATGCCGCCAGCTGGCATACGCGCTCGCGGATCGGCGCGGCATGCTCGCCAATGCCCGCGGTAAAGACCAGCGCGTCCAGCCCCTGCGCGGCGGCGGCCAGCGAGCCAAGCTCACGGGCGATGCGGTACGTGTACAACTCCACCGCAAAGCGGGCCTGCGCATCGTCGCTGGCGAGCAGCGCGCGCATGTCGCTCGACAAGCCGGAGACGCCAAGCAGCCCGGATTTTCGGTAAATCATGTCCTCGATGGCGTGGGCATCCATGCCCAGCTCGCTGATCAGGTACAGGATCACGCCCGGATCGAGGCTGCCGCATCGGGTCCCCATCGGCAGGCCGTCCACCGCGGTAAAGCCCATGGTGCTGGCGACGCTGCGCCCTGCCACCAGCGCGCACATGCTGCTGCCGTTGCCGAGGTGCGCCACCACCGTGCGGCCCGCGGCAGCGCCCGCATCGACACTTGGGAGGACGCTGGCGATGTACTCGTAGGACAGTCCGTGGAAGCCATAGCGCCTGACGCCGCGCGCGGTGATCTCCGCCGGCAAGGCGAATGCCTGTGCCACTTCCGGCTGCGCCCGATGGAAGGCGGTATCGAAACAGGCGACCTGCGGAAGCTCCGGACGCCGCTCGGCGAGGATGCGGATCGGCTTCAGGTTGTGGGGCTGGTGCAAGGGAGCGAGCGGGCAAAGCGTGTCCAGCTCGGCCAGCAGCGCATCGGTCACCCTTGCCGGCTGGGTGAAGCGTACTCCGCCATGCACCACCCGGTGCCCCACCGCGCTCAGCGTATGCCCTTCCCCGTGGCCACGCAGGAAGTCCGCCAGGAAGGCGATGGCCCCCTCGTGCCCGAGCTCGGTGCCGGCGTCCCACCGCCTGGATTCGATCTCGGCGCCCGCCGCGTCGGTCGCGCGAAAGGCCGGCGCCGTATAGAGACCTTCGAGGCTGCCGCGCAGGACGAGCCTCAGTGCGTCCTCATGGATGTCATAGGCGCAATACTTGATGCTCGACGAACCCGCATTCAGGACCAGGATCAGTTCGGCCATGGCATCACCCCGAAACCTGGCCGGAATCCCGGCGTGCCTTGGCCACCAGTGCGGCCACCGCGCACGAAGCCAGCCGGGTCGTGACGGAGTCGGCGCGACTGGTCAGGATGATCGGGACCCGCGCACCGAGCACGATGCCGGCGGCATCGGCGCCGGCCAGGAAGGTCAGGCTCTTGGCCAGCATGTTGCCGGCGTCCAGATCCGGCACCAGCAAGACATTGGCGCGCCCGGCCACCGGCGAATCGATCTTCTTGATCCGTGCCGCATCCAGGTTGATGGCGTTGTCCAGGGCAAGCGGCCCGTCGACGACGGCACCGGTAATCTGGTGGCGATCGACCATCTTGCACAACGCGGCGGCATCGAGCGTGGATGGCACCTTGGGGTTGACCGTCTCCATCGCCGAAAGAATCGCCACGCGCACCTCCTTGACCCGCAAGGCATGGGCCAGGTCAATCGCGTTCTGCAGGATGTCGGCCTTTTCGGCCAGCGTCGGGGCTATATTGACGGCGGCGTCTGTGACGATCAACGCGTCCTCGTGCCCGGGCACATCCATCACGAAGCAGTGGCTGATGCGCCGGGCGGTGCGCAAGCCGCTGTCGCCCCTGACCACGGCTCCCATGAGCTCGTCGGTGTGCAGGCTGCCTTTCATCAGCGCCTCGGCCTTGCTTTCGCGCACCAGTTGCACGGCGGCAGTCGCCGCCGCATGGCTATGCTCGGCGTCGACGATCGGATACTCGCGGATGTCGATGCCGGCGGCCCGCGCGGCGTCCTCGATCCGCGAACGTGGCCCCACCAGGATCGGTGCGATCAGGCCCAGCCGGGCGGCCTCTACCGCCCCTTCCAGCGAAGCCTGGTCGCACGGGTGCGCCACCGCGGTTGGCGTAGGCGGCATGGTCTTGCAGTAATCAATCAGACGCTGGTACTTCTCATGCTTGGCATTCATGGGTTACTCCTGCGCCAGGATCGTCGGTTTCGGTAGGCTGCGCGGCATGTGCCCGCTGCCCGCTCGCTAGGAGGCGCGGCTGAGCGGCACGGCCGCACCGCGCGCGCGCTCCGGCCTGGCGCCCAGCACCGTGCGGATCCGCTCCAGCATTGCCGCCTGCTCGGCAGTGGGCGTCGCGCCAAGCAGGCGCTCATCGGCATGCAGCTTCTCCGCCAGCGCCTGCAGCCGCTGGCGGTCGGCCTGATGCCTGAGCAAGGCCGGCAGCGCCGCGAGCGCCTGCTCGGGCGCGTACCGCGTGATCAGTTCCTGCTGGCCGCGGATCTTGCGCCAGGCGTGCGGCTCCAGTTCCGGCAGCAGATCCGCATAGTCCGTGACCAGTTCCTTGCGCAACTCGAGCCGGGACAGCGGCAGGGGCTCACCCTTGCGGCTCAGCAGGCATGCCAGCCGGGCCGTGGCCTCGGCGTATCCGCCCTCTCCCACGGCGGCCAGCGCCGCCTGGACTTCCGGCAGGTCCTGCGGCGCGGTGGCCGCTGGCGCACCCGTGCGGGCGGGAGTCTCGCTCCTGGGCTTGAACGGGAACAGGTTGGCGTACACATTGAAGAAGGTGTATTCGGTCATCGCATCGCGCACGGCACGGTATGCGTCCAGTCCGGCGCTGAGCATTTCCGCGCCTGCCTGCTCCTGCTGCCGCAGCGGATGCTCCGGTTCCAGCGTTTGCCGGTTGGCGCGGACCATGTCGGCGGCTGGCTTAAGCCACGCCATCCACGGATTCAGGTCCGAAAACAGCCAGTTCTGCACGCGCAACGGATGGAATTCGCGCAGCACGCGCGCTGTCATGTCATTGGAAAGCGCCTGGACGTAAGGCTGCGCGAACAGCTCGTAGGCGCGCTGCGTGAAGTCCGACAGGTTGGCGACCGTCTCGAACGGCTTCTCGTCGACGCGCTCGAAGCGGTTAAGCCTGCTGGCAATCTCCTCGAGCGAGTGCTCCTCGAATTCAACCTCATACTCCACGCCCTCGCTGCCCTTGCGCTCGTGGATAACCATGCCGTAGAGCCCCGGCGGCAGCAGTTCGATGCTCTTGAGCACCGAGACGATCTGCGCATGCTCCTTCTGCGCGACCTTGCCGGAGACAAAGATGCCGAGATGGCCGACACTCCGGTGCATCATGCCGACAATCACCTGGCCGCGAGCCTTGATCTCCTCGGTACTGCCGTAGATGTCAACAACCCAGTTGAAGGCCTGCTGTGGCGGGGTGATGTTGTCGCCCATCGAGGCAAACAGGACGATAGGCGCGCGGATCTCGCGCAGATCGAACGCCTTGCCGCTGGCCGCCTTGACGTCTCCGCTCCAAAGCCTGTTGCCGACGAACAGATTGCGCGTGATCCATTCGATCTCCTCGCGGTTCATCAGGTAGTAGCCGCCCCACCAGCGTTCGAACTCCAGAAAGCGCGGCGGCTCGGTATCGGCCTTTTTGTACAGGTTGTAGTACTTGTCCCAGAGACTGTTGGCCGGATTCAGGTTCTCGAAGTTCTGGACCAGCCAGGCGCCGTCGAACTTGCCGTTGCCAAGGTCCGCCGTGTACGAAGCGAGCCATGTTCCACCCAGGAGCCCGCCGGAATAGCGCATCGGGTTGTCGCCCTCGCCCTCGCTCCAGGCACCGCTCCAGTACGACATCGGCGCGCCGTTGATCACGATCGGTCCGGTGTCATCCGGGTCCGAGGCGCCGAGCATCATCGCAGCCCAGCCGCCCTGGCAATTGCCGATGATGGCCGGCTTGGCGCTGTGCGGATGCAGCGAACGCACCTTCTTGATGAACTGTTGCTCGGCCTCGCATACGTCCAGCAGGGTCTGTCCCGGCTCGGGATCGCGAAAGAAGATGACGAAGTACACCGGATGACCCGCACGCATTGCCACGCCCACCTGCGAGTCGTCCTTGAAACCGCCGATGCCTGGGCCATGGCCCGCGCGCGGATCGATGATGACGTAGGGGCGGCGGCTGTCATCGATCTTCACGCCATCGGGCGGCGTGATCTTCAGAAGCGCATAGTTGACGGGCCGTTCGAACTGGCGCCCATCCAGGACCGTCTCGTAGCCGAAATGCAGGACCGGCTTGAGGCCCTGCATGGTGTTTTCGACAAAGTTGTTGCCCCGTTGCCTGAGCGTGTCCCAGAACAGGATGGCACGCTGCATGCTGTCGATGGCATAGGCATAGCCGCTCATCGGGTCCATGCCGGCCATCGCCCTGGACGGACCGGTGCCCGGATCTCCAACGGCTTGCTGCATGCGGCCACTATAGGCCTCCTGCGCATGCTTCAGCCGCTTTTGCAGCACCATGCCGGTCTTGAGACCAACTTCACGCGCGTGAACCAGTTGCTTTGCTGCGTCCATGCCGTTCTCCGCTAGACAATTCTGTGACAGGGGAGCCAAGGAAGCGGGGCGGCCCCGGTTCGACACGATTCCGCGCCCCGACCGCGGCCACCAGAAGGGGGCCAGGGGGCCACATGGTTGGCGCGCCTGGCCTGGGATAATCCTGCGCTGCTACTTGCCTGCGGCCGGCTGGACGGACACAGCAACGGCCTCGGTATAGACCGCTTCGACCCGGTCGCCCTTCTTGATTTCCTTGAGACGTTCCGGATCCTCCACCATAAGGTCCACGGTGCGTCCTTTCGGACCTTTCAGGGTTACGGTCCTGGCGCTGGTGTTGACCGCGACAACGTCCGCTGTGACGGTAACTTCCCGCCCGACCGTGCCGCCTGGCTTGGCTCCCGGCGCGGCACGGTCCGAGATCTCGCGCTCAGTCATTGCAAGCGGGCCCTTCCCCTTCTTGAGGCTCATGGTCAGCGCTTCCTTGTACTCGATCGTGACGGTATCGCCGACCTTGAGTTGCTCGAAGTTCCTCGCCTCCGGTCCCACGACAAGATCCGTGGTCTTGCCATCGGCGGATTTGAGCGAGACCGTTCGCGTCGGCGCATCGATCTTGACGATCCTGGCGGTGAGCTTCGCCGTGCCGGTCGCTGTCGCCTGTCCGGGTGACTGCGTGACACCCACGCGGGTTTCGGGTTGCGCCCACGCAGAAGCGGCCGCCGCCACCATCACCGCCGCAGCCAATAGGGTTGTCCGTTTCATGCTGATTTCCTCTGATCAGGTTTGCACTACGCTCATCCGAAATTGCCGCCCCTCGCTTCAGGTGAAGCGCTCTCTCGGCACGAGGGCGGTGATCTTGTGGCTTTTCCGGAACATGTCGGGGATGCGCCCGCGGGGCGTGTCCAGGGTGTCAGCTCCAAACTCTAGCGTCAGCCGCGATGGCAGCCGTACTGAATCTTTTCGGACGATGAGATAAGAAAAGTTTCCGTCTCGGGAGGCCCAATGAATGAGTGAGCATCCGATTGGACTCTGCCTGCTCTAAGCTGAACTGGCGAGGAGACCAATCGACTGGAGAATGATCATGCGTTATCGCCTGTGCGCCTGCTTGACCGCTATCTTGGCGACCCTTGTGCTGGGCGCCTGCGCTAGCCTTCGGCCCCTTGAAACGGCACAGGGGATGCTCGGCGGCCCGCAGAGTGCCGTGCGAGATACGTTCGGGGCTCCCACGGAAACCTTCCAGCTCGCTGACGGCACTACCCGGTGGATCTATTCGAAGCAGCCGCTCGGCTTTGAAGTCTACGCGGCAGACTTCGACGCAAACGGCAAGCTGACAAGGTTTCGGCAGATGCTGACCGAGAAAGAGATTTACGAGGCGCGCCCCGGGGTGTGGACCAAGCAGGATATTGCCGAGCGCTTTGGCCATCCGCGCGAGCCCATCGAGTATTACCCGCTGATGAAGCGCGAAGCCTGGTCCTACCGGCTCTATGCGGGTGCTTACATGCCGGCGCATTTCAGCGCCTACTTTGATGAACGCGGCGTGCTCGACCGGACCATGATCATTGTCGACGCGATCGGAGGCGACGCGCGCGACAGTAGCAAGTAGGTACGGCCTTGGCATCGCTAACGCGCTTTGCCTGCCGCATCCGATGTTGCCTGCGGCAACAACTTTAGTGTCAGGCTACATGCGGCGAAACGTCGGAGCGGGTCCGTTTCTTGTCAAAGATGGCCACCAGTATCAGGCCAAGGGACGGGCTGAACAGCATCGAGAATGCCGTCCAGGCGACACCGGAGCGTCCCAGCGCATTGGCAACGAACCCGACTGAAATGGAGAAGATCAACCAGCAAGCGATAGCGAACATGACTCAAGCACGAATGGGATCCGAGGGGGCGTCGCCGAAACGGGGGAAGGAGAGCGACGGCTTCCACCAGTTTCGGAAATCCTGGCCCATGCGTTTGATTTCCCGGGACAAAATCTTTGCAATTCGGGACAGCCGGGAAAGTACTACACCGGCTTCCCGCGCCACCGGGCGTTCTCGCTATCGCCGCCGCGATCACTCCATGGCGTGTCCTGGCTGCCAGGAGATCACCAGCAACGGCTTCAACCCGCCGGAAGCCAGCCCGCCCGACATCCCGAGCAGCGAGCCTGCCCCGATATGAGCTCGTAGCCAGAACGGCACAGACTTTTCTTGCATCCACCAGAATACTGTATATATTTACAGTACCTGTATGGATAAACAGTAGGAGTCTGGCCATGGAACACCTGATCCGCGTGCAAAACGACTACGACCGCCAGGTGCTGGGCTGGCTGCGCGGGCGCATCGGCGATGCCGCGCTGCAGACCGTGGCCCTGCGCCTGGGCCGCGAGCGCAAGCCTTACCTGTCGACGATCTGCCGCAGCCTCGGCATCCGCCCGCCTGGCCGGCGCCAGTTCGCCGCAGAGGCAGCGCGCATGCACCGGACCGTGGGCGACCAGTACCTGGCCCGCATCCGCGAGATCCTGGGCCAGCGTCCGGGCGATCCGGCCAAGGATGCCGCATGCCGCTGAACCCGCCAGCGCGGCGCACCAACGTGCGATAAGCCCCGTTGCCAGCATTGGCTCGGGGCTTTTTCTTTGGTCCGGCCGGCGCACCTATCCGCAGCCTCGTCGGCGCGCGACTGACTATGATCAGAGTTATGCGCCCGCCCATGCGCGGCGCTCCTACGCAACCACCGGACACTGTCATGAGCAAGATCGGATTTATCGGGCTTGGCGTGATGGGCAAGCCCATGGCGCAGCACATCGTCGACGGCGGGCATACCGTGTTCGCCCATACCCGCAGCGGCGTGCCGCAGGCCCTGCTGGACGCGGGCGTGCAGGCATGCAGCAGCGCCGAGGAATTGGCGCGGCAGTCGGAAACCATCATCCTGATGCTGCCCGACACGCCCGACGTGGAGCAGGTCCTGTTTGGCAAGGAAGGTGTCGCCGACGGCCTTGCCGAGACGGCGGGCGGCGTCACGGTGATCGACATGAGCTCGATCTCGCCGATTGCCACGCGCGAGTTCGCGCGCTGCATCGAGGCGCTGGGCGTGGACTATGTCGATGCGCCGGTGTCCGGCGGCGAGGTTGGCGCCAAGGCCGGCACGCTGTCTATCATGGCTGGCGGCAAGCAGGAAGTGTTCGACCGCGTGCTGCCGCTGCTGCAGCTGATGGGCAAGAACATTGTGCGCGTGGGCGAAGTTGGCGCGGGCCAGGTGGCCAAGGTGGCCAACCAGGTGATCGTGGCGCTGACCATCGAGGCCGTCGCCGAGGCACTGGTGCTGGCCGCGCGCGCCGGCGCCGATCCCGCGCGCGTGCGCGAGGCGCTGATGGGCGGCTTTGCCAGCTCGCGCATCCTTGAGGTCCATGGCGAACGCATGATCAAGCGGACCTTCGATCCGGGCTTCCGCATCGCCTTGCACCAGAAGGACCTGGAACTGGCGCTATCCACCGCGCGCCAGCTGGGCGTGGGCTTGCCCAATACGGCGTCGTGCCAGCAGCTGTTCAATGTGTGCGACGGCCTGGGCGGCAGCGGCTGGGACCATTCCGCGCTGGTGCGGGCAATCGAGCACCTGTCGTCGTTCGCCATCGGCGACACGCCGCCGGCAGCCTGAGCCCGGCCGCCGCTTTGTCTGGCCTGCATAGACCCCTGGCCCGCATGCCGAGTGCGAACACCGTCCTGCAGACCACGCTGGCCATGCTGGCCTTCGCCGGCAATTCCCTGCTATGCCGGCTGGCTCTGGAAGGCACCACCATCGACGCGGCCAGCTTTACGCTGGCGCGCGTCACCGCGGCGGCCGCGGTGCTGTGGATCATCGTGGTGGTGCAGCACCGTCTGCTGCGCTCTGACACCATGGCGCGGTTCCCGCCCCTGGCCGGCAACTGGGTCTCCGCGCTGGCGCTGTTCTGTTATGCCGCGGCGTTTTCGTTCGCCTACCTGCGCCTGGGCGCCGGCACAGGCGCGCTGCTGCTGTTCGCTGCCGTGCAGGCCACCATGACGGGCTACGGACTGGCGGCCGGCGAGTCGCTGCGCATGCAGCAATGGATCGGCCTGGCGCTCGCGCTTGCCGGGCTGGTGTGGCTGTTGCTGCCGGGACTGGCCACGCCGCCGCTGTTGTCGTCGCTGCTGATGATCCTGGCTGGCGTCGCCTGGGGCATCTATTCGCTGCACGGCCGGCGCAATGCCGATCCGGTAACGACCACAGCTGGCAATTTCCTGCGCGCCGTGCCGCTGGCGCTGGCGCTGGCCGCGGTGATGCAGGCGCAGCGTTCGCTGGACCAGGCTGGCCTGGTGTACGCGCTGCTGTCCGGCGCGGTGACGTCCGGGCTTGGCTACGTGGTCTGGTATGCGGTGGTGCCGCGCCTGCGCGCGGCCACCGCCGCAACGGTGCAGCTGAGCGTGCCGATCATCGCCGCGGCGGGCGGCATCGTCCTGCTGGATGAAGCGCTGACGCTACGGCTCGCCGTCAGCGCCGTGGCAGTGCTCGGCGGCATTGCGCTGGTGATTGCCGGCAAGTCCCGCGGAGCAAGGGTGCTGCGCTAGTGTCCTGTCCCGGAAATAGCTTGCCAAACTGAAATCGTCCAGTTGGCCGTCAGGCTAGGCGCGAGGAGGCGCCATAGCCGTAGCTATGGCAACGACGAGCAACGACGCATGGCGGACAACCGGGCGATTTCAGGGTGAGCTATTTGCGGGACAGGACACTACGCCGCGCCGGCGTCGATGCTCGCCATCCCTTCGCCAAACCCGCCGCCATGGAACACCAGCGGCGCACCGGGCGACGCGCCGTAGGCCACCACCTCGACCACAAACACCACGTGATCGCCGAACCTGCGCAACGCGCGGTGCCGGCAGATAAACGTCGCCAGCGCGCCGGCCAGCAGCACTGTTCCGCACGGCCCGGGGCGGCAATCAACGCCGGCAAAGCGGTCGATATCACGCCCGGCAAAACGCCGGCACAAGGCCAGTTGTCCGCTGCCCAGCACGTTGATGGCATGGCAGGGCGCGGCGCGCAGCGCCGGCAGGCTGCCGGATTCGCGCGCCAGGCACCAGAGCAGCAGCGGTGGCGCCAGCGATACGGAAGTGAAGGCGTTGATCGTCACGCCGACCGGCCTGCCTTCCGCATCGGCCGCGGTCACCACCGTCACGCCGGTGGCGAACTGCCCGAGCGCGTCGCGCAACGCGCGCCGTGCCCCGGCGTCGTGGCCCATGCCGCCGGAGGCCCCGCCCAGGTCATCGCAGCCGCTGTCGTTGCAGGCCTCGGTGGCATACGGCAGCGGGGCCAGTGCGGGCATCATTGCGCGGCCTGCCGCACCTCGCCGGAAGGCGCATCGATATCCAGGCCCAGCGCCATGCGCCCGGCGTACTCCTGCTGCGCACCGGCCTGCAACGGATGGAAGCGCGCGCCCTGCGCATCGCGGAAGCGCCGCTCCAGCCCGGCGTCGCGATAGAAGCCCGCGCCGCCGGCCACGTCCATGGCCGCTTCCACTGTCGCCAGCACCGCGCGCGCCGCCAGCGTGCGTGCGCACATGATGCGGTTGGTGGTCACCGCACCCGGCGCTTGCCCCGCCGCTGCGTCGAACATCGTATCGAGCGCGATGCGCGCGGCTTCCGCTTCGTTGCAAAGGCGGCCGGCCGCCTCCACCGCATGCGCGTTGAGGCGGCGCTGCCGCGCCAGCCGCAGCGCGATGTCGCGCGCCGCTTCGGCAATGCCAACGTAGACCGCATAGATCAGCGGCAACGCAATCATCGAGACGGTATGCATCATCGGATGCCAGACGCCCTGCGGGCGGCGCGCGGCGACGGCGGTGTCGGGCACCAGCACGCCTTCGAGCAGCACATCATGCGAGCCCGTGCCGCGCATGCCCAGCGTGTGCCAGTTCGACATCACGCTTACACCGGGGCTCTTCATCGGCAGCGCGAAATGCAGCACCGTGGGCCCCGCGTCGGGATCGTCGTACACCGCGCAGGTCATGAACAGGTCCGCCGCCGGCGCGCCGCTGGCGAAGATCTTGCGCCCGTCCACGCGGAAGCCGCCATCGACACGCGTGGCCTTGCCGCTGCCCTGCAGCCAGTCCGAACCACCGCTGCCCAGCAGCACCATCTGCTCGCCCGCCACGCGCTTGAGCAGCCCTTCCACCGGCGCCTTCTGGTTGCGCCAGCGCCATGCCGCGGTGGCCACCGGGTGCGTGTGCATGGCAAAGGCCAGCGCGGTCGATCCGCAGTACTTGCCCAGCTCGCGCAGCACGGCGCCCAGCTCCTGGTGCGACAGGCCGGCACCGCCCAGCTCCTGCGGCACGGCGGCGGCAAAGAATCGGTGCGCACGCAGGTCGTCGTAGTTCGCGCTGACGAACTGCTCGCTCGCGTCGATCTCGGGGGCGCGGGTGTCGAAGGTGCGGCCCAGCGCCGCGGCAAGTGCGAGCCAGTCGGCCTGCGCACCTGCGCTGGCATCGGGGGCGGTAACTGTTTCCATGGTGTTGTCTCCGGCTTGTCTGAACCGTGCCCCGCTGTCGTTGTCCGGCCCGTGGCACGGTGCTAGTATCGGAGCCCGGTCCCCTTGCCCGTATGATCGGGCGTCCGGCTTTCTTGCGCGAAACACCGGATCAGGAGGAAAGTGACCATGGATGCCTTGTCCGACCTGCTGCGCGCCGTGCAACTGAGCGGCGCCGTCTTCCTCAACGGCGAATTCAAGTCGCCGTGGTGCCTGGTGTCTGAAGCGGATGCTGAATTGCGCGCCGCCTTCCTGCCCGGCACCGATCGCGTCGTCTCCTACCACCTGATCACCGAAGGCGTTTGCTGGGCCCGTCTTCTCGGAAGCACGGGGCCGGGCGTGCGCGTCGAGAGCGGCGAGCTGCTGGTGGTGCCGCAGGGCGAGCCGCACGTGCTGGGCAGCGACCTGCACCTGCAGCCGGTGCAGTCCGCACCGCTGGTCGCCGACATGCTGCGCAACAGCCCGGGCGAAGTCATGCGCGTGTCATACGGCGGCGGCGGCGAGACCACGCGCATGGTGTGCGGCTTTCTCGGGTTCGACGACACCATGGGCAACCCGCTGCTGACCTCGCTGCCGCGCCTGTTCAAGGTGGGACTCGACAACGGCATCGAGTCGGCGTGGCTTGCCACCGCGCTGGCCTTCGCCACATCGGAAGCCGCCGAGCCGCGGGCGGGCACCGCCACGGTGCTGGCCAAGCTGTCGGAACTGCTCTTCGTGCAGGCGGTGCGGCGCTGCATCGACACGCTGCCGGAAAACGAAAGCGGCTGGCTCGCCGCGCTGCGCGATCGCTACGTGGGGCGTGCGCTGTCGCGCATGCACGCGCGCCCGGCCTACCCGTGGACGGTGGACGAGCTGGCCGGCAACGTCGGGCTCTCGCGCTCGGCGCTGGCGCAGCGCTTTACCGACCTGCTCGGCCAGCCGCCAATGCAGTACCTCGCGCACTGGCGCCTGCGCACCGCGGCGGCGGAACTGCGCAGCGGCAACCGCTCGATCGGCGAAATCGCCGGGGCGGTCGGGTATGACTCAGAGGCGGCGTTCAGCCGCGCTTTCAAGCGCGAGTTCGGCCTGCCGCCGGCGAGCTGGCGCCGCAGCCGCACCGACGAAGAGCGCGTGGCCGTGACGGCCGCGCATTAGACCCGCTCTCAGAGATTCCCTGCGAACGAAAACGGCCCGTGCCTGGGGCACGGGCCGTTGGCCTCCGCGTCGCCTGCGATCCGCAGGCGATTACATTTTCTGCTTGGTGTTTTCCGCCGCGCCTTGCACTTTCTCGCCGCCGCGTTCGATATCCTTGCCTGCACCGGCCATGGTGTTGCAACCCGTGACCAGCATCACGCCAGCGAGGGCAAACAGAGCAAATAGCTTTCTCATGACGATCTCCTTGCTTCTTGTGGAAGCGGCATGCGCCGCAGGATGGAATAGCTCGGGATGGCTTGACCGGGCAGCTTCATGCCCAACCGGCAATTGGATCGTAGCAACCGGCAACCGCGCGAAAAGTCGGCTTTCGTCCTACCCCGATGTCAGCCGACGGCGCGACCTGTCCGCGCGGTGTAGGACAGCGACCGATACCCGCGCGGCGCGGCTTCGCTTAGAAATGTAGGGCCACACTTGTCCACTTCCCTGGGAGACCACCATGACGTCACGCAGTATCCACGTGCTTCCTGCCGCCACCGAGAACGACAACGACAATGCCGCCCGCGACGGCGAATGGGCCCTGACCATCGAAGGCATGGACGGCATGGGCGCTGACGAGGAAGCCACGGCGCTGCACTTTCCCACCCAGGAAGCCGCCATCGCCGCGGGCTGGGTGCGGGCGCGCCGGGATGGCGTGCCACTGTGCATCCATGGGCGCGATGGCCTCGTGCGCGAGCGCAAGATCTATTGCCGCGACGCCAGCACGATGTCCGGCCTCAGGCATTGAATACGGTCCAGCGGACTGGAAACGGCGGCCCGCACCCGGCATTCGCACCCGTCTGGCTGTAGCTGGCAATCGTTCACTGGTTCATTGCGCAGTCAAGATTAAGCCAGATCGATCAACGGCGTGGAAATTGGTGGATGCAATCGACGGGTTCAGTGCCAATACTAAGAGCAGGCACTTACAGAGATCCCGTCATGTCCCGCATCCTCAGGTTCCGTCCGCTCGACATCTATCCCGACCCGCTTGAGGCCAGGATCGCCGAACTGCGCGAAATGGCCACCGACGTGCACGACAGGCAGGTCCGCCGATGGCGCCGCCAGAACGACGCCGCCGGGTCGGCCGGCGGCCCGGACCACCGGTTTCCGTGTGGCGATCCGCAAACCCGGCACTGAAGGCGTTCCCGACGACGCGCCGCAAATGTGAACAAGTGTCATATCCGGTTGGCAAAGATATGACCCCTGCGAAAGAATGGATTCCCGCATCCGGCATGGCCCGAAAAGGGTCAGGCGGATGCACCAATCCTCTGACGCAGCGACATGGATCGAACCACCCGGGAATGCGTGCTGGCTCTGATGAACTGCCTGCGTGCCAAGGGGCCCATGCCCCGGCACCGGCTTGCCGCCGCCAGCCGCCTGAGTGCCGCGGAACTGACCCGCGCCCTGAAATCGGCCCGCCAGATGGGCGTGGTCGCCTATGCCGGCGAACCAGATGTGGCCGCGCAGGCCGATACCTTGCTGGTACTGACCGGCAGGCCGCTGCCGCCGCCGCGCAAGGTCACTCCGGCCGTACGCGAGAACACGCCGCACTTCCAGCCGTTGCTAGACGCCTGGGGCATCGCACGCCCGGCGCGCCGCCCGGCATCGTAAGAACTGCCGGCGCCGCTTCGCCGGCAGTGCGGTTCTTACAAAGGCGGCTACGGCGAACAAAACAAGCGACGCACACGCGCCGCACATCCAGCGCCCCACCGCACCGTCAATCCCCTAGCGGCGTGCGCCGCTTCCATTGCGCCAACGCTCGCCGGCCTCCCGGCACGCCCCTCCGGTATGGAATTTGCGTGACGCTTAAGGCTTATCCCCGTGAGCGCGCGACATGAGGCCAACGAATCCGCCCGGCACCCCGGCGCAGCCAACGCCGGACACTCCGCATCCATTGCATGAACCGCCTCCCTTTACGCTGGAACCGGGGCGCAACTGCTGGCGTGTCGAACCTTGCCGCCGCTTTGCCATGCTCGTCGACGGCGACGCCTATTTCCGCGCGCTGCGCGAAGCATTGCCGCGCGCCGAGCACACCATCTTTATCCTCGGCTGGGACATCGACAGCCGCATGGAACTGGTGCCTGAAGGCGCGCAGGACGGCCTGCCCGACGGGCTGCGCGACTTCCTCTGCGCACTGGCCGACCGCCGTCCCAATTTGCGCATCTACATCCTGAGCTGGGACTACGCCATGGTGATGGCGATGGAGCGCGAATGGCTGCCTTCGGCCAGCGCGCACTGGCAGGCGCACCGGCACCTGTCGTTCCGCCTCGACGGCAACCATCCCCCAGGCGCCTCGCACCACCAGAAGGTGGTGGTGATCGACAGCAAGGTCGCTTTTGTGGGCGGGCTGGACCTGACGCTGCGCCGCTGGGACGACAACAGCCACGCGCCATGCGCGCCGCTGCGCGTTGCCGAAGGCAAGTCCTATCCGCCTTTCCATGACGTCCAGTGCGCCCTCGATGGCGAGGCCGCCACCGCGCTCGCCATCCTGTGCGCGGCGCGCTGGCTGCGCGCGACCGGGCGCAAGCCGCGTCCGCCAGCGGCAACATCCTCGGATCCCTGGCCGCCCAGCCTGGCGCCGGAACTGACCGACGTGCGCGTCGGCATTGCCCGCACCATGCCGGTGTGCGAGGACGAGCCAGGCGTGAGCGAGATCCGCAGGCTGATGCGCGACGCCATTGCGTCAGCCCGGCACAGCATCTACATGGAAAACCAGTACTTCAGCTCGGGCGAGATCGCCAAGGCGCTGGCCGCGCGGCTGGGGCGAGAAGACGGGCCGGACATCGTGCTGGTGTCGCGGCGCAACGAAAGCGGCTGGCTGGAGGCGCACAGCATGGGGGTGCTGCGCGCGCGCCTGTACCGGCGCCTGCGCGCGGCGGACAGCGGCGACCGTTTCCACCTGTACTGCCCCGAGATCCCTGGCCTGCTGCCGGAATGCGTCAACATCCACAGCAAGGTCACGGTGATCGACGACGATATCCTGACCATCGGCTCATCCAACCTCAGCAACCGTTCGTTGGGCCTGGATACCGAATGCAACGTGGTCGTGACCTCGGGCGGCGACCCGCGCGTGCGTGAAGCCATCGCGGCGATGCGGGCCCGGCTGCTGGGCGAGCACCTGGACGTCGCGCCCGAGGCATTCCAGGCCAAGGTGGCCGAAACGCGCAGCCTGCTGGCGGCCATCCGCGCACTGCAGCGAACCGATGGCCGCACGCTGCAAGACTACGCGCCGCCGCTCCCGGACGACCTTGATGCCGCCTCGCCGGCCAACCACCTGCTGGACCCCATCGAGCCCATCGATACCGACCAGGTGCTGGCCGAGTTCGTCAGCCACGAAGCGCGCCCGCGCGTGATGGGCCGTGTCGGCGTGATGGTGGCGCTGGCGCTGGGGCTGGCGGGGCTGGCTTTCGCCTGGCGCTACACGCCGCTGCGTGAATGGGCGGATTTCCGCGCGCTGCTGGCCGTCGTCGAGCGCCTGGACGACATGCCCATGGCGCCGCTGGCGATGATGGGGATGTACCTGGCCGGAGCCGTAACCATGCTGCCGGTGACGCTGCTGATCCTCGTGACCGTGGTGGTGTTCGGGCCGCTCTACGGCGCCGCGCTGGCGCTGGGCGGCACCATGCTGAGCACCGGCGCGGGCTACCTGGCGGGCCGCCTGCTCGGCCGCAATACCGTGCGGCGCTTCGGCGGCCGCCGGCTGAACCGGGTCAGCCACCAGCTGAGCAGGCATGGCGTGCTGGCGATGGTGGTGTTGCGGCTGGTGCCGATCGCACCGTTCTCGCTGGTCAACCTGGTGGTCGGCGCCTCTCGCATCAGCCTGCGCGACTGCCTGGCAGGCACGGCGCTGGGGATGCTGCCGGGCATCGCGATCTCGGCCTTCCTGGTCGACCGCGTTGCCGCCGCGGCGCGCGACCCGGGGCTGGCGACTTTTGCCCTGCTGGCGCTGGTGCTGTTGCTGCCCGCATCGCTGCTGCTGTTGCTGCGGCGCCGGCGGCGGCGCAATGCCGAACGCCGCAAGGCGGAACGGCGCCGGCCAGTGAATCGACAGGATGGCCAGCCCGATAGCCCGCCGGACAACCAGCAGGACGACCAGCATCACGGGCCAGGCGGTCCCGGGCGCCGGATGGCGCGCGTCGCCCATGCCGCGGGCGAGCGCACCTGAGCCTCAGGAACGGTCGCCGCGCTAGCGCTTGCGGCGGTAGGTGGCCTTCATGATCTCGGTCCACTCGCCGTTCTCGCCTTGCATGAACGACGTCAGCGTCCGTTCGTTGTCATCCTTGAAGGCGATCACATCGCGGTACTGGACCGTGCGGCCATTGCCCGAACAGTCCGGTCCCTCGGCGCGCAGCGTCAGCTGCTGGCCGCCGGCATCGAGGTCACCCTCGTAGACCCACAGGTAGGTCATCATCGAGCCGATGAAGGTACCGACGAAATGCTTGCGGGCCGGGTCGTAGCCCAGCGTCATCACGGTGGTGGCGGGGCCGCACCCCGGCATGTCGCCCTGCGCCGTGCCCTGTACCCAGAGCTCGCCAATAGCGGTCACGCGCTCGGGGATGTGCCACTTCTGCGCAGGCAGGTCCGGTCCCATCACGGCCTCGCCTTCGGCCATCCATTCGCCTACCAGCCGTTGCAGCCAGCGGTGTTCCTTCTGTGCTTCGGTCTTCATGCAGGGTCTCCTCGCGTTTGCGGCCACTGCGCCCGGCACGGGCGTTTGTGGATGCCGTACACATAGACTAGCAAACGAAATGGACAGCATCCACATTTCTTTGCCAGATGCCGCGTATGCCGCGTATGCCGCGCAGGGAGCGCAGTGCCTGACTGTCCGGCTGGATTTACTGCGGCAGACGCACCTTGGGCACCACGAACTGGTTGCCGGGCGCACGCATGACGTCGCACTGGACCTTGGCCTTGCGCACCGCGCCGTCCTGCGCGAGGTACTCGACATCGCCCACCACGCTGTAGGCGTCTTCCGCGACCTTGCGGGTCTTGCCACTGACCCACTTGAAGCTGCCGGGGTTGGGCAGCGCGGCCTTGACCGCCTTCATGCACGCGATCGGGGCTTCGGGTGCCTCGTCGCGCCCGCGCGGCTTTGGCGCGTCTTCCGCAGCCTGCACAGCCGCTGCGCAGCCAAGCGACAACGCCAGCACCAGCGTGGCGGACAGGGAACGCGGAGACAGCGGCGGGCACGGCGAAAGCATCTTGGAAACTCCTGGGAGCGGGGGCGTAAACTTGCACAGGCGCCACATTCTAACGCCGGCGCCCATGCCGGTCAGTCCGCCGGCGCGTTGTAAAAGTTCCCAGGTCGCCACTGGCGCCCGGCGTGCTACAGTGACCCGGCGCATCCCATTCGCACCATGAAAACGCTGTTGATCGTCTACCACACCATGACCGGCGGCACCCGCCAGATGGCCGAGGCCGCCGCGGCGGCGGCGCGCACACAGGAAGGCGTGGTCGTCGTGCTCAAGCGTGCGGCCGAGGCCGGCCCGGACGATGTGCTGGCTGCCGACGGTTACCTGTTCGCCACGCCGGAAAACCTCGCCGCCATCGCGGGGATGATGAAGGACTTCTTCGACCGCTGTTATTACCCCGCGCTGGACCGGATCAACGGCCGCCCCTACGCCACCATGATCTGCGCCGGCAGTGATGGCCAGAACGCACTGCGCCAGGTCGAGCGCATCGCCACGGGCTGGCGCCTCAACCCCGTTGCGCCCGGGCTGATTGTCTGCACGCACGCGCAGACGCCGGAGCGCATCCTCGCCCCCAAGCAGGTCGAAGCGGACGACCTGGCACGTTGCGCGGCGCTGGGCGAAGGCCTGGCGGCGGGCCTGGCGCTGGGAGTCTTCTGAGCGGCCTGAAGCCCATGCCTGCGTGATTCCGCCCGGGAACGGGACTTGCACGGCAATAGCATCCGCCCCTTGAGCGCAGCGCCATGGAAGATCCCGAAGTCACTGCCGCGGAAGCCCGCCGCGATCCGCTGGACAGCACCGCCCGCGGCTCCATGCGCGTGGTCGAGGCGCTCACGCAGACCGCGCTGGTACTGATGGCGGCCACGCTCGCCTGGGTACTGTGGCGGCGCACCGACGCCTTTGCGTGGTTCGGCTCGCTCGCGCCCGCGGCATGCGCGGCGCTGGCCCTGCTGGCGACGATCGTGGCACTGCTGGGCGTCTGGTTCGGCATACATGCCTGGCGGCGAGTGGGCTGAGGCAGTCCCGGCTGGCAGCATGTGTCGCTAAACCTTACAACGCGGCGGTAAGAATGCCCTCCGCTGCCCGTCCCGGAGGCCATCGTGGCTGATATTTCGTCTCCTTCTCCTTCCCCGGTCCGCACCGGCCTGCTTGCCGTAGTCACCGGTGCCTCGTCAGGCATCGGCTATGAATTGGCGCGCTGCTGCGTGCAGCGCGGCTATGACCTCGTCATTGCCGCCGATGAGCCGCAGATCGAAATTGCCGCCGTGCAACTGCGCGACGAGGGTGCTCAGGTGGAGGCGCTGGTGGCGGACCTCTCCACGCCGGCCGGCGTGGAGCAGTTGTGCGCGGCCTTCGACAACCGCCGCGTCGACGTGCTCTGCGCCAATGCCGGCCGCGGCCTCGGCCACGCGTTCCTGGACCAGGACTTTGCCGACATCCAGCGGGTGCTGGAGACCAACGTGACGGGCACCGTCCACCTGTTGCACCGGGTGGGCCAGCGCATGCGCGAGCAGCGCAGCGGACGCATCCTGATCACGGGTTCGATCGCCGGCTTCATGCCCGGCACCTACCAGGCGGTTTACAACGCCACCAAGGCGTTCCTGGATTCGTTTTCATACGCGCTGCGGCACGAATTGCTGGGCAGCGGCGTCACCGTGACCTGCCTGATGCCCGGCGCAACCGAGACGGAGTTCTTCGAGCGGGCCGACCTGCTTGACACCAGGATCGGCCAGCAGAAGAAGGCCGACCCCAGCGAGGTCGCGCGGATGGGCTTCGATACGATGATGCGCGGCGAAGGCGAAGTCATCACCGGGTGGCAGAACAAGCTGCGCGCGGCGATTGCCATGGTCACGCCAGCCGACGTGCTGGCCGAGCAGCATCGGCGTATGGCGCAGCCGCGCAGCGAGGCCGACGACCGGCTGCCGCCGGAGGAACCGCCTGACACACCATCACCTGGCCAGCCGCGCGGCGACGCTTGAACGCAACGGCGAGCGGGCCGCGCCAGCGGCGCAGCCCTGTGCCATCGCGCGGGAAGCGCAGAAGCGCGGGAATCAGATGCGCGTGGTGCCCCCGGTGCTGTCCCGGCCGGCACCCGGGCCGCCGCTGCCCGCTTCCATGCCGCCACCATAGCTGCTGGCGGTCGACCCGGTCGCGCTGCCGGCACTGCTGACGCCGCTGACATGGCCTTGCCCGCCCCCGGCGGAACCGGTGCGGCGTGTATCCCCGGCACCCTCGGAAATTCCCGAGACGCCGAACGGTCCCGCAGCGCCGAGCCGGATCCCGTTATGGACCTCGCGTACGCCGAACACGTCGTCGGCGATGTCTTCGATGCAGTACTTCTGGCGGCGATCACACACGTTGCCGCTCAGCCGCACTACCCCGCCCTCCACGTCGACCTCGACGTCCTGCACATCGACATGGGGCGCATGGGCCAGGCGCTCGCAGATTTCTTCACGGATACGCTCGTCGCTGCGCTGGTAGCCCCGCGGGCCGACGCGATCGCGCCCGCGCAACTGCTGGCCAATCCTCCCTTCGCCCGGACCCTGCCTGCCGAAATCGGCGGCGCTGCGTCCGGGCGAAGCGTAATCGGAAATGCCGTAACCCTGGCCATGCTCGCTTTGGCGCGAGCCCGTGCCGCCCTGGCGGCCGGTCATAGCCTGGCCGCCGTGACGGCTTTCCCCCCACTCGTCGCGCACGTTGCCGCCCTGGTCCGAGCCGCCGCCGCGCCACGCTTCTTCGTCGTCCCACGGTGCCCGCTGGCCAGACCTCTGCCAGTCTTCGCCGCCGCCCTGACGGCTGCCGTAATAGCCTTGCCCCCGGATATCGCCGCCGTGGCGCTGGCGGCCTTCGTATCGCCCTTCGCCATAGTCGCGGGCCGGCCCGCCCGACTGCCCGTAGCGTCCTTCGCCATGGCCGCGCGGGTCGTCCGCGCGGTCGCGGCGCGGCGCCTCTTCGTCGCGCCACCACGAGCTGCTGCTGCCTTGATTCCGGAATGGATGCATGGTTGGTCTCCTGCCGATCGGAACTGCGGGATGGGAACTGCGGCGCCGGCATGCAGCCGCGCCGCACCGGTTGCCAGAGGGCGCAAGTTCCGTACCACTGAGGCAGACATCCCGGCGCCGCTTGCTGTGATGCAACGCAAGCCAACGCAACGGCGGGCGCCCTGTAAAAAGCGCCCGCCGTTGTAAGGCATCCTTGCGATGCCTGGGAGACCCCGGATGTTCGTCAAGAGGATCCTGGCGTGGATCCCCGATGATGCATCGCCTCAGGCTGCCAGTGACTCCGCAAAGCCCAGCGCGGATTCGCTGCCGTCCTGGTCTTCCTGCATGAGCAGCTCGACGCCACGCCGCTTTGCCGCGGCTTTGCCGATGTTGACGGCGACGTCCCGGTCCTCGCAATGAACCAGGCCCTTGCGTGCACTTTCGACCGTCAGTTCCCAGCCCTGGGGCGTCTGCCTGATGAGGAAGTTCGCAGCCATGGGTAGCTCCCGAGTCGTTTACGTGTTCCTGAAGCGTAGCGCATGGGTGCCAGGGAAAAATCGGCGTCCGTCCTATACCGTGTGGGCACTTCTCCTACACATCCGGCCGAAAAGCGACGTTTGATGCATATCAGAGTTATAACAACACCCCGATTCATAAAATCCATCGCAATTTAGCGAAAACAACCTGAAACGATGGATCTGCGCACCGCCACGGCCCCGCCAAACACGACCCCACTGTCCGCCGGCAAGAGCGTGCTGCATGACGTCGAGCAGACCCAGCTGGCGATCGAACTGATCGGGGTGGGTGCACGCCTGCAAGTGCTGGAATCCGCGCTGTCGTTGCCGCGCGTGCGGCTGGTCCGGCTGTACAAGGAATTGCGCGGGGCATCGCCGCCAAGGGGCATGCTGCCCTTTTCGACCGACTGGTTCGTGACGTGGCGGCCCAATGCGCATGCGTCGATGCTGCTCAATGCCTATCGCTTCATGCGCGACGCCGGCGGGCTGGCGGGTATCCGCGCGGTGCTGTCGGGCTACCGCGTCTACCGGGAGCAACTGTCCGTAACCGGGGAAACCGCGGAACTCAGCTTCACCCGCGCCTGGACGCTGGTGCGCTTCCACGAGAACGGCATGCTGCAGCTGGAGCGCTGCCGGCGCTGCGCAGGCGACTACGTGGTCCACGCCCATGGCCCGCGCCGGCACTATGTTTGCGGCCTGTGCATGCCGCCCGCGCGTGCCGGCAAGGGCCGCAAGGCGGCCGCGCGCAGGACGGTGGCCTGAGCGCGCCGTGGCGGGCATTGTTTCCTGCCGCACTGTCAGCGCCGCCTCGGCCTTCCAAGATTGGCAAGTCAGCCAGACCGGCCAGCCGCGCGCATGCACGCGGTCTTCACGATTGTCCTCGGGGAGCCTGCCGATGTTCAGGATCAACCTGCTGTCCCGCATACTCGGCGCCGCGGCGCCACCCCAGGCCGCCAACGATGCAGGCAACCTGGCGCCCGCGCACGCCGTGCCCACCGCGCCCGCGGCGCCAGCCAGCCCGGACCCGCTGGCCACCAACCTGAAGACCCAGGGTGATGCCATGGTCCAGTACGGCGCGCGCCTGCTGGTGATACGGGAACTGCTCGGCGCCCTGGCCGCCGGGCTGCCGCCGGCGGCCCAGGCCGGGGTGGAGCGGCGCTTCCGCGTGCGCGTCGACCAGTTGCTGACGCTGACCGACGACCGGGGCCTGCCGGCGGAATTCCACGACACGCTGCTGGCGGAAATCAACTACTACCTCGGCGAACTGAAACACTGAGGGCGAAGCGCTTCCGCGGGGCGCCAGCGCAGCCGTACAAGCCTGTGCGTGTGCGCCTGTGCGCCGCCCTTTCGCGCGGTGCGTGACGGGCACTTGTCGTCGTTGTAACACCTCGCTACAAGCCACCCTGCCGCAACGTGCTACAGTGCGCGTTTAGCACCAGGGCAGCGCAAATGCGCGCCATGGTCCGCTTTCCGGCATCTTTCTTGCCATTTCCGACGCGCACACAGTGCGCACCAGGCGGCGCCCATTGACGTGCCGGGGCCGCCGGCCATCGTTCTTGCCGACCGCGCGCGCCCCGCCCGCCCTCGCCCGCCACCTGCCGTGGCGCCGAATCATCGCTGTGCAGCCGCGCGCCTGGACGCCGCGCTGCCGCCATCGCCCCCACAGGATCCACATGACCCATCGGCTCCGGGCCGCACTCACCGTCGCTGTCTTCAAGCTTATTGCCGCGCTGCCTTATGGCGTGACGGCGCGCCTTGGCGACGCGCTAGGCAAGCTGCTGTACCAGATCCCCAGCCGCCGCCGCCGCATTGTGCTGACCAACCTGGCGCTGTGCTTCCCCGACATGGACGAAGCCAGCCGGCAGCAACTGGCACGGTGCCATTTCGGCCACGTCATGCGCAGCTATCTCGAGCGCGGCGTGCAATGGTTCGGCGATGCCGGACGGCTGGACCAGCTGATCGAACTGGACACCCGCATCGACCTGTCCACCTGCACCGAGCAACCCACCATCTTCCTGGGTTTCCATTTCGTCGGGATCGAAGCCGGGTGCATGTTCTATTCGATCCGCCACCCGGTCGCATCGCTGTACACCAAGATGTCGAGCCCGCTGCTGGAAGAGATCGCGCGGACGCAGCGCGGGCGCTTTGGCGCCGAGATGATTCCGCGCAGCGGCAGCGGCAAGCAGGTGGTTCGCACGTTGCGTGCCGGCTGCCCGGTGATGCTGGCGGCGGACATGGACTTCGGCCTGGCCGATTCGGTGTTCGTGCCGTTCTTCGGCGTGCCGGCCTGCACGCTGACGTCGGCCTCGCGGCTGGCCAGCATGACCGGTGCGCGCGTGGTGCCCTTTACCACCGAGGTGCTGCCCGACTACCGCGGCTACCGCCTCCGTATCTTTGACCCGCTGGAGGGCTTTCCGTCCGGGTCCGTGGAGGAGGATTCGCGCCGCATGAATGCCTTCCTGGAAAAGCAGATCGCGACCATGCCGGAGCAGTACTACTGGGTCCACCGCCGCTTCAAGAACCGGCCCGCCGGCATGGCGCCGGTGTACTGAGCCCGGCGCTAGCCACCGCCGGCATGCTGCCACGCCGACTGGATATCGTCCATCAGCCGCGCCAGCTTCGCCGCATAGCGGGCGTTGTCGCGCCTGCGCTCGCTGGCTGAATACGGGAAGCTGATGTTCAGGCCATAGAGCTGCTGGTCGGGGCCGCGGAATGCCGCGCCCACCGCCAGCAAATGCCCCTGCTGGTAAGCGGCGGTGCAGAAGCCGCGCTGTTGCGACTGCTCGATGGCCCCCAGCACGCGCGCGCGCATCGCCGGCCAGGCCTCAGCCTGCCGCGCCGCAATGCCTTCCAGCAGGTCTTCCCGCACGCCGTCCGGCTGCGCCCCCAGCCATGCCAGCCCGATCGATGTCAGCTCCATCGGCACGCGCGTGCCCGGCACCACGCGCCGCGTGCGCGAAACGCTGTCGCGGCTGTGCCGGATCGAGGCCAGGTACACCATGTCGAGCTTGTCGCCCACCGCCAATCCCACGTTGACCTTGCCGGCCTCAGCCACCCTGCGCATCAGCGGCAGCGCAATATCCGCGGCGCGGTTGGCGTGGCGGAAGGCATCGGCCAGGCTCAGCACCACCGGCGCGAGCCGGTAAGCGCGTTCGTTGACGTCGTAGCGCAGGAAGCTGGCGTCCACCAGCGAGCGCGTCAGCCGGCTGACGGTCGGCCGTGGCAGGCCGGTGCGCGCGGCCAGTTCGGCATTGGTCAGGCTGGTGGTGCCCACGCGGAAAGCGCGCAGCAGCACCAGCCCCCGTTCCAGCGACTGGCTGCCGGCGGTGTCGCGGGTAAAGCGGCCGGTCTGGTGGGTCGCGCGGCGCGTCGACACCGCTTCGGGTGCTTCGGGTGCTGTTTCGGCCATCTCCGCATAATTTCATTAAGTGAAATCCGAGTATAGCGGCGAGGCCCGGCAGGGCGAATACTGTGGTCTCTGCCGGCCTTTTCCCCGGCCCACACCACAGAGGAGCGCCCCGCATGTCATCCGACGCCGATATCCAGCTCAGCCGCGACGGCCACGTCGCCCGCATCGTGCTGTCCCGTCCGCCGCACAACTTTGCCGATGCCGACGTGATGCGCCGGCTCGCGGACACCCTGCTGGCGCTGGATGACGACCCGGGCTGCCGCGCCGTCGTGCTGGCCTCCGGAGTCAACGCCTTCTGCGCGGGCGCCGACTTCAGCGGCGCCGGCCAGGGCGAGGTCGCCAACGACCCGGCCAGCTTCTATGTGCATGCAATGAAGCTATACCGCAACCGCAAGCCCATCGTCGCCGCGGTGGAGGGCGCCGCCGTCGGCGCGGGACTCGGCCTGGCATTGGTGGCGGACTTCCGCGTGACCTGCGCCGAGGCGCGCTTCAGCGCCAACTTCAACCGGCTCGGCTTCCACCCCGGCTTCGGCCTCAGCGTGACGCTGCCGCGGCTGGTCGGCGAACAGCAGGCCGCGCTGCTCTTCTACACCGGCCGCCGCATCTCCGGCACCGACGCCGTCGCCATCGGCCTGGCCGATGAACTGGTGGCCAAGGCTGAAGTCAACGGCCGCGCCATGGCGCTGGCGCAGGAGATCGCCAGCTCCGCGCCGCTGGCGGTGGAGACCACGCGCGCCACGCTGCGCGAAGGACTGGCGGACCGGATCGCCGAGGTTAACCAGCGCGAGCTGGCCATCCAGCGCGGGCAGTTCCGCAGCGAAGACTTCCGCGAAGGCGTGGCCGCGATGGCCGAGCGCCGCACTCCGGTGTTCCACCGCCGCTAAGGAGCAACCCGTGCCTGGACAACACACCCGTGCCACGCCCGCAGGCCCGCTCGACGGCATCCGCGTGCTGGACCTCACCGCGGTCGTGCTCGGCCCGCTGGCCACGCAGGTGCTGGCCGACTTTGGCGCCGACGTGATCAAGATCGAAGGCCCCGAAGGCGATCTGATGCGCGCCAACGGCGTCTCGCAGCATGCCGGCATGAGCTCGATCTACCTGGCGCTGAACCGCAACAAGCGCTCGGTCGTGCTCGACCTGAAGACTCCCGAGGGCGCCGAAGCGCTGCGCGCGCTGATCGCCGGCGCCGACGTGCTGGTGCACAACATGCGCGTGGCGGCGATCGAGCGGCTGGGCTTTGGCTACGAGGCGGTCGCCCGCATCAATCCGCGCATCGTCTACTGCGTCGCCACCGGCTTCGGCCAGGACGGCCCGCACCGCGACAAGCCCGCCTTCGACGACATCATCCAGGCCGGCTGCGGACTGGTGGCACTGGGTGCCGGCAACGGCGAGCGGCCGGAATACGTGCCCAGCCTGATCGCCGACAAGACCACCGGGCTGGCGCTGGCCAACGCAGTGCTCGCCGCGCTGCTGCATCGCGAACGACATGGCGTGGGCCAGTCGGTCGAAGTGCCGATGCTGGAGACCATGGCCGCCTTCGTGATGACCGAGCACCTGGGCGGCCTGACCTTCGAGCCCGCTCCCGCCGGCGCGGGCTATGCGCGGCTGCTGCAGGGCGGCCGCCGCCCCGCGCCGACGCGCGACGGCTGGATCTGCGCGCTGCCCTATACCGAGCGCCACTGGCACGCCTTCTTCCGCGCGGTCGGCCGCGACGACCTTGCCGACCGCTACGAAGTCAGCGACCGCGCGCAGCGCAATGCCAATATCCGCGCGCTGTACGGCCATCTTGCCGAGCTGACCCCGGAACGCAACACCGAAGAATGGATGGCGCTGTTCGAATCGCTCGACATCCCCGCCACGCCGATCTACGACCTCGATGCGCTGGTCGACCATCCCCACCTGCGCGCGGTGGGACTGTTCCAGGCCACCCGGCACCCCACCGAAGGTCCGTTGCGCGAAGTACGCCCCGCCGCGCGCTTCTCGGCCACGCCGCTGTCGTTGCGCCGGCATGCGCCAGCACTGGGCGAACACACCGCCGAAGTCTTGCAGGAAGCGGGCATCACCCTGCCCGCCGTGCATGCTGGCACACCCGCCGGCGCCCAGGACTAACAAGGAGACACGCATGAATTTCCAGCTCGATGAAGAACACCGCATGCTCAAGGACCTGGTCGCGCGCTTCGTGCGCGAGCAGCTGATCCCGCTGGAGCCGGCGGTGCTGGCCCGCGAGGCCGAAGGCGGGCAGCACATGCTGCTGCCTGAAGAACACGCGCGACTCGATGGCCTGTCGCGCGAGCTTGGCCTGTGGGGACTGGACGCGCCCACCGAAATGGGCGGCGCCGACCTGCCCGTGGTGGCGATGGTCGGCGTCAACGAAGAACTCGGCAAGACCATCACACCCTACGACCTGCCGCCGGATTCGCCCAACCTGCGCATGCTGATGCTGACCGCGAACGACGCCCAGCGCGAGCGCTACCTGGATCCGTATGCGCGCGGCGAAACGGTATCGGCCATCGCCATTTCCGAGCCCGGCGCCGGCGGCGACCCGGCCATGATGACCACGCGCGCAGAACGCGACGGCGACCACTGGGTGCTCAATGGCCGCAAGATCTGGATCAGCCGCGCGGCGCGCGCCGACTGGACTATCGTGATGGCAGTGTCCGACAAGGCGAAGGGGGCGCGCGGCGGCATCTCGGCCTTTATCGTCGAGCGCGGCACGCCCGGCCTGCGCGTGGAGCGGCGCATCCCGATGATCGGCGGCCATTCCACCTACGAAATCGTGCTGGAGGATTGCCGCGTTCCCGCCACGCAGTTGCTTGGCACCGAAGGCCAGGGCTTTGCACCGATGCAGGCGCGCCTGTCCACGCGCCGCGTGCAGATGGCCGCGTGGTGCATCGGCCGGGCGCAGCGCGCGCTCGACATGATCTGCGAATACGCGCCGCAACGGCAGACCTTCGGCGCCCCGCTGGCACAGCGCCAGGCGATCCAGTGGTGGGTGGCGGACGCCGCCACCCGCATCCACGCCTGCCGCCTGATGACGTACGAAGCCGCCAGCCGCATCGATGCCGGCGAGGAGGCGCGCACACAGGTCTCGATGATCAAGGTCTTCGCCACCGAAATGGCGTGGGAAGTGATCGACCAGGCGATGCAGACCTTTGGCGCGATGGGCATGACCAAGGAACTGCCGCTGCAGCAGATGGCCAACGAGACCCGGCTGATGCGCATCTACGAAGGGCCCAGCGAAGTGCACCGCTGGGTGATCGCGCGCGACCTGCTCGGCCTGCGCCGCTGAGTCTGACCGACCTCTTGCACCGGCGGAGAACACGCCGGGCTTTTCCGACCGAAAGGAGACACCATGCAACAGCCTTACCGTTCGCGCCGCCGCTTCCTCGGGCTCGCCGCCGCGGCACTGGCAGCCGGCATCGCACCGCTGCCGGCGCTTGCCGCCGAGGACGCCTTCCCCTCGCGCCCCATGCGCTTCATCGTGCCGTTCCCGGCCGGCAGCGGCACCGACACCACCGCGCGCATGTTCGCCAAGAAGATCGGCGAGCTGACCGGCCAGGGCGTGGTGGTCGAGAACAAGCCCGGCGGCAACGGCTTTATCGGCGTGCAGACCGCGCTGAACGCGCCGGCGGACGGCTACACGGTGTTCATCGGCAGCAACTCCACGCTGTCGACCAACGCCGCCACCTTCCGCAAGCTGCCGTATGACCCGCTGACGGATTTCGCGCCGATCACGCTGCTGTCGCGCGGGCCGTGCGTGGTCATCCGTGCCGGCCGGCTCGCCCTACCGGACGCTGGCGGAATTGCTGGACGACGCCCGCAAGCGGCCCGGCGCGCTCAACTACGGCACGGGTTCGATCTCGTACACGCTGTACAGCGAATGGCTCAACGAGCTGGCGAAGATCAAGACCACGCCGGTGCCGTACAAGGGCGCGGGCGATGCCATCAACGGCGTGATGGCGGCCAACGTGGACTTTGCCGTGGTCGATGCCACCGGCGCGATCGAACTGGTGCGCGGCGGCAGGATCCGCGCGCTGGCCTATACCGCGCCGCAGCGCTCGCCGCTGTTGCCTGACGTGCCGTCGATCGTCGAGGCGGGCCTGCCCGACTTCCTGGCCTACAACTGGGTGGCCGCGGCGATTTCCGCCAGGACGCCGCCGGCGGTTGTGAAGCGGCTGCAGGACCTGTTCACGCAGGCCGGCAACGCGCCCGACGTGCGCGACTACTACACGCGCCAGTCGACCAAGCTGATCCTGTCTTCGCCGGCGGAAATGCTGCAGTACCAGAAAGACGAGATCGTGCGCTGGAAGCGGCTGGCGGCGGTAGCCAAGATCCCGCTGCAGTAATCCGCCGAAGCCCGCTCAGCGGCTGTGCTCCCGCAGCAGCGCCGTCAGGCGCTGCGCCAGCGGCGACAGATATGCGCCGGCGCGGCTCAGCACGCCGATCCGCCGGCGCAGGTCCAGCTCTTCCACTTCCAGCGGCAACGCGCGCAGGCCGCGCTGCATGGCGTCGCCGCCGGCATTGGCGATGCTCAGCATCTGCGTGCCCTGCATCAGCGCGAACAGCGAGGTGCTGCCGAAATCGATCTCGACGCGCGGCTGCGGCGCCGGCAGGCCGCGCTGGCGGAAGGCGGCATCGACCTGCTGCCGCAGCGTGATGTGCGCCTCCGGCAGCAGCCATTCCTGGTCGGCGAGGTCCGCAAGGCGCAGCCTGCGCCGGCGCAATAGCGCATGGCCCTCGTCGGCGACCACCACCAGCCGGTCGTCAAACAGCGGCTCCACCGCAAAATCCGTCGAAGCCTGCACCGGGGCCACCGCGAGATCGAGTTCGCCCGCGGCGAGCAGGTCCAGCAGGTCACGCGCCAGCCGGCGCCGCAAGCGCAGCCGCGCCACCGGGCGCTCGCGCATCAGCTGCTGGCACGCTCCCAGGATCACGCCTCCCGGAATCGACGGCGAATAGCCCACGCGCAGCACGCCCTGCTCGCCGGTGCGGATGCCGAGCATTTCCTTGATGCCGTCCTCGTATTCCAGCCGGATACGCCGCGCCCGCTCCAGGAAGCGCGCGCCGGCGTAAGTGGCGGTCATGCCGTTGGCAGTACGTTCGAACAGCGGCAGCCCGGCCTGCGCCTCCACCCGCTGCACCGCCTTGGTCAGGGCCGGCTGGCTGATCCCGAGGGCCTCCGCCGCCCTGCCGATACCGCCGTGCGCCGCCACGGCGAGGATGTATTCCAGGTCCCGCGTCTCCATTGCCTCACATTCCTGATAGTTATGGCTTTATAGCCATTGGCGCATTGTGGTGATGGGCGCCATCTTACAGACTTAGGCGCAGAGCCATAGCACAACATCATTCGCATCACGGAGACAGCATGAGTTTCGCGTACTTCCTGCGCCGCGCCGCGCGCTACTGGGGCGACCAGCCCGCCATTCTCTACCAGGACCAGGTGGTGACCTACCGCCAGCTGGACGAGCGCTCCACCCGCCTGGCCAATGCGCTGCTGGCGCTGGGGCTGCAGCGCGGCGACCGCGTGGCGGTGCAGGCGCGCAACCGGCCCGAACTGGTCGAACTGGAATGCGCGCTGTACAAGGCAGGCCTGGTCAAGGCAGCACTGAATCCGCGCTTCACCGCGGCGGAAGCCAGCGACGTGGTCGAGAACTGCACGCCGCGCGTGCTGATCGCCGGCCCCGGCTACACCGGCTACTCACGCTCCACGCCGGGCTTCGGCAGCGTCGAGACGTTTATCGCCATTGGCGAGGCGCCCGCCGGCTATGTCGGCTACGAATCGCTGCTGGCCAACGCCGGCACCACCGCGCCCGATATCGTCCCCGCCGCCAGCGACCTGGCCGTGCTGCACTTCTCGTCCGGCTCCACCGGCAAGATCAAGGCGGCCATGCAGACCTACGGCAACCGCATGGCGGCGCTGCGCAAAATGGTGGCCGGCATGGACCGCCCGGCTCGCCCCGGCGACCGGCTGGCGCTGATCGGCCCGGTCACGCACGCCTCCGGCATGCTGATGCAGCCCTACCTGTACCTGGGCGCGACGCTGGTGCTGTTCGACAAGTTCGAGCCCGCGCACTTCCTCGCCGAGGTGGCGCGGCTGCGCATCACGCACGTGTTCATGGTGCCGGCGATGATCAACATGCTGATGGCCGAGCCCTCGCTGGCGCAGGCCGACCTGTCCAGCCTGAAGACGCTGGCCTACGGCGCCGCACCGATGGCGCCGGCGCGCATCCGCGAAGCCTGGGAGCGCATTGGCCCGATCCTGTCGCAGGGCTATGGCGCCAGCGAATCCACCTCAGGCGTCACGCGCCTGTCGACCGCTGACCACGCCGACGCGATCGCCAATCATCCCGAGCGCCTGGCCTCATGCGGCCGCGCGCTGGGCGAGACCGAAGTGCGCGTGGTCGACGAGCAAGGCCGCGAGGTGGCAGTGGGCGAGATCGGCGAACTGGTGATCCGCGGCGAAGACGTTTTCCAGGGCTACTGGGGCGAGCCCGCGCTCACCGCCGAGACCATCGTCGACGGCTGGCTGCATACCGGCGACATGGCACGCGTGGACGACGCCGGCTACCTGTACCTGGTCGACCGCAAGAAGGACATGATCATCTCCGGCGGCTTCAACGTGTACCCGACCGAGGTCGAAGCCACGCTGTACCAGCACCCCGACGTGCTCGAAGCCTGCGTCATCAGCGTGCCCGACGACACCTGGGGCGAGAGCGTCAAGGCCGTGGTCACGCTGCGCCCGGGCCGCGAAGCCAGCGCGCAGCAGCTGATCGCGCACTGCCGCGAGCGCATCGCCGACTACAAGTCGCCGCGTTCGGTCGACTTTGTCGCCGAGCTGCCCAAGAACGCCAGCGGCAAGCTGGCCCGCAAGATCGTGCGCGAACGCTACTGGCAAGGCGTGGCGCGCCGCGTCAACTGACTAGCCGAGGATCCCGCCATGTTCGATCACCTGACCAACCCCGTGCTGGTGGAAACCCGCGCCGGCATCCGCCGCTTTATCGACGAAGAACTGCGCCCGCTGGAGCAGGAACTGGGCCTCGGTTCCGAAGACCCGTGGCCGCGCGAGGTGCTGCGCAAGGTCTGGCGCCGCTCTTACGAACTGGGGTTCTATGCCGCCTGCCTGCCGGAATCGCTCGGCGGCAAGGGGCTGAACATCCAGGAGCAATGCGCGTTGAAGGCCGACCTGGCCGCCAGCGGCTCGACGCTGGCCGCGCACGTGCTGGGCGACCTGGGCGGCCCGCCGCGCGTGGGTAACATGCTCAAGTACGCCACGCCGGCGCAACTGAAGCAGTACTTCGAGCCCGTCATCCGCGGCGAGAAGTCGACTTGCTTCGCGCTGACCGAAACGCATTCCGGCTCGGACGCGCAGAGCATCAGGACCACCGCAATCGCCGACGGCGACGAGCTGGTGATCAACGGCGGCAAGCACTACATCAGCGGCGCGCCGTTCGCGGACTTCGCCATCGTCATGTGCGTGACGGATGCCACCACTACGCCGCCGGCGATCAGCGCGGTGCTGGTCGACCTGAACCTGCCGGGCGTGACCGTGACCAATGAATACGTACCGATGTCGGGCCAGCATATCGACGGCGATATCCGCTTCGACAACGTGCGCGTGCCGCGCGCCAACATCTTCGGCGGCGAGGGCAACGGCTTCAGGCTGGGCATGTCGCGCATCAACGTGAACCGCTTGCTGCACTGCCCGTCGATGCTGGGGCTGGCCATGCGCGCCTACGAGTCGTCGGTGGAATACGCCGGCAAGCGCCGCCAGTTCGGCGGCCCGATCGCGCGCTTCCAGGCGATCCAGCACATGCTCGCCGACATGGCCGCGGCGCTGTGGGCCTGCGAAAGCATGATCGCGCACACCGCGGCGCTGGCCGATGCCGGCGCGGACCTGCGCATGAAAGCCGCGGCATGCAAGCTCTTTGTCTCGGAACGCTGCTTCGAAGTGGCCGACAAGGCGGTACAGATCCACGGCAACGTGGGCGTCACGCGCGGGCATCCGGTCGAGCAGACCTTCCGCAAGCTGCGCATGTTCCGCATCTTCACCGGCACCAGCGAGATCCAGCGCAACACCATCGCGCGCGCGATACTGGAGCCGCTGCAGCAGCAAGCGCAGCCGCCGAAGCAGCAACAGGCTTGACCGTGCCGGCGGCACGGTCGCCGCCGGCATCAGGACAATACAACAAGACCACGGAGACCTAGCATGAACCGCCGAGAATGGCTCGCCACCGCTGGCGCCGCCGCGCTGGGAAGCGCCCTGCTGCCCGCCCGCGCTGCCGCGCCCGCCAACTACCCCAGCCGCCCGATCCGGCTGATCGTCCCGTTCATCGCCGGCAGCACGCCGGACAGTACCGCCCGCACGCTGTCTGCGGAGCTGGGCCAGAAGCTCGGCCAGCCGCTGGTGGTCGAGAACATGCCTGGCGCCGGGGGCATCATCGGCGCCACCGCGCTGCGGCGTGCGGCGCCCGACGGCTACACGCTGGGCATCCTCGCCAATACGCATGTGATCAACGTGCACATGTACCGCAAGATGCCGTACGACCCGGCGCGCGATTTCACGCCGATCACGGCGCTGTCCGGCGGTCCGACCGCGCTGGTCGTGCCCGCATCGTCGCCGTACAAGACCGCGGCCGAGCTGGTCGCCGCGATGAAGAAGGCGCCGGGCAAGTTCAACTATGGCTCCGGCGGCAAGGGCAGCATCGCGCATCTGGCGGTGGAAGCCATGCTGCACCAGACCGGCTGCGACGCGGTCCATATCCCTTACAAGGGTGCGCCGGAAATCATTACCGCCATGCTGACGGGGCAAACCCAGTTCGGCATGCCGGTGCTTGGCACGGCCACCCAGTACGTGCGCAACAAGCAGGTGCGCGTGCTGGCCGTCACCGCCGCGGCGCGCTCGCCGTTCTTCCCGGACGTGCCAACAATGGCCGAAGCACTGCCGCCCGGCTTTGTCATCGACAACTGGAGCGGGCTGTTTGCGCCGGCCAATTTCCCGGCCGAACTGGCGCAGAAGCTGCATGCCGCGGTCGCCGCGCTGCAGAATGCAGGCGTTTTCGACGCTCAGCTCAAGGCCAGCGCGGGCGAACTGCGCCGCAGCGCCACCCCGGCCCAGTTTGGCACCGTCGTGGCCGCGGACAACTCCCGCTACGGCGAGTTGATGAAGTCGATCGGCATGGTCGGCGATTTGGGCTGAGCGCACTGCTTTTGAACCGGGATGACACATGAAGCCAGAATGGTCCTGCCTGAAGGACGTCACCATCATCGACGCCAGCCAGCTGCTGCCCGGCCCGCATGCCTGCAGCCTGCTGCGCCAGTTGGGGGCCGATGTGATCAAGGTGGAGCAGCCCGGCAGCGGGGACTCCATCCGCCAGCTCGGTCCGGCGGCCTATGCGCAGTTCAACCGCGGCAAACGCTCCGTGGCGCTCGACCTGAAGACCGACGCCGGCCGCGAAGCCTTCCTTGAACTGGCCCGGAATGCCGACGCCGTGGTGGAAGGCTTCCGCCCAGGGGTCATGAAACGGCTGGGACTCGACTATGCGGCATTGGCTGCCGTCAATCCGGCCATCGTGCTGTGCTCGGTCTCGGGCTTCGGGCAGACTGGCCCGTACGCCAGCCATGCGGGGCATGACCTTAACTACCTGGCGCTGGCGGGCTACTGGGCGACGCCGGTGCAAGTCCACGACAAAGTCTCGCGCCCGCGCGTGCGGGTGTCTGACTACGCGGCCTCAGGCTATGCCGCGCTGTCGCTGGCCGTAGCCATCATGAGCGCGCGGCAGCACGGTCGCGGGCAGCATCTGGACGTATCGATCCACGACGCCATCCTGTCGTGGACCGCCCACGGCGCCTGGGCCGCGCGCGGACACGAGGCCGCGCCGCAGGAATCGCCGACGGTGATGCCGGAAAACGACCTGTTCGAGACGCGCGACGGGCGGCATCTGGCGATGGGGATTCTGGAGAACAAGTTCTGGGTCAATCTGGGCGAGGCGCTGGGGGAGGAATTTCCCGCGCTGCGCGATCCGCGATATGCCACGCGGGCCGGGCGCTATGGGCATAAGCTGGCGGTCAATGACCTGCTGGCCGCTGTGTTCAGCACGCGTGACCTGGCCGAGTGGGAGGCATTCTTCGGGCCGCTGGACGTACCGTTTTCGCCCGTGCTTGGAGCGGGGGAACTGTTTGAGGATGTGCACGTGCGGGCACGGGAGGTGGTAAGGCCAGCCAGGGGCGAGGACGGGATTGCCGTGAACTTTCCGGTCAAATTTTCACTGGGACTGCCGGAGGGCGACGATTTCGTGGCTAGGGTTGGGGAACACGGTGCGGGCTAGACTGCCCGTCCGCGCTCGCCGCTGAAGTCACCGGCACTGGCCGGGTCGGATTCAACGAAACTGTCCATGGCAGGCGCCGTTCCGAGTTGCTAGATTTCCCGGCATCACATGCGCGGTTGGCGAAAAGGGAGTCCAAGCATGAAAACCATCGGACTGATCGGCGGCATGAGCTGGGAATCGTCCGCCGAGTACTACCGGCTCATCAACCAGGAAATGAAAGCGCGGCTGGGCGGGCACAACAACGCCCGCAGCCTCATGGCCACCGTCTGCTTCGAAGAGATCAAGGCACTGCAGCACGCTGGGCAATGGGACGAACTTGGCCGGCTCATGCAGCAGGCCGCACGGCAGGTCGAGGCCGGTGGCGCGGATTTCGTACTGCTCTGTACGAACACCATGCATCGCGTGGCGCCAGCGATCGAATCCGTGCTCAATGTGCCCTTCATCCATATCGTCGACCCGACGGCGCGAGCACTGCAGCACGCCGGCATCCGGCGCGTCGGCTTGCTCGGCACTCGCTTCACGATGGAGCAGGATTTCTACCGCGGGCGGATGCGCGACCTGCATGGCATCGACGTGGTGGTGCCGGAACAGGCGGACCGCGACCGGGTGCACGCTGTCATCTATGAAGAGTTATGCCACGGCATCGTGCGGGATGAGGCAAGGGCCGAATACCAGCGCATCGTCACCGCGCTCGTGGCGCAGGGCGCAGAAGGCGTGATCCTCGGCTGCACCGAAATCACGCTGCTGCTCGGGCAGGGTGATGTGGCGCTGCCGGTGTTCGATACCACGGCGCTGCATGCGCAGGCGGCGGTAACGCTGGCGCTCGGCTGAGCGGCCGTGCCCATGTGTGGGCAATCTCTGAGGCGCTGGCCCACATGATTCAGGCAAGCGCTTCAGTTGCATTTCAAACCGCCAGCCGCCCCGCCACCCGCTCCCGCCTGACCACCCCCAGCGAGAACATCGACACCCCCGCGATCAGCGCCGGGACGCCGACCAGCACGAACAGCGCCGGCATCCCCAGCCCCATCGACAGCATGGTGGCGCCGCCCACAGAGCCCAGCACCGAGCCGATGCGCCCCACCCCGTTTGCCCAGCTCACGCCAGTGGCACGGCAATCAGTCGGATAGAAGCTGGCCGACAACGCATTGGCCCCCACCTGCGACCCGGAGATGCAGAACCCCGCGAGGAACACCGCAAACCCCGCGGCAACCGGCTCGGACGCAAAACTGCCCACCGCCGCGATGCACACCGCTGCCAGCGAATAGCTGGAAGCCAGCACGTAGTGCGGATTGATCCGGTCCATCAGCCAGCCCAGCGCGATGGCGCCCACGGTGCCGCCGACCTGGAACATGGTGGTCACCAGTGCTGCCGTGCGCAGCGAATGCCCGGTGCCGCGCAGCAGCGTCGGCAGCCAGCTCGACAGCAGGTAGATCACCAGCAGGCTCATGAAGAACGTCAGCCAGAACAGCAGCGTGCCGCGCAGCAGCTCGGGGCGGAACAGGTGCCGCACCGGCGAGGTGGTGGCGCGCTGCTCGCCGACGGCGAAGGTGGCGCTGCGCAGGTCTTCATGCGGGGCGATCTTCTGCAGCGTGGCGACAACGCGCTCGCGCGACTTGCCGGTCATCACCAGGTAGCGTACCGATTCCGGCAGCATCCAGACCAATGCCACCGCCAGCAGCAGCGGCAGTACGCCGCCGGCCACCAGCACCGAGCGCCAGCCGAAGGCATCGATCAGCCCGGCCGAGGCCAGGCCGCCGAAGGCGGAGCCCAGCGTGAAGCCGCAGAACATGGTGGTGACCAGGAAGGAGCGCCGCTTGTCGGGGCAGAATTCGGAGGTCAGCGTGATCGCGTTGGGCATGGCGCCGCCCAGGCCCAGGCCGGTCAGGAAGCGCAGCAGCACCAGCGTCCACAGATCTTGCGACCACGCCGAAGCCAGGCTGGCCGCGCCGAAGAACAGCACCGACAGCACCAGCACGCCCTTGCGGCCGAAGCGGTCGGCGAGCGGGCCGAACAGGAAGGCGCCGGCCATCAGGCCGCCGAGGCCCGCGCCAAACAGCGGCGCAAGCTGTGCCGGCGTCAGCTGCCATTCCGCGCGGATGGCGGGCGCGATAAAGCCGATCGCGGCGGTATCGAAGCCGTCGACGGCGACGATCAGGAAGCACAGTACGACGATGGTCACCTGGAACGCCGACAGCGGCTGGCGGTCGATGAACGCGGTGACGTTGAGCGGTTGGCTGGCAGGCATGGTGTCTCCTCCTTGTTGCCAGGATCAGGGGCGAGAGAGGGCCGGCGGCTTCGTCGGCCGCCAGCTCGCTATCAGGGTTTTCAGCGCGGAGAGAACGCCGCGCTCAGCGGCTTACAGCCACGGCGTGGGACTCAGGCAGTTCTGCGCGCGCCAGCCGTGCAGCCACTGCAGCGCGTCGTAGAACTGGGACTGGCTGCGGCCGGTCCACAGGCTGTTGCGCACCAGGCGATCGACGCCCTTGGCGTGGTAGACACGCCCCATGTCGCGCGCGGCGTAGAGCACGCGCGCGGTGCGCGGTATGCGGGCCTGTTCGTACAGCTGGAAGGCCGCTGCGTAGTCGCCATCCGCCGCTTTCACCGCGGCGCCGAGCGTCACGGCATCCTCCAGCGCCTGGCAGGCGCCCTGCGCCACGTACTGGGTCATCGGGTGCGCGGCATCGCCGAGGATGGTGGCGCGGCCGAAGCTCCAGCGCTCGACCGGGTCGCGATCGGCGGTGGCCCAGCGCTTCCATGAGGTCGGCCGGTCCAGCATCTGGTGCGGCAGCGGGTGAATGCCCTGGAAATACGACAGCACTTCTTCCTTGCTGCCGTCGCGCACGCCCCAGGTCTCCTGTTCGCGGCTGTGGAAGGTCACCACCAGGTTGTACTGCTGGCCGCCACGCAGCGGGTAATGCACCAGGTGGCAGTTCGGGCCGGCCCACACCACCGGGGCGTTGACCTGCAGGTCCTGCGGCATGTTGGCCACGTCGACCACTGCGCGGTAGACCACGTGCCCGGTCACGCGCGCTTCATCGCCGATCAGCGCCTGGCGGATCGCGGACTTGACGCCGTCGCAGCCGATCACCGCATCGCCGCGGTGGTGCTCGCCATGCTGGTCGATCACGGTCACGCCGTTGTCGTCCTGCAGCAGTTGCTCTACGCGCGTGCTGGTGCGGAAGGTGATCAGCGGATGATCCTGCACGGCTTCCAGAATCGACAGGTGGATGTCGGCGCGGTGGATCACCGCATACGGGTTGCCGAAGCGCTCGCGGTACGGCTGCCCGACATCCACTTGCGCGATGACGCTGGTGTCGATGGCGTCGCGCAGGCTGAGGTAGTCGGTAAAGACCGCGCGGCCGCGCGCGGCCTCGCCCACTCCCAGCGCATCGAGCGCGGCGAAGGCGTTGGCGGCCAGCTGGATGCCGGCGCCGATCTCGCCGATCTGCTCGGCCTGTTCCAGCAGTTCGATGCGGATGCCCTGGCGTGCCAGCGCCAGCGCCGCGGCCAGGCCGCCGATGCCGCCGCCGATGATGAGGACCTTGCCGGTCGCGTTGTTGGTCTCGTTGTTGGTGCTGCTCATGTCTGTCTCCTGGCCTGCGCCGCTGGCGTCAGGCGATGTAGTCTGGCTGGCGCGCGGGCGCGGCCTGGGCGAAGGCGGGATGGGTGCTGGCGTGGGCGTAGACGGCCAGCGCGCGCTCGTAGCGGCCCAGGTCGCAGCCCATGCGCAGGGCATTAGCCACCTGCGGCACCAGCGCGACATCGGCCAGCGTGGGCGCATTGCCGAAGCACCAGTTGCCGTGGCCGTGGCATGCCAGCAGCCGTTCCACGCCGGCCATGCCTTCGTCGATCCAGTGGCGGTACCAGGCGTCCTTCTGCTCTGGCGTAGCCTTCAGCGTGTCCTGCAGGTAGCGCAGCACGCGCAGGTTGTTGACCGGGTGGATATCGCATCCGACCAGCATTGACAGCTCCAGCACGCGTGCGCGCTGCACAGGATCCTGAGGCAGCAGGCGCGGCTCGGGATGGCGCGCGTCCAGGTAGTCGATGATCGCGAACGACTGGCCCAGCGTGAAGTCGCCGTCGACCAGCGCGGGCACGGAAGCGGACGGGTTGATGCCATCGACATACTCCGCCTCGCGGTGCTGGCCGGTGCGGATATTGACGCCGAGGTAGTCGTACGGCAGGCCCTTGAGGGCCAGCGCGATGCGCACCCGGTAGGAAGTCGAGCTGTTGAAGAAACTGTAGAGCTGCATGGTTCGGAGTGCCTGTGTGCTATGCGTGGCGCGGGATCAGACCACGCGCACGGTCAGTTCGCCCAGGCCGTCGACGCCGGTGACCATGGTGTCGCCGGCCTTGACCGCGCCCACGCCTTCAGGGGTGCCGGTGAAGATGACGTCGCCCGGCTCCAGGCGGAAGAACTGCGACAGGTAGGCCACGGTCTCGGCGACCGACCAGATCAGGTGCGCCACGGTACTGCGCTGCCTGGTCTCGCCGTTGACGGTCAGCCAGAGCCCGGCCTGCTGCGGATGGCCGATGTCGCTGGCGGGGTGGATCGGGCCGACCGGCGCCGACGCATCGAAGGCCTTGCCGATTTCCCAGGGGCGGCCCATCTCGCGCATCTTCATCTGCAGGTCGCGGCGGGTCATATCGAGGCCGACGGCGTAGCCCCACACGTGCTCGAGCGCCTGCTCGACGGGGATATCCGAGCCGCCCTTGCCGATCACGGCCACCAGCTCGGCCTCGAAGTGATAGTTCTGCGTCTGCGCGGGGTACGGCAGGTCGAGCGTGGTGCCAGCCTGCACCGGGACGATGGCGTCGGCCGGCTTGCAGAAGAAGAACGGCGGCTCGCGGTCGGGATCGAAGCCCATTTCGCGGGCGTGGGCGGCGTAGTTGCGGCCGACGCAGTAGACGCGGCGCACGGCGAACTGGTCGTCGCTGCCGGCAACGGGGATGGCAACGGTGGCGGGGGGCGTGAAGACGTAGGACATGGTCAAGGTTTCCAGGGATCTGTCAGGTGAGCGCCGGCGCGGCGGTGCCGGCCGGCATCGCGCGTGGCGGCATTTGTCAGGATTTGTCGGGCTCAGGTGCGAGACTCGCGCAGCAGGTTCAGCGCGGACAGCACCGGCCGGTCGGAATAGCTGAACAGCACGGCGTCTTCCAGCGCGCCGAGCTGCACCGGCGCCCACGACGGCACCACGAACACGTCGCGCGGCTCGAACTGGAACTGCGCATCGCCGATGCGCACGGTGCCGCGCCCTTCCACCACGCTGTACACGGTGGCATCGGTGCTCCGATAGGTCTTGCCCTGGAAGCCCGCCGGCAGGTACTGCATGAAGGTAGCGATGGTCGGCATCGGCCAGCCGCCGGTGGCAGGGTTGACATAGCGCAGCTTGACGCCGTCCCAGGGATCGAGTTCGCCGTTGCGGTAGAGCTGGTCCAGCGCCTCGCGCGACCGGGCGTACGGGTAGCTGAAGATCGGCGAGGTGGGATCGGTCACGCGGTGCCGCACCGGCACCATGTTGTGGCCGAAGCGGGCAAAGCTGTCGCCTTCGGCACGGGTCACGGGCTGCTGCGACTCGGGGTAGTTCTCGGCAAAGCCGGCGTCGAATTGCTGCACCAGGGGGATATCCAGGCCGTCGAGCCATACCACCGGCTCGCCGCCGTTCTCTACGCTCGGATTGCCATGGTCATGCCAGGTCCACGACGGCGTGATGATGAAATCGCCGGGATGCATGGTGGTGCGTTCGCCGTTGACGGCGGTCCAGGCGCCCTTGCCTTCGACGATAAAGCGCAGCGCCGACTGCGTATGGCGGTGGCTGGGGGCGATCTCGCCCGGCAGGATCAGCTGCAGCCCCGCGTACAGCGTGGAGGTAATGCTGGACTTGCCAGGGATGCCCGGGTTCTCCAGCACCAGGACGCGGCGCACCGCTTCCTCGGCGCTGATGACACCGCCGGCCTGCATCACCAGCGGGCGGATCTGCGCGTACTTCCAGATGGCGGGAACGATCTGCGGCCGCGGCTGCGGCGGGACCAGGGCGTGCAGCGACTCCCACAGCGGGGTCATGTGGCTGCGGCCGATTTCTTCGTAGTAGGCCACGCGGGCCGGGTCTGGGGTGTGCTCGGACATGCTGTCTCCGTAACTTCGTACAGGGCTTTCGAGAGCGCTTTGGGTGGGTGCCTGGATCACTGCGCACCGTCTGTGTTGTCGTTATACGCGGCGCCCTATAAGATTTGAAATGAACTTTTCATCTTATCGATACGATTTACCGTATAGGTCACCCAATGGATTGGACCCAGAGACTGCGCCTGCGCAACCTGCAGATGCTCCTGAGCCTGGCCGAGACCGGCAACATGAGCCAGTCCGCCGCCATGCTGAACACCACCCAGCCCGGCCTCTCCAAGTGGCTGAAAGACCTTGAGGACGATATCGGCCTGCCGTTGTTCGAGCGCCAGGCACGTGGCCTGCGCCCCACGCCCTATGGCGAGTCGCTGATCGAGCACGCACGGCGGATCGAGGCCCAGCTCGATACCGCCCGCGACGACCTGCAGGCCATGCGCGACGGCGGCAGCGGGCTGGTGGTGGTGGGCACGTCGGGCGCTTCGGCGGCGGACACGGTGCCGCTGGCCGCGCTGCAATTGCTGCAGCAAATGCCGCGCGCCAGCGTGCGGCTGCTGGAAACCACCATGGACCGGCTGATGGGGCAGCTCGCGCGCAGCGAGCTGGATATCGTGGTGGGCCGTTCGGCACCGGAGCTGCAGGATGCGCAGATGCGGACCGAATCGCTCTACATGGAGCCGATCCATTTCGTCGCGCGCCCGCGGCACCCGCTGCTACAGGGTGGCAAGGTGGCCTGGGACGACCTGTACCGCCACCGCTGGGTGGTCTGGCCGCGCGGCACGCCGATCCGCAATGCGCTGGAAGGGGCACTGGCCAGCGCCGGGCGGGCGTTGCCGGCGGACTGCGTAGAAAGCAACTCGACCGTGCTCAACCTGACCCTGTTCAATAACAGCGACATGGTGGGGCTGGCCTCGCACCGCACCGCGCGGCGGCTGGAAGAGCTGGGCGCGCTGCGCATCGTGCCGCTGCGGCTGGCGGGGTTCGGCTCGGTGTCGATGTACTGGCGCGCGGATGGCGAGTCGCGCGCGGCGGTGGCGGCGATGCTGGATTGCCTGCGGCGGGCGGCGGGGGCGCAACAGGTGCCGGCGGAGGCGCCGCTGGCGTAGGGGCATCCGGACCCCTGGCGCTCAAGGTTGGGCGGACGGGGCCGTCAATGGGTGTTGGCGGCAGCTCCGTCCCGGCCGCCCGGCGCGGCGGCAATCCCGCCGCTTCCTACCAACCGCCTTCACCAAGGAAACTTTACATGGAAATTTCCAACGTCACCGCCGGCCTGGCGGGCGATCCGGGCGCCGATCCGGTGAGCCTGATGATGCTGCGCAAGTCGCTGGACATGCAGGCACAAGGCGTGGCTGCACTGCTGCAGGCCATGCCCCAGCCGGTCGCAGCCAGCAACCCGCCGCACCTGGGCCAGACCATCGACGTCAAGGTCTGAGTTCGCGCGGCGCAAGCCATCGCGACGCGGGCGTCGCCGGCACCTTGGGCCGGACACATGGGCGCCGGCCGACGCATAATGTCGGCACCTGCTCTCTCCGGTGCCCGCCATGCAGCTTCTCGACGCCCGCGTCCGCGACCTGCTCCGTCATCCGGGGCGTTTCCTGTGGCGCACGCTGGTGCAGTTTCGCGCCAACCAGGGCCTGCTGCTGGCCGGCGCAGTGGCCTACTACGCGCTGCTGTCGATCGTGCCGTTGCTGATCCTGATGGTCATCGGGCTGTCGCACGTGATCGACCCGCGGCTGTTGCTGTCGACGCTGGCGCGCTACCTGGAGTGGGTCGTGCCGGGACAGTCCAGGGCGCTGGTGCCCGAGCTGGCGTCGTTCCTGCGCAGCCGCGCCACGGTCGGCTGGGTGCTGCTGGGCACGATGTTGTTTTTCAGTTCGCTGGCGTTCACCGTGCTGGAAAACGCCATGTCAGTGATCTTCGTCCATCGCGTAGCGATCCGGCGCCGCCATTTCCTGATCTCGGCGGTGCTGCCTTACTGCTATATCGCGGTGCTGAGCGTGGGGCTGCTGCTGGTGACAGTGGTCTCGGGCGGGCTGATCGCCATTGGCGAGCGGCACGTGGAAGTGCTGGGCCATGACTGGTCGCTCGACCGGCTTTCCACCACGCTCCTTTACCTGCTCGGCTTCCTGGGCGAGATCCTGCTGCTGACGTCGATCTACATGGTGATGCCAGTCGGCCGGTTGTCTTTGCGGCATGCGCTGTGCGGCGCGGTGCTTGCCGCGGTGCTGTGGGAAATCTCGCGCCACGCGCTGGTGTGGTACTTCACCACGCTGTCGCAGGTGGGGCGCGTCTATGGCTCGCTGACCACCGCGATCGTGGTGCTGCTGAGCCTGGAGATCGCGGCAACGCTCTTGTTGCTCGGCGCGCAGGTGATCGCGGAATTCGAGCGCAGCGGCTGGGAGCAGCCACCTGCTTCGGACGGCCCCGCCGGCGAGTTCCATACCTGACGCTTGCCGCTTCAGGCCAGTGCGGACGCCATGCAGGCGCGGATGGAATCGGCCCCGGCGGCATCAAAGGCGCCGATGAAGACCAGCGCCGATTCGCCGGCCCCGCCGTGCGCCAGGGGCCGCATTCGCATCCTGCCCCCGACCACGTGTACCTCGTGCAGCCGCGGATCGGCCGCCAGCCGGACCAGTCCCTTGGCGCGCAGCAGGCGCACGGGCAGCGTCGACAGTGCATGCCGCAGCCGCGCCTTGTCGAAGCCGCGGCCTGTCTGGTAGGCGATGCTGCGGATGCCGGTATGCGGCGTGGAACGATGCCAGCCTGAATGCGATTGCAGCACGCCGGTGCCCGTCGGCGCCGGGATGGCTGCGTCGATAAAGACTGACAGCGGCATGTCGCCATCGCGCGCTGCCAGCACCGTGGCGCGCGGCGCAATCGTACCGACAGTCTCGGCTACTGCCGCTGCGCCGCCGGCATCGCAGAGATCAGTCTTGGTCACCGCCACCACCGAAGCCCCCGCGATCTGCTGCCTCACCATCTCGCCTACCAGCGGGTCGCGCAGGCTGTCGTGCACGGCGGCGGCATCCACCGCCACCAGCACCGCGTTGAGCCGGAACGCCGGATCCAGCAATCCGATCTGCGCGATGCGCTGCGGATCCGACACGCCGCTGGCCTCGATCACCAGCAGGTCGGGCCGCGCGTCGCGCTCGGCGATCGCCACCAGGGCCTCAGCCAGCCGGCCGCCGATGGAACAGCACACGCAACCGTTCTCGAGCTGGATAACATCGTCGCTGCGCGCCCGAATCAGCGCGGCGTCAATATTGATCTCGCCGAAGTCGTTCACCAGCACGGCAATGCGCAGCCCCTGCGCATTGGCCAGCAGCCGGTTCAGCAGCGTGGTCTTGCCTGCGCCAAGGTAGCCGCCGACGACGACCAGCGGGATCGGAGGCCGGGCGTTCATCGGGAAGGCGCCTCGAACACGCGGCCGCCCAGCACCGTGCCCCACACGCGTACGTCCTTGAGCTGCGCCGGATCCACGGTGGCGGGATCGCCTTCCAGCACCGCGAAGTCGGCCAGCTTGCCGGGCGCGATGCTGCCGATGCGATGGTCGAGTCCGAGCGTGTAAGCCGCGCCCATCGTGACCGCATAAAGCGCGTCGGCCACCGTCAGCCGCTCGGCCTCGCCCATGTCACGGCCCGAGGCGCTCTGGCGCTGTACCGCGCACCAGGCGGTGAAGAGAGGGTTCAGCGGCGTGATCGGCGCATCGGAATGGATCGCGAACGGAATGCCGAGGCGCTGCGCGGTGCCTGCCGGGTTCATGCGCGCGGCACGCGCCGGGCCCACGGTCTGCGTGGCATGGGCATCGCCCCAGTAGTAAAGATGGTTGGCGAAGAAGTTGATGCACAGCCCGAGGCGCTTCGCCCGCGCCAGCTGCGCGGCATCGGCAAGCTGGCAGTGCTGCAGCGTATGGCGATGGCCGGCGCGCGGATGGCGCGACAGCAGCGCTTCCAGCGTGTCGAGCACGACCTCGGTGGCTTCGTCGCCGTTGGTGTGGATATGCAGCGGCAGGCCGGCGAGGTGGAACGGCGCGAATGCGTCCAGCAACTGCTCGGGCGGGATCAGCCACAGGCCGTTGGGCTGGCCGCCGGCGTAGCCGGGCGCGCGCAGCCGCGCGGTAAAGCCCTGGATCGAGCCGTCGACGATGAACTTGACCGGGCCGAAGTGGAGCTTGCCGGAGCCGGCCGCTGCAGCCTGCCGCACGCGCTCCGGCCCGCCCTGCGCGTCACGCTGCGGCGCGAACGCGGGCACGATGCGCAGCGGGAAGCTGTCGTCCGACGTCACGACGTGCAGCGTTTCCAGCCCCCTGGCCGACAGGTCGTTGACCAGGTCGGTCGCCGTGGTCACGCCAGCCAGCTGCGCCACGCGCCCGAAGCGGCGCACTGCCTCAGCGTCCTCCGCCGCAGCCAGCGACAGGCCGCGGCCGATCACGCGCTGCACCGGGAACATTGCCGCGAACTCCTGCAGCTCGCCGGTGGGCTTGCCATCCGCGTCCTTGTGCACGCCGTCGATGTCGGTGTCTTCATCGATGCCGGCCAGCGCCAGCATCGCCGAATTGACGTTCATCAGATGCACGCTGGCATGCATCACCACGACCGGCCGCGTCGCCGATACGCGATCCAGCTCGCGCACCGACAGCCGCGCGCTGCCGAAATAGATGGGATCGAAACCCCACGCCAGCAGGGGCGTGCAGGAGTCTTGCAGCTTGCCGGCGGCATCGGCAAGGCGCTCGATGACTTCGTCCATCGTGCGCAGCCCGCGCCAGAGCCTGCCATCGGGATCGCGGCGGTCGAAGTAGCCGACGTAGACCGCGTCCCACATCGCGCCTTCCATCAAATGGCAATGGCCTTCGACCATGCCGGGCATCAATACCTTGTCGCGGAAGGTGTCGACCACCACCGCGTCGGGCCATGGCGCCATTTCCGCCGCGCCGCCGACCGCAAGGACCTGGCCGTCGCGTACCGCGACATGGGTCGCTTCCGGCTGCGCCGCTTCCATCGTGAGGATCTTGCGCGCCACGAATACCTGCGTGCGCGCCGTGTCGTTGTGATTCATCGCTGCTTGCATGAGTCGTAAGGATCAGGCCGGCTGCACGCGCGCCAGGCGCGGCGCGTAGTTCGCCACCACGGTCACCAGCAGGTTGACCGCAAGGCTGACCAGGCCGAGGTTGATGCCGCCGAAGTCGGCCTGCTGCGCGTACAGCGCGATCGCCAGGCCCTGCCCGCTCAGGATGCCGAGCGCAATCGCCATCGGCCGCACCTTCAGCGAGAACAGGATCACGATGACGCCGGGGAAGAACTGCGTCACGCCGTAGTAAGTGGTGTTGATCAGCGTCAGCATCAGGTTAGGCGTGGCGAGTGTCATCGCGATCGACAGCACCAGGTACACCACGATCACCACCTTGGCCCCCTGCTTCTGGCGCTGCTCGGGCATGCCCGGCAGCAGGTTGCGCGTGACGATCGGGCCGATCGCCAGGCAGATGCCGGCCAGCACCAGCAGGCCCGACAGCGCGGCGCCGGCGGTCACCAGCCCGAGCAGCCAGTCCGGCAGCAGCCGCACCGCCGCCGCGAAGAAGGCTTCATTGGGCGAGGCCAGCTGCAGGTTCTGGCTGATTGCGTAGTACGACGCCAGCACCAAAAACGGGTACATCAGCATGTACAGCGGCATTGCCACCTGCGTGCGGCGGATGGTGTTGGCGCTCCTGGCGGTAAAGAAGTTCTGCACCGCGAACGGCATCACGTAGAAGCCCAGCGCCTGGAACAGCATGGTACTCATCGAGAAGCGCAGCTGCGTGTCGTTCATCTGGTTGCTGACCTGCAGGCTGGCGGCATGGAAGACATCGCCCACGCCGTCCTTCCAGCCAACCGCGACGCCGGTGGCGACGATCGCCACCACCATCAGGATGTCTTTCAGGATGGCGATGTAGGCCGACGCGCGCACGCCGGAGATGGCGATATAGGTAAAGGCCAGCGCCGCCGAGATCAGCACCAGGTACACGGGATCGAACTCCCAGCCCAGCCCCTTGAGCGCCGCCACCAGCCCGGTGAACTGCAACTGGCCCCACGGCAGCAGGAACAGGATCGAAGAACCGGCGACGATCAGTTCCAGCGCACGGCTGCCGTAATGGCCCTTGAACAGGTCGGGCAGCGTGATCGCGTTGTAGCGCGCGCCCGCCTGCCAGATCTTTGGCCCAAGGAAATAGCCAAGCGGGTAAGCCAGCAGGATGTAGCCGAGGAACCAGACGCCATAGGTCGGCCCCTTGGCATAGATGCCGCCGGGAAAGCCCACCATGGTGCCGATGCTGTAGATCTCGCCGGCCGCCAGGAAGAACACCAGGTAGGCGCCGAACTGCCGCGACGCGACGAAAAAGTCATGGACACTCTGCGCGCCGTGGCCCTTCTTCGAGCGAATGGCGAGATAGAGCGAGAAGACGATAAAGCCGAGAAATACCGCTGTAGTCATGGCTGGCCCCTCACGCTTCATGCACCGCTTCGGCGGCATGGCGGTCGAACAGCAGCCAGCAGGCCAGCATGCAGCCCGAGGTCAGCACGAACCAGGCAAAGATCCAGGCATAGATAAAGGGCACGCCGAGCACGAAACGCTCGACCGAAGCCACCCAGGGCAAGAGCCCGATCACCCCGATATACGGGATGCCGAGGCCGATGAACAGCTTGAGCATGTGTTGTCTCCGATGTTTTCCGATAAACGGTGCGCGGTGCCTGCCGCATGGGGCCCACGCTGGTTTCCGGTCATCATAGGGAGCACCGATGTATGATTCAAATGCAAATATCTAACCGCTTCCATAACCAATCCGCATGGATTCCGCATGGACATCCAGAAACTTCTGCACCTGCTCGCCATCGTCGAGCACGGCACCTTCTCCGAGGCCGCACGCGCCGTGCACCTGACCCAGCCCGCGCTGAGCCGCAGCATCCGCGCGCTGGAGCACGAACTGAAAGCGCCGCTGTTCGACCGCGGCGCGCGGCGCGCGCGCCTGACCGTGTTCGGCGAGCTGGTGGCCGACCGGGCGCGCCGCATGCGGCTGGAAGAACGCCAGTTGCGCCGCGACCTGGAACTGCTGCGCGGCGGCGAGGAAGGCTCGCTGACGATCGGCGTGGCGCCCGCGCCCGCCGCGCTGCTGCTGACGCCGTTCCTGATCCACATGGCGCAGGCGCACCCGCGCATCAAGGTCCGCACCGAAACCGGCGCCACCAGCGCGCTGCTCGACGCGCTGCGGCGCGAGACCATCGACGCCATCGTCGGCGACGCCTACGTGCTGCGCGCCGCCGACGACATCGAACTGGAGCCGCTGGGGGAGCTGCCCGCCGGGCTGGTGTGCCGCGCCGGCCATCCGATCCTGCGCAAGCGCCGCATCGATATCGAGACGATCCGCGCCTATCCGGTGGCGACCACCACGCTGAGCACCATCGTCAGCCGCCAGCTGGCCGAGCTATGGGGCCCCGAGGCCGCCCCCGACAAGCTCTTCACCCTGCACTGCGACAACCTCGACATGTTGCGCAGCGTGACGCTGGCCACCGACACGCTGCTGTTCGGCGTACTGTCGATCACCCGACAGGAACGCGCCGCGGGGCTGATGGCGGAAGTGCCGATGCCGCCCGACCCGCGCCGCTGCGGCCGCTACGGCATCGCGCGCATGGCAGCACGCTCGCTGTCGCCGGCGCTCGAGACGCTCTATGCATTCACGCGCGAGCACTGGAAGGAATTGTCGTCGGCGCCGGCGAGGCAGGGCGCGCGGCGCTGACCTGCCTGACCTGCACTGGCCGCTGATGTATGCTCCGCCCTGATCCCCAGCTCAAACCCGGCATGACCGATTCCACGCCAGACCGCCCCCGCCGCCTCACCATCCACGACGTCGCCCGCGCCGCCGGCGTGTCGCTGACCACGGTCTCGCATGCGCTGAACGACCGCGGCGTGCTGGACCCGGCCACGCGCGCACGGGTCAAGCGCATCGCTGCGGAACTGGGCTACCGGCCCAGCGTGCGCGCGCAGCGGCTGCAGTCGGGGCGCGCCAACTGCATCGCGCTGCTGTCGTCGATGCCGTTCGCGGTGGCGGGCGGCACCTCGCGGCTGGGTTTCATGATGGAAGTGGCCGCGATCGCGGCGGAAGCGGCGATGGGCCGCGGACTCGGCGTGGTGCTGGTGCCGCCGCTGGAAGGCGCGGGCGGATTGCTCGATACGCTCGATATCGACGGCGCCATCGTGATCGAGCCGATTGCCGCCGATCCGCATATCGCGCGGCTGCGCGAGCGCGGGGTCAGCATCGTCTCGATCGGACGCGAGCCGCTGACCGAAACGCCGGTGCCTTGCGTCGACCTGCAATCGGCCGAAACAGCGCGACTGCTGCTGGAACACCTGCACGGCCATGGCCGCCGGCATATCGGCCTGATGATCGGCGCCGCCGCGCGCCAGTCGTACGTGGAAACCGAGCGCGCCTATCGCGAGTTCACGCAGGCGGCCGGCCTGCCCTGCCATATCGTCAAGGCGCCCGAGGAGCGCGGCGAAGCCGGCGGTGCCGATGCCTGCGCGCAGCTGCTGGCGCAGATGCCGCAGCTCGATGCGCTGTGCGCGCCGGTGGATGCGTTCGCGGTGGGCGCGATGGCTCACCTGCAAAGCCTGGGCAAGCGCGTGCCCGACGACGTGCTGGTGGTGACACGCTACGACGGCATCCGCGCCCGCGGCGCGCAGCCGCCGATCACCGCGGTCAACCTGCACCTGGAACGGGTGGCGTCGCTGGCTGTGGAGCTGCTGTTTGCCCATCTGTCCGGCGACCGCAGCCGCACGGTGATAGCCGGGCCCGCCCCTGAACTGGTGGTGCGGGCCTCGTCTACGCCAACTGCCTGACTTCCTAGCCGCGCAGCAGCACCACCGCGCCCGACACCAGCGCGAACACCAGCACGCCGATGCGCAGCATGCGCTGGTTGATGCGCCGGTGCACCAGGTGGCTGGCGACCATGCCGACGCCCAGCACCGGCAACAGGCCGGCGGCGTAGAGCACCTGCTCCGTGCCGAGCTTGCCGCTCAGTGCCAGCACCACCAGCGAGATCACCTCTCCCACCAGGAAGCACAGCGCTACGGTGGCGCGCAGCGTCGCCACCGGTGCGTGCTGGTAGGCCAGCGCCAGCGGCGGCCCGCCCACGCCGGTGGCGGTCTCGGTGACGCCGGTGATGAGCCCGGTCGAGGCAAAGGTCAGCCGCCCCGGCGTAAAGGCCGGCGCCAGCAGCGACGCCAGCGCGGCGGCGATGGTGCTGCCCCCGACCAGCGCGTTGAGCCACGCCATCGGCATCGCCACCAGCACCCACAGCCCGCCGAAGGTGCCCGCCAGCCGCCCGGCGCTGATCCAGCCCGCGCCGCGCAGGTCGATGGCATGGCGCTCGCGCCAGGCCACGTAGGCATTGAGCGGCAGCATCGCCAGCAGCAATGCGCCCGGCAGCATCGCCGGCGCGGCCAGCGCCAGCACCGGCACCACGATCAGCGCGAAGCCCATGCCTGTCGCGCCCTGCACCAGCGCGCCGGTGAAGACCGCCACGCCGACACTGAACCACGTCATGTCCATCGTCACGCTGCCTCGCCGGTTGCGGTGGTGGCACCGGCGTGGCGCGCACGGTGCGCGTCGGCCGCTTCGTGCAGCTTGCGGATCGGGGCATTGGCGACGGTGTCGGCGGCCATCGCGTGGATGGCCTGCATCAGCGCGCGGGCATCCCAGTCGGTGGGCCAGCCTTGCCACAGCCGCAGGCTGCCGTCGACAAAGACCGCGCGGATCTGGTCGCGGTTGGCCAGCCGCACCAGCTCCCAGGTCAGGTCCCATGACGGCGCCAGCTCGGGCACGTCAAGGTCGACCAGCAGGAAGTCGGCGCGCTTGCCCGCGGCGATCTCGCCGGTCAAGGCGCCCAGTCCCGCGACGTCGGCGGCATCGTGCGTGGCCATGTCGACCCAGCGCCAGCCGGCGCCGCACGACGAATCGCCCACGCCGATGCCGAAGGCAAAGCGTTGCGCCGACTCGGCGTAGTCGAGCAGGCGGAAAGCGTCGCTGCGGGTGCCGTCGGTACCCAGGCCAAGGCGCACGCCGAAGGTCGCCATGGTTTCGGCGGGCGCCACGGCGTTGCCCTTCCAGGCACTGGCCACGGGGTTGTAGGCCACGGCCGCGCCGGTATCGGCCAGCAGGCGGATCTCGTGCGGCGTCACAAGCGTGGCGTGCGCCAGCAGCGCCGCCGGGCCCAGCGCGCCGACCGCTGCCAGGTGTTCGATGGGCCGGCGGCCGCAGGCGTTGAGCGAACGCTCCACCGCCACCAGGTGCTCGTTGGCGTGGGTCTGGAAGATGCGGCCGGATTCTGCGCAGAGCTGGTAGACGTGGTGCAGCATCGCTTCGGAGGCGACCTCGGGGATCGAGATCGCCAGCGACGGCGCCACCAGCGGGTCGCCGGCGTACTTGTCGAGGTGCGCGGCGGCGCGGCGCAGGATCGGCGCGGCGTCGAGCGTTTCGGCGCCCGGCTTGTCATTGCAGATCAGCCCCAGCACGCAGCGCACGCCGGCATCGGTGACCGCGCGCGCGATCGCATCCAGCCCGGCGTCGCTGCGCGTGCCGGCGTCGACCACGGTGGTGAAGCCGCCGCGCAGCGCTTCCAGCGCCGCCAGCCTGGACGACAGGTACAGGTGCTCCGCCGTCAGGCTGCCCTCCAGCGGCACCCAGACGCGGCGGAAGATCTCCGACGGCTCGCCGAACACCAGCGACTTGCCGAACGACTGGGTCAGGTGGTGGTGCGTGTCGATCATGCCCGGCATCAGCAGCATGCGCGGCAGCGGCAGGGTTTCAAGCCCCGGGAAGCGCGCCTTCACCTCATCGGCGCTGCCCACGGCGGTGAAACGGCCATCCTCCACGACCACGGCATGCCCGCGCACCGCGCCCTGGCGCAGCAGCGTCCATTCCGGCAGCAGGATGCGGGGTTGCCTGAACAGCTCCGGTTGCAGTGCCGGAGTATTTTCGCCGGGCCAGGCCGGCAGGATTGCATCGTGTCGAGTCATTGCGATTCAGGAAACGGGATCAGTGCGTGGCGGCGGCATCGTCGCCGACCGCCGGGGCCGGTGCCGCGGCACGCAGGCCCGTGTGGAAAAACAGGAAGTTGAGCAGCGCGGCGGTGATGGCGCCCATGGCCACGCCGTTGCCGACCAGGATGCGCAGGTTGGCCGGCAGGCCGCCGTAGATGCCGGGCACCAGGATCGGCAGCAGGCCCACGGCCAGCGCCACCGCCACGACATACATGTTGGCGTGATGGCGCAGGTCGACCTTGCGCAGCATGTCGATGCCCATGGTGCCGACGATGCAGAACACCACCAGGCCGGTGCCACCGACCACCGCCTCGGGGATCGCGCTGATCAGCGACGACACCGGCACCAGCAGCCCGAACACCACCAGGATCGCGCCCGACACCGCGGTGACGAAGCGCGAGCGCACGCCGGTCGCACGGACGATGCCGATGTTCTCGCCGCTGGTAATGACCAGCGAGGTGCCGAACATCCCGCCCACCAGCGAGGTGAGCGCATCCGCGCGGATGGTGCGCGGTACGTCGCGCTGCTGGTCCACCGGCTTGCCAACCGCATCGCTGATCGCCAGCGTCTGGCCGGTGGCCTCCACCATCGAGATCACGGCAAACACCATCAGCGGGATCGCGGCCACCACGTCGAAGGTCGGCATGCCAAACGGGAACGGCGTGGGCAGCGCGATCACCGGCGTCATCGACACATGGCCGACATGGAAGGCACCGGTCAGCACCGCCACCAGCGCGCCGCCCAGCAATCCCAGCAGGATCGCCAGCTGCGCCAGCATCCCCGTCAGCAAGCGCGAGGCAGCCACCGTGCAGGCGATGGTGGCAAACGCCAGCAGCAGGTTGAGCGGATCGACCGTGGCGCCCGCGGCAGGATGGCCGGCGACCAGCCGTCCCGACACCTGCGCCAGGTTGATCGCCACCAGCAGCAGCATCGTCCCCACCACCACCGGCGGGAAATAGCGCAGGCAGCGCCGGAACACGGGCAGCACACAGAAGTAGAAGACGCCGGTCAGGATCACGGCGCCGGCGGCGGTCTGCACGTCGGTCTGCTGCGCGATCAGGATGAACAGCACGATCGGCGCGCCGCCGGGCAGCATCACGAACGGCAGCCTGGCACCGACGCCGCGCTTGCCCAGCGACTGCAGCAGCGTGCCGAGGCCGCAGATCACGAAGGTGGCACTGAGCAGCTGCACCGCCAGCGCCGGCGGGAAGTCGAGCGCCTTGCTCATCAGGAACACGGACGCGATCGGCGACGCGGCCATGACAAGGACATGCTGGAGGCCGAAAACGAACAGGCGCCGCCATGGCAGCAGTTCGTCCACCGGCGCGGGGGCGGCGTGGGACATGAATAGGCTCCTCGTTTGGTGTGCCGGGCGTTGTGCGGTGGCCGAAGACCAGCCGCTGCGTCTGTGCGCAGTTCGCCTCAGATGTGATGAAATTCCGCTAACAAAAACGTTTTGGTAAGTCTAGGGAAAGCGAATCTTTGGCGCAAGCGGTTTCTACCGGCGCCAACAGCGGAGTTTCCCCTATATCGATCAAATCGATAACTGCTAGCAGGAAAACCCGTTTCACAAGCTAACGCCGTGGGTGCAAAGTGAGCGCCACACCGCATCGCGCACGCCCCGCGAGCGCCAAGGAGACGCCCCATGCGAGACAAGAACACACCCGCCGACCTTGCCGGCAGCCCCCAGCCTGCCCCCGCCCGCCGCCGCTTTGTCCGGCATGTCGGCGGGCTGGCGCTGGCCGCCTCACCGCTCGGCGCCCTCGCGGCAAAGGCAACCGACGGCGTCACGCTCGCCGACGGCCCGCGCCCGCTGGTGCGCTATCCCGGCAAGCGCCCGCTGGTGCGCGTCAGCACCCGCCCGCCGCACCTGGAAACGCCCTTCTCCACCTTCAACGAAGGGCCGATCACGGCCAACGACGCCTTCTTCGTGCGCTACCACCTGGCCAATATTCCGCTGTCGGTGGACCTGAACACGTACCGGCTGAGTGTGGGCGGCCATGTCGGCAAGCCGCTGCGCCTGTCGCTGGACGAACTCAAGAAGCTGGCCGACCCGGTCGAGGTGGTCGCGGTGAACCAGTGCTCGGGCAACAGCCGCGGCTTTTCCGAACCGCGCGTGTTCGGCGCGCAGCTGGCCAATGGCGCGATGGGCAATGCGCGCTGGACCGGCGTGCCGCTGCGCAAGGTGCTGGAGCATGCGGGCGTCAAGGCCGGCGCCAAGGTGGTGACCTTCAACGGCATGGATACGCCGGTGCTGCCGAGCACGCCGGATTTCCGCAAGTCGCTCGATATCGCGCACGCCATGAACGGCGAGCCGCTGCTGGCCTGGGGCATGAACGGCGAAGACCTGCCGCTGCTCAACGGCTACCCGCTCAAGCTGGTGGTGCCCGGGTATTTCGGCACCTACTGGATCAAGCACCTGTCCGAGATCGAAGTGCTCGACCACCCGTTCGAGGGTCATGACGCGTTCTTCATGACCAAGGGCTACCGCGTGCCGGACAACGATTGCCAGTGCGTGGCTCCCGGCACGCCGGCGGCCAAGACGCGGCCGATCTCGACGCTGGCCGTGCGCAGCTTTATCACAAGCGTGGGGAGCGGCGGCAGGCTGCCGGCCGGCCGCACGGTGGCGCTGAAGGGCATCGCCTTCGATGGCGGCTCCGGCATCCGCACGGTCGAGGTTTCCGTCGATGGCGGGCAGAACTGGCAGGTCGCGAAGCTGGGCGAAGACCTGGGCCGCTTCTCGTTCCGGGCGTGGCACTTGCCGGTGAAGTTCGCCCGCAAGGGCCCTGCGGTGCTGATGGTGCGCGCGACCAGCAACAACGGCGAGACCCAGCCGGCCAAGGCCAGCTGGAACCCCGCCGGCTACCGCCGCAATGTCATCGAAGCCACGCCGGTCACCATCGCCTGAGGAACGCGCCATGAAAGCAACCATCGCCCCCGCGCTGCTGGCGCTCGCCTTGCTCGGTGCCGGCAACGCCAGCGCCGCACCGCAGGACATCAAGCTGCCCGCGGAAAACGTCAAGCTCAAACCCGCCAGGCTGCCGGGCTATGGCATCGCCATGCAGAAATGCGCGATCTGCCATTCGGCCGACTACGTCTCCTACCAGCCGCCCGGGCTGAGCCTGGCGCAGTGGACCGCCGAGATGAAGAAGATGCAGCAGGCCTACGGCGCGCCGATCGACGATGCCGAGGTCGAGCAGCTCGGCGCCTACCTGGCGGTGGCCTATGGCTCGGCCAAGGCGAAGGACCCCGAGATCGTCGCGATCGCGCAGAAGGCGGGCAAACCGGCGGTGCCTGCCTCCGCCGCTCCCGGCGTCGACGTGCAGGGACTGCTGGCGAAGAATGCCTGCCTGAGCTGCCACGGCGTGACGCAGAAGGTCGTCGGGCCGGCCTACCATGAGGTCGCCGTGCGCTACAAGAACGATGCGCAGGCCCAGGCAAAGCTCGAAGCCAGTATCCGCGGCGGCAGCAACGGCAAGTGGGGCGCGGCGCCAATGCCGCCATTTGCCAGCCTGAAGCCGGAAGAAGTGCGCGCGTTGGCGACATACGTGCGCCAGCAATAATTTTCCACGGCAACCAGCGCCCCGGCTCTTCGCCGGGGCGTTTGCATTTCTCCTTGCCACGCGCGACGTGCCCCCTATACTTAGCCACATGGCTAACCATCATGCCGCGCTTCCTGCGGTTCCCGAGCTGTCCGACGTCTTCTACGCGCTGGCCGATCCCACCCGCCGCGCCGTCGTCACCATGCTCGGGCGCGGTCCGGAAACGGTCTCGGCACTGGCGGCGCCGTTCGCGATGGCGCTGCCCTCGTTCCTGAAGCACCTCCAGGTGCTGGAGCGCAGCGGCCTGATCCGCTCGCGCAAGATGGGGCGCGTGCGCACCTGCGAGCTGGTGCCGCAGCCGCTGAGCGAAGCGCGGCAATGGCTGGCCGATCAACACGCGCTTTGGGAGGCCCGCACCGACCGACTCGCCACCTTCGTCGAAGCGCTTCACCAGGAGGAACTGTCTGATGCCGAACGGAAACAACGCAAGCCCTGAAGCCACCCAGGACCTGGTCATCTCGCGCCTGCTCAAGGCCCCGCGCGCCAAGGTCTGGCGCGCATGGAGCGATCCGGAGCTGCTCAAGCAATGGTGGTGCCCCAGGCCCTGGACCACCGAGGTGCGCGCCTTCGACATGCGCCCGGGCGGCGCCTTCCATACCTTCATGCAGGGCCCCGACGGCGGCACCAGCGACAATCCCGGCTGCTTCCTGGAGGTGGTGCCGATGGAGCGCATCGTCTCCACCTCGGCGCTGGTGGCGGGCTATCGGCCGGCCACGCCCTGGCTGTCGATGACCGCGGTCATCACCATGGAAGACGAAGGCGACGGCACGCGCTACACCGCGCGCGTGATGCATCCGGACGAAGCCACGCGCAAGCGGCACGAAGAACTGGGCTTCCACGAGGGCTGGAATATCTGCATCACGCAGCTGGAGGAATTCGCCTCGCAGCTGAAATAACACACGCCATTGCGCCCCGGCGCGTGGTGTTCAGTGCGAGAACAGCACCGGCACGGTCATCGACTGCAGCAGCACGCGGGTCACGCCGCCAAGGACCAGTTCGCGCAGCCGGCCATGGCCGTAGGCGCCCATCACGATCAGGTCGGCGCCAAAGTCCGCGGCGCGCGACAGGATCAGTTCGCCGATGGTCATGTCGGCGCCCCCAGGGCCATGCTCGATCTCGACCGAGGCACCCTGCCTCTCAAGCACCCGCACCGCGTGTCCGACCGGCGTGGCATCGGCGCGCAACTCCCTGGCGGCGGTATGGGCGCCGAGTATGCGGACTTGCGCGCCAGCCAGCAGAGGCAGCGCGTCGTGCAGCGCGCGCGCGGCCTCTCGACTGCCGTTCCAGGCCAGCAGCACGCGTGTGCCGATGATGCTGAACTCGCCGGCGCACGGGACCACCAGCAAGGGCCGGCCAGATTCCAGCAGCAGCGCTTCCAGCAACTGTCTGGCAACCGGGCCTTCGACGTTGTCGCCATCGTACTGGCCGGACACGATCAGCCCGGCCTCGCGCGCTTCGCGCAGCGCCAGCGTGACGGGGTCGCGATCGACCGCACGCCATTCGGCCACGACCCCCAGTTCGCGGGTGGCGGCCTCGAAGGCGCAATGCATGTTTTCGCGCTGCAGCCGGCGGCGCTCCTGGTCTTCGGCCAGGCAGCGCTGGGCATTGTCCATGCGGTAGGACCAGGCGGGGTCGGGCACGCGCCCGGCCAGCAGGCCGATCAACGGGCAGCAGGCAGCGCTGGCGAGGCGGCCGGCAAGGTGCAGACGGCGGGAGGACTGAGGATTGCCGTCCAGGTGGACCAGGATGCTGTCGTAGGCCATGATGCCCTCGCTTCGGTCTTGGTTGCAGGTTGCATCCAGTCTAGGCCGCAAGACCGATTGGGCCTTGACCCGCGTCAAGGCGGCCGGAGCCCGCGCTTCATCCGGCCGGCACGAAAAGGGACAAGAAAAGCGACAAGAAACGGACGACAGGCGCCATTCGCCGCCAGCATCACTCAGTCGTCGTGGTCTTCGTGCCAGTGGCGCCATTCACGCTCGCGCCGCTTCTGTTCGCGCCATTCGCGCTCGCGCCACTTGCGCTCCCGCCATCGCTGTTCGCGCCAGTCGTCGTAATAGCCCGGCGCCACGACCACCGGCTGTGGCGGGGCCACGTAGACCGGCGCCGGCTCGTAGTAGACCGGGGGCGGCGCCACGGCATAGCCGGGAATGCCGATGCCGATATCGACGTTGACGCGGGCCTGGGCGGTGCCCGGGCCCATGACTGCGATGCCTGCCAGAGCGCAGGCGGCCAGAATGCTTCGCATGGTGATGTCCTCCTGGCCGGCAATGTAGCGGCGCCCCGCGGCGGCAGGTGTTCGCAGAAGGTTAGGCACGTAGCAACGTGTAACCGCACCGGCGCTTTTGCTGCGCTGGTGCTTGCCCTTGCTGTCGGCCTTTCTGCGTCCGCTGCCCGGCGCTGCTCCAGGAACTGCATCGGCGCACTGCCCGCGCGCGCCGTGCGCTCACGCCGGGCGGGCACCAGCAAAGCCACCGACGCGCTGTCGCAACTCCAGTCGGCCAGCACGCGCGCTTCGGGCTCAAGGTGGAGGTGGAGGTCGACGTAGAAGCGGTGGCACAGGCATCGCGCGCAATTAACCCACTCACGCGTGCTTGGCAAGACTGGTAAATCACCGTTGCAAAAACAAACAGAATGTCAGGTGCCTCGGCGCTAAAGTGGTCTTTCCCATGCCTGAAGGCTAATTTGGAGGTACACGCATGAAGCAACATCTGGCGAAATCCCTGTTGATGGCTGGCGCGATGGTCGCGTCCTACCCGCTGTTCGCACAGCAGGCCCAGCCCCTTCAACCGGCCCAGCCGATGCAAGCCACGCAACCGATGCAAGCCACCCAGCCGGCGTCCGCGCAACCGATGCAAGCCATGCCGGGCGCTGCACCGTCTGCCCAAGTCGCGCAGGCCCCGGGCGCAGCCAGCCCGTACGCACCGGCAGGCCAGGCCGCTCAGCCGGGCATGGCACCCGCCCCGGTCGATCCGATGCAGGCGAGCGCGCCTGGCAGCGCCGTCGACCCCGCCAGCATGAGCCTGGCCCCCGATGCGCTCGGCACCCGCCTGGGCCTGCGCAGCGCGTTCCTCGACGGCGCCTGACGCCAGCCCCCCCCCCCGCGCGTCAACGGCGGGCGCAAGCTGTGGTAGCGTAGCGCCCTGCCGATTTGACGCCACCATGACTCCGTTCGATTCCGACGCACTGAAGCGGCTGGTCAGCGTCACCATGCCCTACGGCAAGCACAAGGGCACGGTGATCGCCGACCTGCCAGGCAACTACCTGAACTGGTTTGCCCGCGAAGGCTTCCCGCCAGGGGAGATTGGCGGGCTGCTGGCGTTGATGCACGAGCTCGACCACAACGGGCTGTCGCACCTGCTCAAGCCGTTGCGCGGACGCGGCTAGCACCGCGCCGGCTACAGTCCCAGCGCGCGGCCGTCGCTGCGCGGGTCGTGCGCGCCGGCAAGCTGCCCTTGCGGACCGATCCGGATCGCGCCCGGATGCCCGGCCAGCTGGCTCTGCGCCGGGATCGGGCTCAGCTGGTGGCCACGCGCCGCCAGTTCACTGAACACCTGCCGGCCGGCGTCCTGCTCCAGCTTGAGGCTGTCGCGGCTGTCGGAGAAAGTCTTGCCCAGCAGGAAGCGCGGCCGGCCGAGCGCGGTCAGCGGATCCATGCCGTAGTCGATCATCCGCGTCAGCACCGCCGCCAACGTCTGCGGCTGCCCGTCGGCGCCCTGCGTCCCGTACAGCAGCCGGGGTCGGCCGTTCTTCAGGTAGATGCCCGGATTCAGCGTGTGGAAAGGCCGCTTGCCGCCCCGCAGCACGTTGGGGCTGGCGGGATCGAGGCTGAACGACGCGCCGCGGTTGTGCCAGAGCACGCCCGTGTCGCCCACCACCACGCCGCTGCCCCAGTCGAAATACACCGTCTGCAGCATGCTGACGCAGCGGCCCTCGCGGTCGGCCGCGCCGATATACACGGTATCGCCGTGCTGGTAGGCATGCGGCCACGGCATGGCCCGCGCCATGCGGATGCGTTGCGCCTGCGCATCCAGGTGCCGGCGCGACAGCAGCCGGTCCACCGGCACGTCGACAAAATCGGGGTCGGCAACGTAGCGGTTTCGATCGAGGAACGCCAGCTTCACGGCTTCGACCAGCAGGTGGTAGTAGTCGGCACTGCCTTCGGGCACGGCCGCCAGGTCGAAGCGGTCGAGGATCCCCATGATCTCCAGCGTCGTCACGCCCTGCGTGGGCGGACGCAGGCCCAGCAGTTCGCCGCCACGGTAGGCAACGCGCAGCGGCACTTCCTCGCGTGCCTGGCAGCGCGCCAGGTCGCTGGCGCGCAACGGCGAGCCGGCCTGCGCCAGGCCTGCCGCAAGCCGGCCGGCGATGTCGCCCTCATAGAACTCCCGTCCGCCCTGTGTCGCCAGCCGGTCCAGCGTGCGCGCCAGTTCGGGCTGGCGGAACATTTCGCCCGCCTTCGGCATGCGTCCGTCCGGGGCAAACACGCGGCCGAAGCCGCCCCAGGCCGGCAGGTCCGCGGCGCGGAACTCCTGCCAGAAGCATTGCGACGGCGTGACCGGGAACCCGTTGGCGGCGTACTCGGTGGCGCGCCCCAGCAGGCTCGACCATGACTGGGTACCGGCCCACTGGCTCTTGCTGAAGGCAAAGGCACGGTCCCAGATCGCGACCGTCGCGGCCGCGGTCAGCGCGGCGCCCGGCCCGCGCAACGGGATGGCGCCGCTGTAACCCGGCGTCTCGGCGGCGGCCTGCCCGATCCCCGAGAACGAGCGCACATTGCCGTCGCGGTCGCTGATCACCAGGAAGGCATCGCCTCCCAGCCCGGTGAAATGCGGATAGGTCACGCTCAGCACCGCGCCGATCGCAATTGCGGCCTCGATCGCATTGCCGCCGGCCTTCAGCACTTCCAGCCCGGCCTGGCTGGCGAGCCCATGCGGGCTGGTGACCATGCCCGCATCCGAATGCGCCAGTCCGCTGCGCGCCGCGGGCGCGGCGTCCTGCGCCGCCTCGGCGCTTGCCGGCGCGAGGATCGTGCTGCCCGCCAGCGCTGCGGAACTTGCCAGGAAAGCCCTGCGCGAGGTGCCGCCGCAGGGATCGGCTTCAATCATATGTTCCATGTCCACTCCCCCGAATCGGCTGCGCCGTGCTGTCGCCGCGCGGGCAGCCGCGATGATGATGACGATGCGATGGCGGCTCAGGCCTCGCGCTTGCGCGCCTGCCATGGGCGCTCGACCAGGCTTTCCGGCGCCGAGTAGCGCGCCTTGATCCAGGCATAGGCGGGGCCCATTGCATTCATGGCGACGACGGCACCGAGCGCGGCGACCGGATCTCCCGGCGCGGGCCCGAAGCCGCCGAACAGCGTGGCGAAGTACGAGGCGAAGCCGAAGAACATCCCGGGGATAAAGCGCAGCGTGTAAAAGACGCGCGCCAGGAACATCATGCTGGCGTTGAGCATGAACAGGATCACCATCTCCGCCGCGATCAGCGCCGGCCCCGAGAACTGCTCGGCGGCCTGCCTGAAACACAGCACGATCACGAACGCGAACAGCGACCCCACCGGCAAGGTCGGCCAGATCTTCTTCAGGTTCTCCGGCGTGGGCCCGCCCATGGCAAAGGTCGCGGCCCAGCTGATAAAGATGGCCCACGGCGGCAGGTGCGAGGCATGCGCGGCAATGGGAACGGTGGTGATGGCCAGCAGCGAGGCCACGACTTCGGCAGGCAGCTTCTTCATGATCGTCTCCTTGTGGGTTGGGGCGGTTCAGTGCGCGCAGCAGCGGTGCCGGCGGATGTCGCAGCGGTGCTGCGTCACCACCGTGATCCGCCCGCGCTTGACCACCCACAGGCGCGGCGGAATGTCGATCAGCGCGTCCGCTACCTTGAAGGTGTCGAGGATCACGATATCGGCCTGCCGGCCCACTTCGAGGCCATAGCTGTCGTGCAGCCCGATCGCGCGCGCGGCGTTGTGCGTGCCCATGCCGAGCACCGCGAGCTGGTGCTCCGGCACGCCGAACTGCGCCACGTGCGCAAGCATGTTGCCGATCTGCAGCATGTCGGCCTTGCCGAACGGCGTGAAGGCATTGCGGATGTTGTTGGACGAATACGCCACGTTGACCCCGCCGTGATGCAGCGCCTTCACCGGCGTCAGCCCGCGGCGCTGGTTCTGCTGGTCCTTGCGCCCGCCCAGGTACAGGTCGGTAGCAGGCAGGGTCACGATGCTGATGCCGGCCTCGCGCAATTGCGCCACCAGCGGCTCCAGCTGCGCCGCGTCGAGCGCGCCCAGGCTGGTCACATGCCCGAGCGAGACGCGGCCCTGGTAGCCGCATTCAATGGTCTTTTGTGCGATGTAGTCCACCGCGGCAAAGCGCTGGTCGGCGGTGTCGTCGGCAAAATCGGCATGCATGTCGACCGGCGCGTCATAGCGTTGCGCCAGCTCGAACACCAAGTCGATATGGCGCACGGTATCGGCCCAGCTCAGCTCGTTGTACGGGCAGCCGCCGACCACGTCCGCGCCCATGTCCATGGCCTCGATCATCAGTTCGCGCGTGCCCTGCGACTTCAGGATGCCCTCCTGCGGGAAGGCCACGATCTGCAGGTCGAGCAGGTCCTGGTACTCCGCCTTGAGTTCCAGCAGCGTCTCCACCCCGACCAGCCCCTGGATCAGGTCGACGTCGGGATGGGCGCGGATCGCCACGGTGCCATGCCTGACCGCCATGTCCAGCACCTGGCGCGAGCGGTCCAGCACATCGTGCCGCTGCTGCTTGCTCTTCAGGATGCCGGTGACGCGGATGGCCTCGTCCAGCGTGCCCAGCCGGGCGGGCAGCCGGCGATGCAGCAGCGCCTTGTCCAGGTGCAGGTGCGGTTCCACCAGGCCCGGGATGGCGGCGCGGCCGCCGGCTTCGATCACTTCGTGCGCCGGCGCGTCGATGCCCGGCTCGATGGCGGCAATGCGCCCGTCGCGGATGGCGATATCGGTCAGGGGCGCGTCGTCGCGGACGCACGCATCCCGGATCAGCAGGTCCAGCTGCATGGCGTGTCTCCTTCAGGTCTTGTCGTTCTGCCGGAGCCGCTGCTCCGTGACCTGAAGCGTAGGTGCCGGCGTGCGCCGGCTGCATCAGGATCGGCTGAATTCGACCTAAGGATCGGCCTAGCTGCGCTGCACAAACCTATGGGATCTCGCTCACCTCACCTGCTTCTCCCGCTTCCGCCAGCATCCCGTGCCGGATGGCGTAGTGCACCAGCCCCGCGGTCGAAGAGAGTTCCAGCTTGGCCATGATGTTGGCCTTGTGCGTACTGACCGTCTTGCCGCTGAGCGACAGCGTCGACGCAATCTCATTGATGCCTTGCCCTTCGGCCAGCATCTGGAACACCTGCAGTTCGCGCGCGGTCAGCCGCGCATGCGGCAAGGCTGCCAGCGGCTGGCGCGCCTGTCCGATCAGCTTGTCGGCGATCGCGGCCGACACCGCGGTGCCGCCGCGCGCCACCTTGCGGATGGCGCCGATCAGCTGGTCCGATTCGACATTCTTGGTGAGATACCCGGCGGCGCCGGCGCGGATCGCCTGCACCGCGTACTGCGACTCGCGGTACATGCTCAGCACCAGCACGGGCAGCGCGGGATAGCTGGCCTGCAGTTGCTGGATCAGCACGATGCCGCTGCGGCCCGGCATCGACATGTCGTGCAGCAGCACGTCCGGCAGGCCGGCGCGCAGCAGTGCGAGCAGTTCATTGCCGTCGGCGGCCTCAGCCACCACCTGCATGTCCGGCACGGTGGAAAGGATCTTCTTCAACCCGTCGCGGATGATGGTGTGGTCGTCTGCCAGCAGGATGCGGATCATCTGGCATCTCCCCCCGTCGCCTCGGCAACGCCGGCATCGCGCGGGATCAGCGCCTCGATCCGCGTTCCGTGGCCCTTGCCGCTGGTCACCACCAGCTTGCCGCCCAGCATCAGCGCGCGCTCGCGCATGCCGAGCAAACCCAGGCTGCGCCGGCGGCCGGTCACGGAGGCATCGATGCCGCAGCCGTTGTCGGCGACCACCAGCCGCACGATGCCGCCCGTCTCGCCCAGTTCGACGCGCACGCGGTCGGCCTGGCCGTGGCGGCAGGCATTGGTCAGCGCCTCCTGGGCGATCCGGAAAACCGCGGTACTGACTTCGGCGCCGAGGCCTGCCACAGGCTGGAGCGCCTTCTCGCAGGCAATGCCACTGCGCTCCGACATCGACTCGACCAGCCACTCGATCGCCGAGGCCAGCCCCAGCTCGTCCAGAAGGGGCGGGCGCAGGTCCGCGGCAATGCGCTGCACGGCTTCCACCGTCGAGTCGGCGATCTCCTTGAGCATCTGCACGTGCTTGCGATACGCATCGTCGGCGGCCGGGCCCTGCTGTGCCTCGATGAAGCTCAGTCCCAGGCGTAACGCCGTCAGCGACTGCCCCAGCTCATCGTGCAATTCGCGCGAGATACGGGTGCGTTCGGCCTCGCGCACGGATTGCAGGTGCGCTGACAGCTCGCGCAGTTGCGCGCGCGAAGCCAGCAGCTCCTCTTCGGAGCGCTTGCGGTCGGTGATATCGCGCGAGATCCCTACCGTGCCGACGACCTCGCCGCGCGGGTTGCGGATCGGCATCTTGATGGTGTCGAACCAGCGCACGCCGCCGTCCGTGCCATGCCGGCTTTCCTCGTAGCGGCGGCGCACGCCGCTGTTGACCACCGCCCTGTCGGTATCGAGGTAGACCTGGCCCCATTCCGCGGACCAGACCTGGTCGGGCGTGCTGCCCAGGATCTCGGCCTCGGTCCGTCCGCACGCGGCCATGAAGGCGTCGTTGACCAGCACGTAGCGCGAGCTCGCGTCCTTGAGCCAGGCCTGGTCCGGAATGTTGTTCAATATGGCGCGCTGCAGTTCGACATCCATGCCTCCCCCCCGCAGGGCTGCCCACCGCCCTGCCGTTCCAGACTTCCTGATTGATTCGGGGCGCGCATGCATGCATGCCGATCGCGCATAAGTTGCGTGGATTACGCAAGCGGCGCGCTGGGCAAGCCCCGGCCCCCCGCAGACTATAGCCAGCGGCGGGCGGCTGCGCCCTTGTCGTTTTCCTGAATGGGCGAGATCGCCGGATGCAGTCGGGGCGTCTTTGCCGCGCGCCCTATGCCAGCACCGCGCGCGCAATCACCGTGCGCTGGATCTCCGACGAGCCTTCATAGATGCGCAGGATGCGCGCATCCCGCACCAGCCGCTCCAGCGGCATTTCGCGTGTGAAGCCGTAGCCACCGTGGATCTGCAATGCGGTATCGGTAACGAAGGCTACTGTCTCCGAAGCATAGAGCTTGGCCATCGATGCATGCTCGGTGAAAGGCTCGCCGTCGCGGCGCCGCACCGCAGCCTGCAGCGTCAGCAGCCATGCCGCTTCCAGCCGCGTGCGCATGTCCGCGAACATCCACTGCAGGCCCTGCTTGCGCGCCAGCGGCTCGCCGCCGACCTGGCGCTGCCTGGCCCAGTCGACCGCGCACGCGAGCGCCGCCTCGCTGATGCCGAGGCTGGTGGCGGCCACGTCGAGGCGGCTGTTGTCGAGCACCTTCATCGCGGTGCGGAAGCCGCTGCCTTCCGGTCCCAGCCGGTTGGCGGCGGGGACGAAGCAGTCCAGCGCCACCTCGTGCGCCGGTGCGCCGCGGATGCCCATCAGCTTCTCGGCGGGCGCGACGTCCACGCCGGCGCTGTGCCGATCCACCACGAAGGCGCTGATGCCGCGCGTGCCGGCCGCGGGATCGGTCTTGGCGTAGACGACGATAAAGTCGGCGGCGGCGGCGTTGGAGATGAAATGCTTGACGCCGCGCAGGCGGTAGCCATCGCCTTCCGGCGTGGCGCGCGTGGCCATGTCGGCGGGGTTGGAACCGGCGCGGGGCTCGGTCAGCGCGAACGCGCCCAGCTTGCGGCCGGCGGCGGCATCCGGCAGGTAGCGTTCACGCAGGCTGTCGTCGCCGCCGATCAGGATGGAGTCGGTGGCCAGGTAGTGCGCGCCGATCATCGACGAGGTCGAAGCGCAGGCCTTCGCGACTTCGGCCAGCGACAGGATCAGCGCGACCGGCGAGGTTTCGGTGCCGCCCCAGCGTTCGGGCAGGTTCATGCCCATCAGGCCGAGCTCGGCAAGCTGCGGCACGTAGCGCGTGGTGGAGGTTTCGTCGCGATCCACTTCGGCGGCGTTCGGGGCCAGTTCGCTCTGCGCGAAGCGGCCGATCGCATCGGCGATCTCCAGGTCTTCCGCTTCGACGCCCATTCGCTTATGCATGTTGCTTCTCCTTGTCGAAATCGTGCGCGGCCAGGATGGCCTTGGTGTGCTGGCCCAGTGCCGGCGCGGGCGTCACGCGGTTGGCGCCGTAGGCAGAGAACTTGACCGGCTGCGACGGCAGGCGCACCGTGCCGCCGCCCGTGTCGGGCACCTCGGTCAACAGGCGGCGATGCGCCGCGTGCTCGCTCTCCAGCGCTTCCTTGACATTGCGGATCGGGGCGACCGGGATGCCGGCGGCGCCGAGCACTGCGTTCACCTCCGCGACGGTGCGCGCAGCCGACCAGCTTTCCAGCATGGCGCGCAAGTCCGACTCGAAGCGGCACCGCGTCTCGTCATCGGCAAAACGCGGGTCGTGCGCCATCGCAGGCTGGCCGATGGCGTCGGCGAGCGCCTGGAACAGCTTGTTGTTCAGCACCGCCACCACGTAGAAGCCATCCGCGGCGCGATACGCGCCAAACGGCGCCGACGACGGATGGCGGTTGCCGACGCGCCGCGGCGCCAGCCCGGTGGCCGCGTAGCGCGCGACCAGCGTGGCGCTGAGGCTCAGCGTGGCATCGAACATCGACACATCGACATGCGTGCCGCGCCCCGTCTTCTCGCGCGCCAGCAGCGCGGCCAGCACGCCCCACGAGGCGAACAGGCCGCTGACGGCGTCGGACACGGCCTCGCCGAGCATGGTCGGCGCGCCGTCGGGCGCGCCGGTGGCGTCCATCAGCCCGCACATCGCCTGCAGGATGATGTCGTAGGCCGGGCGGTGCGATTCCGGGCCGGTCTGGCCGAAGCCAGACACGCTGGCGTACACCAGCGACGGGTTCAGTTCGCGCAGCGCGGCGTAGCCGATGCCGAGCTTGTCGGCCACGCCGGGGCGGAAATTTTCCACCACCACGTCGGCACCGCGGCACAGCGCGCGGGCGACATCCAGGCCGTCCTGCGTCTTCAGGTCGATCACGATGCTCTGCTTGTTGCGGTTCATCGCGGAGAACAGGCCGCTCTTGCCGTCGGCGAAGGGGCCGACCGCGCGATAGTCGTCGCCGCCGGGCGGCTCGACCTTTATCACCTCGGCGCCGAGGTCGCCGAGCAGCGCGGTGCAATAGGGGCCGGCGAGCACGCGCGAGAAATCGATCACGCGCAGGCCGGCTAGCGGGAGATCGGGCAAATCAGGCAGGTTGGATTGCGTCATGGTCTTGCTCCTCCAGGGCTTGTGGGCCGATTCTGCGCAGCGCAGGCTATCAAGTAAAATATTGATTTCGAGTAGCGCCTATAGGATTTCCTAATGACATCGCAGCAGTCTTCGCCGCGCTCCTCGCGCATCTCGCTGCGCCTGTTGCGCTACTTCGCCGCCACAGCGGAAACCGGCAGCACCACGGCCGCGGCACGGCTGCTGAACGTCTCGCAGCCTTCCATCTCGGTCGCCATCCGCGAGCTCGAAGCCCTGTTCGACGAAGCCCTGTTCGCCCGCGATGCGGGCGCAAGGCTGGCCCTGACCCGCTTCGGGGCACGCAAGCTGGCGGAAGCGCGCCGGATCCTGGGCGCGGCAACGGCATTCGAGATTGACAAGCGCGGCGACGGCGAAGCCGGCGAGGTGCGCATCGGCGTGTTCCGCACGCTGGCGCCGGCCTACCTGCCGGCGGTGCTGCGCGTGGCGCGCGAGCGCTATCCCAGGCTGGCCGTGCGTTTTGTCGAAGGCGACCTGGCGCAACTCGAAGACTGGCTGCACGGCGGCCAGATCGAACTGGCCCTGACCTACGACGTGGGGCTGCCTGCCGAGATCGGCCGCGAAGTGCTGGCCGAACTGCGGCCCTACGGGCTGGTGCCGGCCGGATCGAAGCTTGCCCGCGGCAAGGCCGCAATCTCGCTGCACGCGCTGGCGCGCGAGCCGCTGATCCTGATCGACCTGCCTCACAGCCGCGAATTCCTGATGGCGCCGTTCTGGCAATTCGGCCTGCAGCCGGAGGTACGCTACCGCGCCACGTCGCTGGAACTGGCGCGCAGCATGGTAGCGAACGGACTGGGATGCGCGCTGCTGATCACGCAGGCACCCGCCTCCGGCCAGTCGGCCAGCGTGGTGGAAAAGCCGATCCTGGAGGAAACGGTGCGCCAGCCGCTGGTGATCGCGCAGGCCGGTATCGGCCAGACGCGCGCGGCGGCGCTGCTGGCCGAATGCGTACGTGAAGCCGTCAGTGAAACCATGGCGGCGCGGGCGATCCCCAGGAAATCCGGTACTGCGCCAGCGCGAAAACTAAGGTAGAAAGCAAGCCAGGGGCGCGCATTGCCCGCGCCCCCGACCAAAACGCCACGACCAGCATGTCCAAGCCCCAGATCCTGACGTATGTCGATGCCGGCGCCTCCGACTGGACCGCCTGCCTGATGCGCACCATCGGCCACCAGCTGCAGGCCGGCGCCTACGAAATCCGCGCGGTCATGGCCGACGATATCCGCCACGACCCCACGCTGTTCGACGACGCGGTGATGTTCGTGATGCCCGGCGGCGCCGACCTGCCCTACTGCGCGGCGCTCAATGGCGCACCCAACGCGCGCATCCGCAGCTTCGTCGAACGGGGCGGCGTCTACCTCGGCATCTGCGCCGGCGCCTACTACGCCTGCCGCGAACTTGCGTTTCACGCCGGCACTTCAGGAGCGATCTGCGGCAAGCGCGAGTTGCGCTTTGTCGACGCGGTGGCGGTCGGCTCGTTGCCGGACCTCACCGGCGGACGCCTGTACGACGGCACGCCGCGCACCGCCGCCGCCGTGGAGATCCGCACCACCAACCACCTGACGCAAGCGCCGGTGTCGCTCTACACGCATTACCACGGCGGCTGCCTGTTCGATTTCGGGGGCGAGCCCGGCCCCGATACGCAGGTCCTGGCGGTCTACACGGGCATGGCCGGCACCCCGCCCGCCATCGTGGCGGCGCGCGTCGGCTACGGGCGCGCCATCCTGACGGGGGTCCACCTGGAGATTTCCGAGCGCGAGTGCAAGGACGCGCTGCGCGGCCACAGCGACATGGATGCCCACGTCCACGTGTGCCACCGGCTGGCCGAGACCGGTGAAAGCCAGCTGGCAGTGTTCCGCCAGCTGCTCGCGCATGGCGGGCTGGCGCTGGGATAGAACGCGGCGCCTGGATCAGATAGCGTTGCTGCGCACGGCGCGCGGCTGGTCGAGCAGTTCGATCATCAGCCACGCGTACAGCGTGACGCCGATAAACAGCCCCATGCGCACGATGAAGGCGGTATAGACGTCCTTGCCGGCCGCGCTGTCCTGCACCGACTGCCCCAGCAGGATGACCAGCGTCACCAGCGTATTGAGCCAGAAGCCCGGCGCCAGGCGCGTGGGGCTGAGTCCGTAGAGCTTGCGCGCCACCAGCAGCACGAACAGCAGCATCCACAGGAAATACATCCACAGGTGCACGAACAGGCTGAGCGCGCCCCAGAACGCGATCGCCAGCAGGCCGCCGAGCAGGGTCGAGCCGAGCAGCTCGCGGCCCGCGTTGCGCGCGGAGGTGGTGCAGCTCTGCCGGCCCAGGCTGACCGCCTTCATGATGATCGGCATGTAGGCGGTGGGATCGGTCATGGTGAGCAGGAAGGCGGGCATCACCACCAGCGCCGCGCGCAGCGCCACCCACGCCGCCAGGTCGTCCGGCAGCGCGCTGGCCGGGGGCGCCGGCGGCACGCCTGCTGGCTCGGGAAAGAGCCAGTGCCCGAGCGCCAGCGCCAGCACGGCGAGCAGCAATCCCTTGACCAGCGCGGCAATGACCGTCACGGCCAGGCCGAAGTCGAAGGTTCCTGCCGACGAGATCATGGTCAGGCCGACCACCAGGAAGGTCGACACCAGGTTGTTGCCGCCGCGCAGCCCATAGCGGAATGCCAGGAACAGGCACAGGCCGGTCAGCAGCACGCCGCTCGCCGGGTAGTGGCGCAGCAAGGGAATCAGCAGCAGGCCGCTGCCGGTGGTCAGCATCGTCACCAGCGCCAGGCCCACGCCCGCCTTGAAGGCCAGCGGACGGTTCATGCTTGCCAGCAGAAATATGGCCAGCACGGGGGCGAGCATCGGGATCGGCAGGCCCAGCCCGAAGCTGGCCGCCAGGCACAGCGCGGTGCCGCTGGCCAGGCGCAGCGCGCGCCGTGCGCGTGGCGAAGGCGGCGGCCGCGGTGTCGGCGCGGGGCTGTCAGTAGACATACGACAGCCAGCTCATCAGGTACAGGAAGGCGCGGCCGAGCGGGTTGAGCGGGTTGCCCTCCGTCGGGAACGCCATGACTTCGGCCTGCCCGCCCACGCGCACGCCGCGCAGCGACGACAGCTGCCCCGGATCGAACTCCACCGTCACCGGGAAACGCTGGGCCGGGCGCAGCCAGTCGCGGCTGTTCTGCACTGTCGGCAGGCTGCCGGGCTGCGTGGGGGGCCCGCCGATACTGACGCCGTAGCCGACGCTGCGCACGCGCCCGGTGAAGATGCGGCCCGGCAGCGAATCCAGCACGATCGCCACCGGCGTGCCGGGCACCACGTGGCCAAGGTTGTTCTCGGTCATCTCCGCGTTGATCCACACGTCGTGGATGGTGATCAGCGTCATGACCGGATGCCCCGCGGCGGCAAACTGGCCGGTCTCGGTGCGCAGGTCGGTGACCAGCCCGGCCGAGCGCGCGCGCACGCTGGTATTGGCCAGGTCCAGCTCGGCCTTTTCCAGCGCGGCGGCGGCGCTGCGCAGCTTGGCGTTGTCTTCCGCGCTGCCGCCCTCCTGCTCGCGCGCGCGCTGGACCTCGGCGCGCGCCGCGGCCACCTGCGCGGTAGCCGCTTCCAGGCTGGCACGCGCGATCTCGAGCCGGCGCAGCGAGATGGTGCCCGGATCCTCGCGGTACAGGCGCTCCAGGCGTTCGCTGTCCTGGCGCGCCTTGACCTCGTTGGCGCGCGCCGCGCGCAGCGCCGCCTGCGCCGATTCGATGCCGGCGGTGCTGGCGCCGATCTGCCGGCGCGTCGACTCCAGGTCGGCGCGCGCGCGGTCGGCGGCGATGCGGTAGTGCTGCGGATCGACCTCGAACAACACCGTGCCGGCCGCCACGTCCTGGTTGTTGCGCACGTGCACGCGGGTCACGCGCCCCGCCACCTCGGATGCCACCGGCACCACGAAGGCCTGCACGCGCGCCTGCTGCGTATAGGGCGTGAGCCGGTCGGCCAGCAGATACCACACCAGGCTGACGGCAATCAGCACGAGCACCAAGCGGATGCCTTTCTTTGCCGGATCGGCGGCCGGCGCCGCCGCGGGTGGCGGCGGCGCCGGCGCTGGCGGGGGCGGAACGGCTGCGGGCTGCGGCGTGTCGCTCATCGGGCCTCCACATTGGATACCTGCCGTGGTGTCGCAGGAACACCGGCGCCGGCAGGGACGGCCGGCCGCCCGGCTTCGTCGAACAGGTCGCCCCAGTTGGTGCGCTGCTGCATCTGCTGGCGCGTCGCCGGGTCCACCAGCGGCAACTCGCTGTGCCAGCCACCGCCCAGCGCCTTGTACAGCGCGATCAGGTTGCTCACGGCGCTGCTGCGGTTGAGCACATAGGCGTCCTGCTGGGCCGCCAGTGCGCGCTGGGCGTCCAGCACGCGCTGGAAGTCGGAATAGCCCTCGCGGTAGAGCGAGTTGGCCAGCGACAGCGAGCGGTTGGCGGCGACGGTGCCTTCGCGCAGGATCTGTTCGCGTTCCAGCGACTTGAGCAGGCCGCTGGCGGCATCGTCGGCTTCGCGCGCGGCCTGCCGCACCGCGTCCTGGTAGGCCACGATCAGCTGCTGCAGACGTGCGTCCTGCACCCGCACGTTGTTGCGGATGCGGCCATAGTCGAACACGTTCCAGCGCAGGCTGGGCCCGCCGACCAGCGCCAGCGTGTTGGGCGTGCCGGCCAGCGTGCCGGCGGACCAGACGATGCTGCCCAGCAGCGACAGCGACGGGTAGAGATCGGCCTCGGCCACGCCGATCAGCGCGGACTGCGCCGCGATCTGCAGCTCGGCGGCGCGCACATCCGGACGGCGCACCAGCAGGCTGGCCGGCACGTCCTGCACCACGGCGCGGTCGATCAGCGGGAGCGCCCCTTCCCGCTCCGCGAGGTCGGGCAGCTCCGGCAGCGCGCCGGGAGGGTGGCCCGCCAGCACCGCGAGCGCATTGCGCGTGCGCAGGATCTGGCCCTCGAACTCGGGAATGCTGCTGAGCGTGCCCAGGTACTGCGTCTTGGCTTGCTGCAGGTCGAGCTCGTCGGTCTCGCCGCTGCGGAACAGGCGTTCGGTGATTTCATAGCTGCGCTGCTGCAGCCGGGCATTGTCGCGGGCGATGCGCAGCCGCGCCTCGGCGGTGCGCAGCGCGAAGTAGGTTTCGGCCATCTGGGCGCGCAGCAGGACCAGCACATCCTCGTGGTTGGCGCGCGCGGCAAAATACGCGGCATCGGCCGACTCGATGGCGCGGCTGAAGCGCCCCCAGAAGTCCAGCTCCCAGCCGATGTCGAAACCCGCGCTGAACTGCCAGAAGCGGCTGTTCTGCGGATTGCGCCCGCCGGCCTGGCGGGTGGAGGTGTACAGCGCATCGGTGCTCACCTGCTGCAGCTGCGGGTAGCGGCCGCTCTGGGCGATGCCGAGCTGCGCGCGCGCCTCCATCACGCGCAGGCCGGCGATGCGCAGTCCGGCGTTGTTGGCATCGGCCTCGGCGATCAGGCGCTCCAGCGTCGGGTCGCCGAATATCTGCCACCATTGCCGCAGGTCGGGGGCGGGGCGCTGCTCGGTGGCGGCCTGCAGCGCAGGGCTGTCCCATGTGGGCGTCCACGCCTCGCGCTGCGGCTGGAAGTCGGGCCCCACCCGCGCGCATGCGCCCAGGCACAGCACGCCGGCCAGCAGCATTCCGTTCGGCCGGTTGCGGACGGGCATGAGGCGAACGCCTGCACTATTCCGCGGTCTGCTCGATCGATTCGTGCACCGGCTGGGCAGGCTGCGGTGGCGGCTGGTCTTCGACCCACTGCCAGAACAGCCGGTAGGCCACGGCCAGCATCACGGGGCCGATAAACAGCCCGATGACGCCGCCTGTCACCATCCCGCCCAGCGCGCCGATCAGCACCACCGGCATCGGCACGTCCACGCCGCGGCCGAGCATCAGCGGCTTGAGCACGTTGTCGGCCAGTCCGGCGATAAAGGTGTAGACGGCAAATACCACGGTCGCCCCGGTGGCACCCTCGGCGGCAAAGACAAGGATAATCACCGGGATGGTGATCAGCGTCGCGGGCAGCTGCATGATACCGAGCAGCAGCACCGCCAGCGCCAGCAGGCCGGCGCCGGGAATGCCCTTGATCACGAAGGCGACGCCGATCAGCAGCATCTGGATGAAGGCGATGCCCACCACGCCCTGCGCCACCGCGCGGATAGTGGCGGTGCACAGGTCGGCCAGCCGGGGGCCGCGCTCCTGGCCAAACACGCGCGAGGCGATCTGCCTGGCGCTGCGCGTCCCTTCCTCGCCATAGGCCATGATGATGCCGGCGATGATCAGCGCGAACAGCAGGACCAGCAGGGCCACGCCGACGCCGGCGAGCTTGCCCAGCAGCGCCAGGCTGAAGCCCTTGAGTTGGGGCATCAGCTTTTCCATCACCGCGGCCATGTCGGTGGCGGCCTGCAGCCAGAAGTCGTAGAGCCGCTCCCCGACGAATGGCCAGGCGGCGACCGACTCCTCCGGCATCGGGATATGCACGCGGTCGTCCCTGACCATGGCGATGGCGTTCTCCACGGACTCGACCAGGGCGTTGCCCAGCAGGTAGGTCGGCACCAGGATGATGGCGAGGACCAGCACCACGATCAGCGTGGCGACGCGCCCGTCATGGCCGCCCAGCCGCGCGCGCAGCCTGACCTGCAGCGGGTACATGGTGACCGCCAGGATCACCGACCACAGCAGCAGGTCGACGAACGGGTGGAAGATCTGGAAACAGAAAACCGCCAGGACGGCGATCAGCCCGGCGCGGATCAGGACGTCAAGCAAGCCGCGGGACAGCGCCTTCTCGGATATGGGCGTAGGCAACATCGATCGACTCCCCCGGGTGCAAGCCGCAAAGGTTCACATCGGTACGCCAGCCTTGTACTCAGCGCCGGCCGCAATCCAGTCTAGGCGAGCCAGGGGGCTCGGGCAACCTTTTCGTCACCCGGACCACAGGCGTGCCGCCCGGGCACGCACGGGCTTACGGTTGTCCGGGCTTGCGCAGCATCTTCTCGACCTCGCCGGCGTGCAGTTCCTCCAGCTGGATCGACTCGCGCGCATATTCTTCCAGCGCCACCGAGCGGCCCTCGACCAGGGCCAGCAGCTGGCGGTACAGCTCCAGCGCCTGCCGCTCGGTCGCCAGCGATTCGCGCAGGATGGTGCCGATGTCGGTGGTGTGGCTGTCCAGCAGCGCGGCGATGCCGAGCGAGGGATACGCGCCCAGGGTGGTGATCCACTCCCCGGCCTGCTGCGCATGGAGCAACGATTCGCTGGCCTGTTCGCGCAGCCAGGACACCACGGGGATGCGGCCGAAGCCGAACACCAGGAAAGAATAGTGCGTATAGCGCACGACCCCGGCGAGTTCGGCTTCCAGTATCTGGTTCAGCACCCCGACGACCTTGTCTTTCTCGATTTCCGCCATGGCATCTTCCTCACGGGTTGCAGGCACAAAAGCAGGCTGATTCATTCTAGTCGGCGCCGCGCCACACCTGAGCGTTCGCGCCTGGCGGCAAACGCGTGCGGGGCAGCAATCCGGCATTGGAATTCCTATCATGCAGACGTGGCGCGCGCCTGAGGTAGCCGGGCGCGGCCCGCCCCGGAAAACTGACAACATCGCCGGTGATGCAAAAGGATCCAGGTTCGCCAGCCGACCAATGCGACGGCGCCGTGATGTTCGCGGACATCTGCGACAGCACGCGGCTCTATGACAAGGCCGGCGACGCGGTGGCACTCGCCGCGATCCGCCATTGCCTGGGGCTGATGAAGACGCGCGCCGCGCTGGCGCAGGGGCGCGTGGTCAAGACCATCGGCGACGAGATCATGGTGCTGTTCCCCGCCGCCGACCAGGCGATGCAGGCGGCACTCGACATGCAGGAAGGCGTGGCCGGGCTGGCGCCGATCGCCGGCATTGCCCTGTCAATCCATATCGGCTTCCACCATGGCCCGATCCTGTCGGACGAAGGCGGCGACGTGTTCGGCGACACGGTCAACCTGGCCGCGCGGCTGGTCAAGCTGGCCTCGCGCGGGCAGATCATCACCAGCAAGCATGCCGTCGAGCAGCTGTCGGCACCGCTGCGGCAGATGACGCGAGCGCTGTATCCGATCCAGGTGCGCGGCAAGCACCAGCTGGTGGAGCTGTACGAGGGGATCTGGCAGCAGAACACCGAACTGACCCTGGTCGCCCCGATGGACGTCGCCGTGCGCCGCTCGCTGTTCCTGTCGCTGCGCTACCGCGACACCCTGTTCGAGATGGACGCCACCTCGGCGCCGCTGACCATCGGCCGCGACTCCACCATGAGCATCGTCATCCTGGACCGGCAGGTGTCGCGCTTCCAGGCCACCGTCGAGCCGCGCGGCGGCCGCTTCGTGCTGATCGACCGCAGCTCCAACGGCACCCACGTCCGCATCGACGGCGAAGACAGCCTGATGCTGCGCCGTGACGAGATCACGCTGCGGGGCCACGGCTGGATCACGTTCTCGCCGCCCGGGGACGCCCACCAGGAGGCGATCGAGTTCTTTGTCGAAGAAGACTGAGGCGGTCACCGCACAGCTGCAGGATAGCGTGGAAATTCTCCTTGACTTCAGCTGTTCCGTATCCCATCATGCTTTCCATCGCATGCGATTGAAACGCTTGCGACAGATCAGCGGAAGCTGATTGTTTTTTGCCTATATATATCGTATGCGATGTAATCGCATACGATTATGAAAGCCAACCCACCGAGAGGAACCCCACCATGAGCAAGATCGCCAAAGTCCTGGCCAGCGGCAAGACCTACACCACATTCAGCGCCGCCGGCAACACGCCCCGCGGACATGACGGCACCGTCGACATGCGGCTGTCGTCGCCCGGCACCGAGGCCAACCCGACCCATGTCTTCGATGGCAGCGACGCGCATCCCACCGCCGAGCGGCTGTTCGCCGGTGCGTGGTCGGCGTGCTACATCAGCGCGGTGGCACTTGCGGCCAAGACGCACAAGCTGACGCTGCCCTCGGACCTTGCCGTCGAGATCGAGGTTGACCTGGGCCAGACCGGCCGCGAGTACCTGCTGCAGGCCCGCCTGAACGTGCGCATGCCTGGCGTGCCGCACGACGTGGCGACGGCGGTGGCCCATGCCGCCGATGAAATCTGCCCGTACTCCAAGGCCACGCGCGGCAACATCGACGTGGCGATCAACGTCATCACCGGCTGACGCAGGCGCGCGGCGCCGGACCGCGCCCCCCCGGGGCGCGGTCCGGCGCCCATGGGTCCGAGCCGGTTATCGCATCCCCGATACAATCGCATACGACCTATAATTTCCCGCAGCGTCACATCCAGACACGGGAGCCAGACCATGAAAGCCACCGACAAGGCCGCTGCCGCGGACCCCAAGCTGTCCGATTTCCTCTGCTTCGCCGTCTATTCCGCCAACCTGGCGTTCGGCAAGGCGTACAAGCCCGTCCTCGAACAGCTGGGCCTGACCTACACGCAATACATCACCATCGTGGCGTTGTGGGAGGAAGACAACCAGACCGTGGGCAGCCTGGGCGAAAAGCTCTTCCTGGAATCGAACACGCTGACGCCGATCCTGAAGAAGCTGGAAGCCATGGGCTACGTCGAGCGGCAGCGCGATCCCGAGGACGAGCGCCAGGTGCGGGTCAGCCTGACCCGCAACGGGCGGCGCCTGCGCGAAAAGCGCCTCGAAGGCAGCCTGGCGGGCGCCACCGGCCTGGCGCCGGACGAGTTCGCACGCCTGCAGAAGGCGGTGGCGACGCTGCGCAACAACCTGATCCGGTCGGTCAGGTCCGGCGACTGAAAATGCGCCGGCGACCGCCCTGCTTTGCGAGCTACTGACATGAACCACGCATCCACCCCGTACATCCCGATCAGCTGCGAATTCCACGATCGGCTCGAAGCGCTGGCCACCGTGCGCCGGCCCGCCGTGATCCGTTATCGCGACCATGATGGCGCTGCGCAACAAGTGACGGCCACGATCACCGATATCTTCAGCCGCGAGCGGGCGGAGTTTGTCTCGCTCAGCTCGGGCGAGGCGCTGCGGCTTGACCAGCTCGTCGAGGTCAACGGCGACAAGCTCAGCGACGACTGAGCCCCTCCCCCGGCTTTACTCCCGGCATTACGCCCGGCATTACTCCCGGCTTTACCCCGTCCTTGCCCTATCCTTCCAAGGAAAACACCGGGCAAGGTGGGCCGCATGCGCGCATTGATCTTCTGCTCCGTGCAGTTCCTGCTGGCGGTCACGTGGACCCTCTACGTCGCGTTCCTGCCGCAGCTGGCCACACAGGCCGGCATCCCGCGCGCGCACGTGGCGTGGATCCTGGTGATGGACCAGGTGATCTTCGTCGCCATGGACCTGGCGCTGGGCATCGCCGCCGACCGTGTCGCCAACGGCATGCGCCGGCTCGGCGGCTGGATCCTGGCGCTGTCGGTGGTTTCCGCGCTGGCGTTCGTGCTGCTGCCTTCGGCTTCCTCGCCTGTGCTGCTGCTTGCCCTGACCGCGTTATGGGCCGCCACCTCTTCGGCCTTGCGCGCGCCGCCCATGGTCATCATCGCGCGGCGGCTGCAGGGATCGGCTTCCTCGTTCCTGATACTGGTGTCGCTGCTCGGCATCGGCCTGGCCGGCGCGGTCGCACCAGTGCTGACGGCGCGGCTGCGCGAGGCTTCGCCGCTGATCCCCTTCGCCGCGGCCAGTGCGGCGCTGGTGCTGGCCGTGGCCGCCCTGCGCTGGGTTGAACTGCCGCCGGCAAGCCAGCGTGCCGACGCGGCGCCGACTGCCAGCGCCGGCCCGCGGCGCCTGTGGCTGCTGTTCGCGGCGGTCTGGCTGCTCGCGCTGGGCTTCCAGGTCCACACCGCGATCAATTCGGGGCCGGCCTACCTGCGCTTCGTTGCCAGCGCCGAGCTGGTGCGGGTGATGCCGGCGTTCTGGATCGGCTTCGCCCTGTGCGTGCTGCTGCCCGAGACGCCATGGCTGCGGCGCTTTCCTGCCTGCGTGCTGCTGCTCGCCGCATCGGTGCTGGGCACGCTGGCTTTGTCCGGCTTCATTGGCGCCGCTTCGCTGCAGGCGGTGCTGGCCGCGCAATGCCTGGCCGGCGGCATGTGGGGCATCATGTTCGGCGCGGCGGCCAATGCCGCGCTCGATGCCGGGCATGTGGGCCGCGAAGGCAGGCTTGCCGGGCTGGTGTTTGCCGTGCTTGCCATGGCCGCTTTCCTGCGCATCGCCATGGTGGCGTCCGGCGCCGCCAGGGGCGCGATGCTGGCCAGCCTGATGCCGTGGGTGCCGGCGCTCGCATGGAGCGCGGGCGCGCTGCTGCTGGCGTTCTTCGTCACGGCAAACCTGCCCTATCTCGCCGCCCGCACTCGCAACTTGCGCCAGCAGGCACGCTCCGGCTAGCGTGGCCGGCGACCGTTCACGGGCGCCACGGCAGTTCGACCACATGGCCGCGCAGCAAGCGGCCCGGGGCGGACTGGCAGCAAGGCCACCGGCGTGCCGCCGCAGCAAGGCCCCGATCGACGCCGCGGCTATGCCCCTTCCGCGTAGCCTCGCAGCCCGGCCACCAGCGCGGCAAAGGTCACCGCGCAGCGCGCACTGCCGCGCAAGTCCTCATGCATCGCCACCCAGGTATCCATCGCCACGGAAAACTCGCTGCGCAACACCCTGGCCAGCCGCGGGTCGCGCGCCGCCAGCGCGGTCTGGCACACGCCGATGCCGAACCCGGCGCGGATCGCGCCCAGTTGCGCCAGGTCGCTGTCGGCGCGAAAGGCCGGGCGCTGGCGCGACAAAGCCGGAAAGCGCTCCAGCAAGCGGCGGATGAACGGCGTCTCCCGGTCGAAGCCGATTACGGCAAACCCGGCCAGTTCCTCCAGCGACTGCGGCGCCCCGTGCACGGCCAGGTAGCGCTCATGCGCATGCAGCCCCAGTTCGATGCCGCCGACACGCTGGGCCACCAGCGCGTCCTGCTCCGGCCGGAACATCCGCACGGCGATATCGGCTTCACGATGCAGCAGGTCGTCGACGCGGTTCGACAGCACCAGCTCGATCTCCAGCGCCGGGTGGGCTTCGCGCAGTGCCGCGAGGATCGGCGGCAGGACTTCGACGCCGACGACTTCGCTCGCCGACAGCCGCACCGTGCCGCGCACGCCGTCGCCATGCCCGCTGGCGGCGCGCCGCATGGCCGCGGCCGTGGCGGCGAGTCCGGCGGCATAGGGCCGCAGTGTGTGCGCGGCGTCGGTGGGGGCGAAGCCGTCGAAGGAGCGCGTGAAGAGCTTGATACCCAGCGCGGCCTCAAGACTGTCGATATGACGGCCGACGGTCGGCTGCGTCAGCCCCATCGCGCGCCCGGCGGCCGACAGCGAGCCGGTTTCCAGCACGTGGAGGAAGGTGCGGTACCACTCCCAGTTCGGTTCGCCGGCCATGCTATGCATTTTTGTTTAGCGACCAGCCGATTATAGGTAATTTTCTTTTCGCTCCGGTGGCCGCAAACTGGCCTGCATCAGACCACGGCAGTACCCATGCAAAGGAGAATCCCATGTCCAGGATCGCGCTCTTTGGCGCCGCCGGCGCCATCGGCCACAGCATCGCCACCGCGCTGGCAAGCCGGGGCGAGCCGTACCGCGTGGTCGGCCGCGATGCGACGCGCCTGCGCCAGGCCTTCGGGGCCGACCCGCTCGCCGAGATCGTCATGTGGGATCCCGACTCGCCGGCCTCCGTCCAGGCCGCGGCGAACGGCATCGACACACTGGTCTACATGGTCGGCGTCGACTACTGGCGCTTCGAGCTGCACCCGGAACTGCTGCGCAAGACACTGGATGGCGCGCTCGCAGCGGGCGTCAGGCAATTCATCCTGATCGGCACCGTCTACCCATATGGGCGCGTCCAGGGCGGCAATCCGGTCAGCGAGAACCACCCGCGCGCGCCGCATACCTTCAAGGGCCGCATGCGCAAGGCGCAGGAAGACCTGCTGATGCAGGCCGACGCCGCCGGCCGCATCCGCGCCACGGTGCTGCGGCTGCCCGACTTCTACGGCCCGGGCGTGCAGGCCAGCCTGCTGCACCGCGCGGCGCAGGCTGCCGCATGTGGCGGCACCGCGGACCTGATCGGGCCGATCGATGCGCCGCACGAGTTCGTCTATGTGCCGGACGTCGGGCCGGTGGTGACGCGGCTGGCCGATACGCCCGCGGCCTTCGGCAAGATCTGGCATCTGGCCGGCGCCGGCGTCACGACACAGCGCGAACTGGTGTCGGAAATGGAAAGGCAGACCGGCCGCCAGCTCAAGCTGCGCATCGCCGGCAAGGGCATGCTGCGCCTGCTCGGGCTGTTCAACCCGTTCATGCGCGAACTGGTCGAGATGCACTACCTGATGACCGATCCGCTGATCCTGGACGATGCCGCGCTGCAGCGGCTGATCGGACCGATCCGCAAGACGCCGTACGCCGAGGGCATCCGGCAGACGCTGGCGGCATGCCACCCAGGCCGGCCCGCCCCTAACCTGCCTGCTTGCGAAACGCCCAGCGCCCCGCCAGCACGGTGAAGCTGGCCACCAGCGCCACCAGCACCCAGAAGCCGTGCGGGTGCCCGGCCAGCGGGACGCCGCCGACGTTCATGCCGAAGAAGCCGGCCACGATATTGATCGGCAGCGCCAGCACGGTCACCAGCGTCAGCGTGAACAGCGTGCGGTTGGTCTGCTCGTTGAGCTTGGCGGCGATCTCTTCCTGCAGCAGCTTGATGCGTTCGACCAGCGCGGCAAGGTCGTTGAGCACCAGCGAGAATTCTTCGGTCGATTCACGCAGTTCCTGCAGGTCGGTTTCCTGCAGCCACGCCGGCGGCCGGTTCAGCAGCCGGAACAGCGCGCCCGGCTCTGGCGCCAGCAGCCGTTGCAGCCGCACCAGCCCGCGCCGCATCGCGCCCAGGTCAGCCCGGTTGCCCTGCAGGCGCTGCGACAGCAGCTGGTCCTCGATCTGGTCGACGTTCACGCCGGTCTCGCGCACGATCTGCACCAGCACGTCGGCCTGGTCGCGCAGCAGGTGCACCATCAGGTCCAGCGGCGAGCGGAACATCTCGCCGTGCCGCACCGCCTCGCGCAGCCGGTCCACCGAGCGCAGCGGGCGCGCCCGGGCCGTGACCAGCAGGCGGCGGTCGGCGTGGACCCACATGGTCGAAATGTCCGTCGATGCGACGCCGAAGTTGTAGATCACATCGTTGACCACGGCCAGCAAGGCGGCGTCCAGACGCTCGATCCGGGTCGAGCGCGAGCCCTGGCGCAACGCCTCGAAGTACTCGTCCGGCAGCCCCAGGTGCGCCTTCATCCAGCGTTCGCAGGCGCTGTGCGACAGGTTGAATGCAGCCAGACGAAGGGGCCGAAGGAGCCGGAGGGGCGCTCGTGCGCGGCATCCGGCGGCGCCTGCTGGAGCCACGCCGCCGCGCCCCGCGAATCGATCTCGCGCACGGCCCCGCCGGGCGCGAACAGGAAACCGCTGACCAGGCCGACCGGGTCCGATCCATAGCCCGCCTCGACAATGCCCGCTTGCATGCCTGCTCCCTTCACATTGAATTTGCCTCGCGCGACGTTAGCACGCCGCCATGACAGTGCCGCGAAGTGAAGGCGCGGGCGCGTCGTGTGGCTTGTCAGAGCATCGACTTGCCCTGCGCCAGGATCTTGTCGCAGACCTGCTTGGTGACTTCGGCCTTCAGGCCGCTGCCGCTCAGGTCGAGCTTGTTGCTGCCGCTGGTGGACAGGATGCCGCGCGAGCCATCGGTGTAGCCGCTGTCACTGGTCCCGCCGGACACCGAGCCGAGCAGCTTGTCCTTCACCGCGGAAGTGGCGGCATCTGCGTTCAGGTAATTGTTTTTCATGCAGAACTCGATCACGCCGGCGGCATTGCCGGCAGTGCCGGACGTGAGGGAAGACGGCCACAGCCCGCCCATGCCGCCGAGGCCGCCCAGCGCACCGGCCGCGCCGGCTTTCGCCCCGTGCCGGTCCGCTCAGCGCTGACCCGCATCGAAGGCCTTCCGCCAGACATCGTGGTCCGGCGGATACACCGCGTCGAAATGCTCGCGCAGCGCGGCGATCTCCTGCACGATCGCGAACGAAAAGCCCTGGCGGCCGCCGCGGTCGTCGAACTGCAGGCCGTTCAGGTAGTCCCGGCACCCGACCGCATCGAACCACCTGGCGGCGACGGTATTGATGATCCGGGGGAAGGCCCGCCCGAGTTCTACCGGACGGACGGCTTCGGGCAACTCGGCCATCCAGCGGATGGCCTCGCGGCGCAGCGTCAGGTCATCGTCGGTGGCGGTCTTGCGGTGGAAGGCTGGGTCTTGCGTCAAGGGAGTCTCCGGGTGCAGCCGGGAGGATAGCCGATTGTGGCCGGACCATGCCAGGCCCGGCCAGCCGGGCTTTCCCCCGGTTGCACGCCGGCAAGGCTCAGGCCGCGGCCCGGCGTGCCGCCCCGCGATACTGCGCCAGCAGCGCTTCGCGGCGCGCGGCCGCTGCCTGCATGCTGGCTTCCTTGACGTGGCCGTAGCCACGGATGTCGTCGGGCAACGCAGCCAGCGCCAGCGCGGTGTCGAGCTTGTCGGCGCTCAGCGACGCTACGAACTCGTCGACCATCGCCAGGTAGTCGGCCACCAGCGCGCGCTCGGCGCGACGCTCGGCGGTCTTGCCGAACAGGTCGAAGGCGGTGCCGCGCAGGCCTTTCAGGCGGGCCAGCAGGCGGAAGGCTGTCAGCGTGCGCGGGCCGAAGCGGCGCTTCATGGGATGGCCCTTGCTGTCAGTCTTGCCCGCATTCGTCAGCGTCGGCGGGGCCAGCCAGAAGTTGAGCTGGTAGTCGCGGCCGGGCTCGCCTTCGAACTGCGCGCGCAGCTTGTCGAGGAACGCCGGATCGGCATACAGGCGTGCCACCTCGTACTCGTCCTTGTACGCCATCAGCTTGGCCAGGTTGCGCGCCACCGCTTCGGTCAGCGGCAGCTTGCGGTCGGTGCCCAGCTCCTGCTCGGCGGCGCGGATGCGCTCGACCGCGTCCCGGTAGCGCCGGGCGTACGCGGCGTCCTGGTAGTCGGTCAGCATTGCCTCGCGCTTGCGGATCAGCGTGTCGAGCGTCTGCGGCAACGCCACCACCTGGGCAGCCGGCGCACTTGGCGCATTCGGCAGCAGCGCCTTGACCGAGGCCTCGCCGTGGTGCGCCAGGTACCGGCCCCATTCGAACGCCTGCCGGTTCTTGTCGATTGACACGCCATTGAGTTCGATCGCGCGCAGCAGGCTGGCATGCTGCAGCGGGATCCAGCCCTTCTGCCAGGCAAAACCGAGCAGCAGCGGATTGGAGTAGATGGCATCCGCCAGCAGCGTGACGGCCCAGGCGCTGGCGTCGATAAAGGCGCTGGCCTCGCCCACGCTGTTGCGCAGGTCCTGCTCGGCGCTGGCGCCGGGGAATTTCCACTTCGGGTTCTTGATGAACTCGGCGGTCGGGGTGTTGGCGCTGTTGACCACCGCAGCGGTCACGCCGTGCCGGGTCTTGGACAGCACCTCGGCCGAGGCCGAGACGATGGCGTCGCCGCCGATCACCAGCCGCGCTTCGCCGGTGGCGATGCGCGTGGCATGCAGGTCGTGCGGCGCCGGTGCGATCTGCACGTGGCTGATCACCGCCCCGCCCTTCTGCGCCAGGCCCGCCATGTCGAGCACGGTGACGCCCTTGCGTTCCAGGTGCGCGGCCATGCCCAGCAGGCCGCCGATGGTCACCACGCCGGTGCCGCCCACACCCGTCACCAATACGCCATACGGCCGTTCCAGCGCGGGCAGCGAAGGCATCGGCAGCGCCTCGAAATCGGCGCCGGCGCCCTTGCCGCCCGCCGCCGCCGGCTTGCGCACCTGCGCGCCCTCGGCGGTGACGAAGCTGGGGCAGAAGCCGTTGACGCAGGAGAAATCCTTGTTGCACGACGACTGGTTGATCCGGCGCTTGGTGCCCAGTTCGGTCTCCAGCGGCTCCACCGACAGGCAGTTGGACTTGGCCGAGCAGTCGCCGCAGCCCTCGCAGACCGCATCGTTGATAAAGGCGCGCTTTGCCGGATCCGGATACGTGCCGCGCTTGCGGCGCCGGCGCTTTTCTGTGGCGCAGGTCTGGTCGTAGATCAGGATGGTGACGCCTTCAGTGTCGCGCAGCTCCAGCTGCACGGCATCGAGCTGGTCGCGATGGAACACGGTCACGCCGGACGGCAGCATGCTGCCGTCGCCATACTTCTGCGGCTCGTCGGTAACGACGACCAGCTTCTTCGCGCCCTCGGCCAGCACCTGGTGGGCGATCTGCGGCACGGTCAGCACGCCGTCGATGGGCTGGCCGCCGGTCATCGCCACCGCGTCGTTGAACAGGATCTTGTAGGTGATGTTGGCCTTGGCCGCGATCGAGGCGCGGATCGCCAGCAGGCCCGAGTGGAAATACGTGCCGTCGCCCAGGTTGGCGAACACGTGCTTGTCGCTGGTGAAATGCATCTGGCCAGTCCACGCCACCCCTTCGCCGCCCATCTGGCTGAAGGTGTCGGTATTGCGGTCCATCCACAAGGTCATGTAGTGGCAGCCGATGCCGGCCAGCGCGCGCGAGCCTTCCGGCACGCGCGTGGAGGTGTTGTGCGGGCAGCCCGAGCAGAACCAGGGCTTGCGCTCGGCCGAGATGCGCGGCTGCATGGCCTCGCGCTCCTTGGCCTCGATCACCGCGACGCGCGCGGCAATGCGGGCACGCACGGCTTCCGGCAGGTCGAGGCGCTCCAGCCGCCGGGCGATGGCCTTGGCGATCAGCGCCGGCGACAGCTCGTAGTGCGCCGGCAGCAGCCAGTTGCCGCGCGGCACCGACCATTCGCCGCCGTCGTTGCCGCGCTGGTCGAACTTGCCGAACACCTTGGGCCGCACGTCCTCGCGCCAGTTGTACAGCTCTTCCTTGAGCGCGTATTCCAGGATCTGGCGCTTCTCTTCCACCACCAGGATTTCTTCCAGGCCGGTGGCGAATTCGCGCGCCCCGTGGGCCTCCAGTGGCCACACGCAGCCCACCTTGTAGACGCGGATACCGATGCGGGCACAGGTCTCGTCATCGAGGCCAAGGTCCACCAGTGCCTGGCGCACGTCCAGGTACGCCTTGCCCGCCGTCATGATGCCGAAGCGCGCGTTGGGCGAATCGAGCACCACGCGGTTCAGGCGGTTGGCGCGGATATAGGCGAGCGCCGCATACCACTTGTGGTCGAGCAGCCGCGCTTCCTGTTCCAGCGGGGTATCGGGCCAGCGGATATTGAGGCCGCCGGCCGGCATGGCAAAGTCTTGCGGCAGCACTACCTGCACGCGGTCGGGGTCGATCTCGACCGAGGCGGTCGACTCGACCACGTCGGTGACGCACTTCATCGACACCCACAGGCCGGAATAGCGGCTCATGGCCCAGCCGTGCAGGCCGTAGTCGAGGTATTCCTGCACGTTGGCCGGATACAGCACCGGGATGCCGGCGGCCTGCAGCACATGCTCGGACTGGTGCGCGACGGTGGAAGACTTGGCGGCATGGTCGTCGCCGGCCAGCAGCAGCACGCCGCCGTGGCGCGACGAGCCGGCGGAATTGGCATGCTTGAGCACGTCGATGGACCGGTCCACGCCGGGGCCCTTGCCATACCACATCGAGAACACGCCGTCGCGCGAGGCGTTGGGAAACAGGTTGACCTGCTGCGAACCCCACACCGCGGTGGCGGCCAGGTCTTCGTTGACGCCGGGCTGGAACACCACGTCGCTGGCCGCGAGGTGCTGCTTGGCCTTCCACAGCGCCTGGTCGACGCCGCCCAGCGGCGAGCCGCGGTAGCCGGAGATAAAGCCGGCCGTGTTCAGGCCGGCGGCGCGGTCGCGCACCTTCTGCAGCATCGGCAGCCGGACCAGCGCCTGGACGCCGCTCATGTAGACGCGGCCTTTTTCCAGGGTGTACTTGTCGTCCAGGCTGGCGCTGGCCAGGGTGTCGAGCAGGGCGTGGGGTAGCGGTGCGTTCACGATGTCTCCGTGCTTGAAGTTCTGATGTCCGGAGCAGTGTAGGAATCCCGGCGGCTATCGTAAAATCAAGAATTCCTACACCTGATATCCGCAAAACGGATACCCAAAAGACAATCATGGCGAAAGCGCGCGAGGTCTCGGAGAGATTTGCCAAGGAAATCACATTGCGGCAGTTCCGCTACTTCGTCGCGGCCGCGGAAACCGGACAGTTCTCGATGGCGGCAACCGCCGAGCATGTGTCGCAGTCGGCGGTCACCAACGCCGTGCTGGCGCTAGAGCAGCGGCTGGCGGTGCGCCTGTTCGAGCGGCGCCCGCACGGCGTGACGCTGACGGCGGAAGGCCACCTGTTCTACCAGCATGCGCGCCAGATCCTGGATTCGGTCGAGGACGCGCTGCGCGAACCGCGCTTCCAGGTGCACGGCCTGCAGGGCAGCGTGCGGCTGGCCGCCTCCTATACCGTGCTCGGCTACTTCCTGCCGGGCCTGCTGGCGCGCTTTCGCACCAACTACCCGGATATCGAACTGGACCTGCTCGACATGGACCGGCCGGATATCGAGCGCGCCGTGCTGGCGGGCGAGATCGAGCTGGGGATCGCGCTGCTGTCCAACCTGGAACGGCCGCAGCGCTTCAAGCGCCACACGCTGATGCGCTCCCGCCGCCAGCTGTGGACCTCGGCCAGCCATCCGCTGCTGGAAGTCGAGCGGCCGTCGCTGCGCGACATCGCGGCCTACCCGTACATCCTGATCACCGTCGACGAGGCCGAGGAATCGACCATGCGCTACTGGCGCAGCCTCAGGCTCTCGCCCAATATCGCCTTCCGCACCGGGTCGATGGAGGCCCTGCGCGGGCTGGTCGCGCACGGCTTCGGCGTCACCGTGCTTTCCGACATGGTGTACCGCCCGTGGTCGCTGGAGGGCAAGCAGATCGAAGCCCGGCCGATTGCCAACGCGGTGCCGGACATGGAGGTGGGCATGCTGTGGCAGCCGGGGCGCAAGCTGGACAAACCGGCCGATGCGCTACGGGAATTCCTGATCCATGCGTGCGGCAGCTGATGGGGCATCCATGCGCCGACGGCCGCCCCGCATCACGCGCGCGTCGCGCGCGATTCCAGGCTAGAACGGCCCGGCGCCCGCGCCTAGAATAGGCCTGACACCACGGCGCCCGGTACGGGCGCCGGTGCCATTCCGGATCGAGTTCCCGACAGAACGGAGGCGCACATGATGAAGCCACAACCCTTTGTGGTAACGCCGGACAAGTATGCGCGCGCGCTCAATGTGGTCGGCGAGAAGATCACCGTACTCGCCTCCAACGCCGCCACGCAGGGCTATGAAGTCTTCCTGCAGCAGGGCGACGAGGGCACCGGCCCACCGCCGCATTGCCACGACTGGGACGAATCGTTCTTCGTGACCCGCGGGACGATCGAGATCGGCTACGGCGGGCAGGCGGTCCAGGCGGCAGCCGGCACCTTTGTCCACGTGCCGGCGGGCACGGTACATTACTTCCGCTTCGGCGCCGGGGGCGGCGAAATGGTTTCGGTCACCAGCCACAACGGCAAGGCGTCGCGCCTGTTCACGCAACTGGATGAGGAGATCCCGCCTGGCGCGCCGGATTTCGACAAGCTGCTGGCCGTGGCGCAAGCGTGCGGCGTCACCGTGCCGCCCCCGGAGCACTGATGCCGCTGATCCCGCTGCTGCGTTGCACCGTTCCCGAGTCCATCACAGCAGGCATATAGTTCCGCGCAAACCTAGGTTCCTCTGCCGCCATGGCTGGACTATGGTGGAAGCGTTCCCCCGCGCATGCCAGTTGCCGGGGGCCGCAAGGAGGGTTATGGACCTGCTCGACTGGATCACCGCCGTGGCAACCGTGGTCCTGGTGTATGCCGCGCTGCGTCATCCGCTTTATCCGCCCGGCTGGAACCGCCGGAAAGACGACCGCTCGTGACGGGGCCGCCGCCAGGCGGTCCCTTTGTTCGTCGCCGGGCACGGCGCGCCCAGGAGGATCATTCCTCGCTGGTCCACTCCACATGGACGCCGAGGCTGCGCAGGTTCTCGACAAAGCGCGGATGCGCGCGCCGGATCGGCGTGGCGTTGCGGATTTCAGAGCGCCCTTCGATGCTGGCCGCGACCATGAACAGCGCGATCGCGACGCGGATGATGTACGGGCTTTCCACCACCGCCGGCGTCAGCGGATTGCCGCCGAAGGTGATCAGCCGGTGCGGGTCCGACTGGAACACATGCGCGCCGAACTTCGACAGCTCGCCGGTCCAGCCGAGCGCGCCGTCGTAGATCTTGTTCCAGAACATCGCATTGCCCTGCGCACGCACGCCCAGCGCGATAAAGATCGGCAGCAGGTCGACCGGGAAGTACGGCCACGGCGCGGCCTCCACCTTGGTCAGCACATTGCTGGTGAAAGGCGTCTGCACCTTCAGCGGGCCCTGCAGCAGCGCGCGCGACCAACCGTCTTCATGCACCACCTGCACGCCAAACTTGGCAAAGGTGCGGTCGATCAGCGGGAAATTGCCCGGCGTGCTGTTGCGCACCACCACATCGCCGCCGGTGATCGCGCCCAGCGCGAGGAAAGTGGTGATCTCGTGGAAATCTTCCTCGAAGGTGAACTCCCCCCCGCGCAGCCGGCCGCCGCCGCGCACGGTCAGCCGCGAGGTGCCGATGCCGTCGATGTCGGCGCCAATCCTCTGCATGAAGCGGCAGAACTCCTGCACATGCGGCTCGGACGCGGCATTGGTCAGCGTCGATTCGCCTTCGGCGGCGGCAGCGCACAGCACGAAGTTCTCGGTGGTGGTCACCGAGGCATAGTCGAGCCAGTGGTGCGTGGGCTTCAGCGGGCCGCCGCTGCGCACCAGCAGCGAGCCACTGGCGCGCTCCACCTCGCCGCCGAACGAGCGGAAGATGTCGACGTGCGGGTCGATCTCGCGCACGCCCAGCGTGCAGCCCTTGACGTTGTCTTCCAGCCGCGCCACGCCGAAGCGGGCCAGCAGCGGCGGCACGAGCATGATCGACGAGCGCATTTCTTCGGGCAGCCGGTGCGTGGCCGCGTCGAAGGTGGTGTCGCGGTGGTGCAGGTCGAGCGTGCCGGTCGCTTCATCGAGACGGACGTCGCTGCCCAGCATGCGGAAAATATCGAGGATCTTGCGGACATCGGTGATGTCCGGCACGCCGTGCAGGCGCAGCGGCTGGTCGGTCAGCAGCGTGGCGCAAAGCACCGGCAGCACTGCATTCTTGTTGGCCGAGGGAATGATGCGGCCGCGCAGGGGCGTGCCACCGTGGACGATGAGATTGGACATGGGCGATGCGTGGCAGTCGGATGGCGGTTCGGGTGCCGAAAAAGGCAGATCCGGTATATCGAGCGTCCGGCATTGTACTGTCCCTGCGCGCCGCGCCGGCTCGCGCGGAGCAACGCGCCCGATGCCACAGGCCATGAAGTGACCGGTACGCTGCCACGGCGTGACGCGACCTGCGCTTGCCGGCGCCAGTCAGCGCCGGAACCACAGTATCGACAACCCGGATGCCAGTACCAGCAGCACCGCCGCTGCCGCCGACAACAGCGCGCTCACCTCGGTCTCGCGGCGCTCCAGCGCGAAACGGGCACTGAGCTGGCGATAGACCTTGGTCAGGTCGGCGGCCGATCCGGCCTGGAAGTACTCGCCGCCGGTCAGCGTCGCCACCGCGCGCAGGACTGGTTCGTCGAGCTGCATGAAGTACGCCAGGCTCGACTCCGGCTCGCCCCCGCCCTGGGGCGAGCCGAAGCCCACGGTATAGACGCGCACGCCGCGCTCGGCCGCCATGCGCGCGGCGTCGATCGGGTCCGGACCGGTGGTGCGGCGGCCGTCGCTGAGCAGGATCACCGCGCCATGCCGGTATGCGCCCGGCTGCATCGGCTGGCGCTGCTGCTCGCGCTTGCGGGCGGCCTCGGCGGCGGCGGCCTCGTCAAGCGACGGCGCGCGCCCGCCGAAAAGCGTCGCGCTGTCGCCGAAGAGAATCGCCTCCAGGTCGATGCCGTCGTCGGGGAACAGCACCGCCAGCGCCTGGATCAGCCCGCTGCCGGTGGCGGTCGCGCGCTGCAGCTGCATGCGATCCAGCGCGTCGAGCATGTCCTGGCGATTACTGGTCGGCGGCAGCACCACGGTCGCGGTGGCGGCGAAGGTCACGATGCCGAGCCGCACGCTGGCCGGAAGTCCCACGATCAGGTCACGTGCGGCCTGCTTGGCAGCGGCGAGCCGCGTGGGCGGCACGTCGGTGGCGTCCATGCTGCGCGAGGTGTCCATGGCCAGCACCAGCGTGACGGTGTCGGACGGCAGGGTGACGGTGGCGGTGGGCCGAGCGCACGCCAGCAGCGCCGCGCCCAGCGCGACCAGGAACAGCAATGGAGGGATGTGGCGCCGCAGGCGTTGGCGCCGGCCCAGCGCGGCGCGGGGCAGCGCAAGGCTGGCGTACAGCAGGGCGGATTTCTTGCGCCGCGCGAGCACGTACAGGTAGGCGGCTGCCAGCACAGGAAGCGCCAGCAGCAACCAGAGCATCTGCGGCCAGAGAAACTGCATGCCCTGCTCCTTGGCGCGTGGTTAAGGGGATGGTACTGTATTTTTTAAGGCGGGACGGGACCTGGGGGGCTGCGATGAAACGGGTGACGATCTACGGGCTGGTCTCGGCGGCGGTGGTCGTGGTCATCGCAGCGGGCGCGGCCATCGCCTGGTGGTCGCAGCCGCCACCCCGCGTGCTCAAGCAGGCAGACATCGACGCCGCGGTACTGCACACGCTGCAGACCAAGAGCCTGCCGTCGCGCACGGCCAGGGCTGCGGAGGCGGTGCGCGAATCAGTGGTGGAGGTCCGCAGCTATACGCCGGAGGAGAAACCCGTGGAAGCCGCCTCGGCGCCGAAGGCCAAGCGTGATCCCCCTGCCACACGGCGCAAATCTACGCCGCCCGCCCAGCCCGCGCCACAGGACGAGCTCGCCAGGCGCGACCCGGCCGACGGCAAGGATCCGGCCGGCGGCACGCGCGAAGCGCGCCACGTCGGCTCTGGCGTGGTCGTGACCGAAAGCGGCATGGTGCTGACCAGCTATCACGTCGTCGCCGATGCCAAGCGGGTGGAGGTCAGGTTCCACGACGGTCACATGGCCGAAGCCACCGTGGTGCAGGCCTTCCCCGAAAAAGACCTCGCCGTGCTCCGGCCCAAATCCATTCCCGACGACCTGCCGGCGGCGACACTCGGCTCCAGCCGTGAACTGGCGCCCGGCAGCGAAGTCGTGGCGGTCGGCTTCCCCTTCGGCATCGGCCCGTCGGTGTCCGCCGGCGTGGTCTCCGGGCTCGACCGCCATTTCGTCTCGCCGGACCGCAAGCAGAGCCTGGACAAGCTTATCCAGTTCGACGCCGCCGCCAACCCGGGCAATTCGGGCGGGCCGCTGGTGAACATGGACGGCGAAGTCGTCGGTATCGTCACCGCCATCCTCAACCCTAACCAGAGCGGCACTTTCCTCGGTATCGGCTTTGCCGTCACCATCGAGAGCGCCGGCGTTGCCATCGGATCTTCTCCTTTCTGAAACTTCCTGAAACGTGGGGGCCTATGAACGACCAAGCCAGGGGCGCTGCCGACAGCGCAGACTTGATGGAACGCCTGCTGTACGAGGTAAAGCGCGTGGTCGTGGGCCAGGACCACTTTCTCGAACGTGTGCTGGTGGCGATGCTCGCCGGCGGGCACCTGCTGGTCGAAGGGGTGCCGGGGCTGGCCAAGACGCTGACGGTCAACACGCTGGCGCGGACCATGAGCGGCACGTTCAAGCGCATCCAGTTCACGCCCGACCTGCTGCCCGCCGACCTGATCGGCACGCGCATGTATAACCAGGGCACCGGCGAGTTCTCCACCGTGCGCGGCCCGGTGTTCGCCAACCTGCTGCTGGCCGACGAGATCAACCGCGCGCCGGCCAAGGTGCAGAGCGCGCTGCTCGAAGTCATGCAGGAGAAGCAGGTCACCATCGCCGGCGAGACCCACCGCGTGCCTGCGCCCTTCCTGGTCATGGCCACGCAGAACCCGATCGAGACCGAAGGCACCTACCCGCTGCCCGAGGCGCAGGTCGACCGTTTCATGATGAAGGTGCTGGTGGGCTACCCGAGCGAGGAAGAAGAGGTCGTGATCGTCAACCGCGTCACCGGCCCGCGCATCAACGTGGGCGCGGTGGCCACGCCCGAGCACCTGGCCGAGCTGCAGGAGGCGTGCCGCAAGGTCTATGTCGATCCCGCGCTGATCCAGTACGCGGTGCGCGTGGTCGCGGCCACGCGCAAGCCCGGCAGCTACGGCGTTGAAGACATGGACCGCTACATCGCCTTCGGGGCCAGCCCGCGCGCCACCATCGGCCTGATCGAAGGCGCGCGCGCGCTGGCCTTCCTGCGCGGCCGGCACTATGCGCTGCCGGAAGACGTGACCGACCTGGTGCCTGACGTCTTGCGCCACCGCCTGGCGCTGTCCTACGAGGCCATGTCCGACGGCGTCACCGCCGACCAGCTGATCGGCCGCATCCTGCAGGCACAGCCGGTCCCCGAGCGGCCGCTGGAATCCCATGTTCGGGCGGCTGAACGCTAGGCGCCGCCGACAGGCGGAGGCCGCGGCACCTGCCCCCGCAGCCGCCAGCGCGGCAGTGGCCGCGGTCGGGTCGAAGCAGACCGAAGCGCTGCTGCGCCGGCTGGAATGGACGGTAGTGCGCCGCCTCGACGGGCTGCTGCAGGGCGATTACCGCACGCTGTTCCGCGGCTTCGGGCTGGACCTGGCCGACCTGCGCGAATACCGCCCCGGCGACGACGTGCGCCATATCGACTGGAACGTGACCGCGCGGCTGCAGACCCCGCACGTGCGCGAGTTCCAGGAAGACCGCGACGTCTCGGCGTGGTTCGTGCTAGACCTGAGCGGGTCGGTCGAGTTCGGCTCGGGCACCGTGCGCAAGCGCGACCTGCTCACCGACTTCACCACCGTGATGGCGCTGCTGCTGACGCGCTACGGCAACCGCGCCGGCGCGGTACTCTATGGCGGCGCCACCGACAAGGCGGCGACCGTGATCCCGGCGCGCTCGGGCCGGCGCCAGCTGCTGCACTTGCTCGACCGCATGCATGCCACGCCGGCGGCCTGCCCGGGCGATACCCGCCTGCGCGACCTGCTGGAGCAGGCGCGCCTGGTCGCCAGGCGGCGCTCGGTGGTGTTCGTCGTGTCCGACTTCATCAGCGCACCGGGCTGGCAGGCACCGCTCGGCATGCTGGCGCGGCGCCATGAAGTGGTCGCGGTGCGGCTGGTCGATCCACTCGAACTGGCCCTGCCCGACCTGGGCCTGGTCGTGCTGCAGGACGCCGAGACCGCCGAGCAGATCTTTGTCGACACGCATGACCCGGCCTTCCGCAAGCGCTTCGCCGCCGCGGCCGAGGCGCGCGAGGCCGAGCTGCACCAGGCCTTCGCGCGTGCCGGGGTGCAGTGCCTGACGCTGTCGACCTACGCCCGGCTGGACCTGGCGCTGCTGAATTTCACGCGCCAGCGGCGCCACCGGCAAGGAACCGCCAGGGGGGCCGCATGACCGATGCGATCAGCCGCTTGCCCGTCTTCAGCTTCCTGTGGCCGAGCATGCTGTGGGGGCTCGCGACCGTGCTGGTGCTGGCGGGAGGTTACCTGTGGCTGGATGCGCGCCGCCGGCGCGCGACCGTGCACACCCCCGCGCTGAAGCCTGTCGGCGTGCCCGTCCGTGGCGGTCCGGGCTGGCGCCGCCACGTGGCGCCGGCACTGACGCTGCTGGCGCTGACGGCGCTGATCGTCGCCATCGCCCGGCCCCAGGCCCTGCTGACGCTGCCCTCGCGCATCAAGACCGTGATCCTGGTCATCGACCTGTCCGGCAGCATGCGCGCGCAGGATATCAAGCCCAGCCGCATCCGCGCCGCGCAGCAGGCCGCCCGGGTCTTGCTCGCAGACCAGCCCGCCAGCGTCAGCGTCGGCGTGGTGGCGATGGCGGGCACCGCGGCCGTGGCGCAGGCTCCCAGCCGCAGCAAGGACGACGTGGCTGCCGCCATCGAGCGCCTGAAGCCGCAAGGCGGCACGGCGCTGGGCAATGGCGTGCTGATCGCGCTGACTGCGCTGCTGCCGGAGGCCACCAACGAAGCCGAGCGCCTGATGAACGACGACATCCCGCAGTCGAGGAAGCCGCCGGGCAGCGCCTCCTCGTCCTCCGGCGACAGCGACACGGATGCCGTCACGCCCGGCTCGTACGGCGCGGGCGCGATCGTCTTGTTCTCCGACGGCGAGAGCAACGCCGGCCCCGGCGCGCTGCAGGCCGCGCAGCTTGCCGCCACCTACGGCGTGCGCATCTATACCGTGGGCGTCGGCACGCCTGAGGGCGTGGTGCTGTCGGTCGACGGCATGTCCTCCCGCGTCCGGCTGGACGAGAAGGTGCTGAAGCAGGTGGCCGACGCAACCGGCGCCGAGTATTTCCGGCTGGAAGATACGGCCCAGCTGAAGAAGGTGTACAGCGCGCTCAGCGCGAAGCTGTCCCTCGACAAGCGCGACCAGGTGGAGGTCACCGCGTTCTTCGCCGCGCTGGGCGCGCTGCTGGCGGCGATGGCGGGGCTGCTGTCGCTGTGGTGGTTCGGCCGGGTGATGTAGTGCGGCGGCTTGCGCCAGGCGTAGCTGGTCAGGCGCAAGCCTCCGGTGCCAGTGCCCGGCATGCCGCGGCGCGCGCCGCATCAAATTCGCGCCGCGTGCGCGCGACCAGTTCCGCCACCGGCTCCACCTGCGCGACACCCGACACCGAGTGCCCCGCGCTCCAGATATCGCGCCAGCGTCTGATGCCGGCCGAGCCCTGGCTGCCGTAGAGCGCATTGGCGCGCTCCTGCGTCATGTCGGTGGGCAGGTTGGCCGGGTCGAGGCCGCTGGCGATGATCGACGGGCGCAGTGTGTTGGTCTCGAGCCCGGTGAAGGCGCGCGACAGCATCACGTCGTCCAGCTCGCTGCTGACCAGCATGTCCTTGTACCCGTCGACGGCCATGCTTTCACGCGTGGCGATGAAGCGCGTTCCCATGTAGGCAAGGTCGCAGCCGAGCACCTGTGCCGACAGCAGGCCCACGCCGTCGGAGATGCCGCCCGCCAGCACCACCGGCCCGTCGAAGAAACTCCGCACCGCGCGCACGAAGGCAAAGCCATTGGCCCACCCGGTCTGTCCGCCCGCGCCGGCGGTCAGCAGGATCAGGCCGTCGGCGCCGGCCGCCACCGCCTTGCGCGCATGCCGCACCGATGCCACGTCGGCCAGCACCAGGCAGCCGATCTCGTGCAGCGGGCCGACCACGGCATCGGGCGCGCCCACGCTGGTGATGACCATCTCGACCCGGTGCCGCAGCAGGCAGTCCAGCTCCTGCTGCAAGGCCTCGCGGCGCATGATCAGGTTGGGACAGACCGGCGCGTCGTCGCGGGTCAGCTCAGCGCCGAAGCGCGTCATCCACGCGTCGAGTTCTTCGGTCGAGCGGCAGTTCGCAGTGGGGAACGATCCGATCACGCCGGCACGGCACGCGGCCAGCACGAGCTCCGGTCCCGAGACGCGGAACATCGGCGCGGCAATCAGCGGCAGCGACAGGCGGCGGGTGATCGATTGCGGCAGGCGCCGGCCGGCAGCAGCGGCGTTCACTGGGATGGCGTTCATATCGATGCAGGCAGAAGAGTTTGCGGGGTCAGGCAACGTTGCGGCCTTGGCCGTTCCAGTGGCGCGCGCGCAGCGCCTTCTTGTCGAGCTTGCCCAGCGCCGTCAGCGGCAGGGCCGCGACGATCTCCACGCGCTTGGGCGTATTGACGCTGCCCTTGAGCGCCTTGACATGGCCAATCAGCTCGTCCGCCGTCGCCGACTTGCCGGCGCGCAGCACCACGTAGGCGGTCACGGCCTCGCCCCATTTGGCATCCGGCACGCCGATCACCGCGCCCAGGCTGACCGCGGGGTGGGTGGCCAGCGCGTCTTCCACCTCGCGCGGATAGACGTTGAAGCCGCCGCTGACGATCATGTCCTTCTTGCGGTCCACGATGTAAAGCCGTCCGCATTCATCGGCCACGGCAACGTCGCCGGTATGGAGCCAGCCGCCGGCAAAGGCCTGCTCCGTCAGTTCCGGCTCGCGCCAGTAGCCGCTCATCGCGGCGGGGCTGCGCACGCAGATCTCGCCGTGCTGGCCCGGCGCCACCTCGCGGTTGTCGTCGTCGAGCAGGCGCACTTCGCAGCCGGCCAGCGGAAAGCCGCAGGCATCCATCAGCGCCGGTTGCGACAGGTCGTGGTCTTCCTTGCGCAGCGCGGTCATGGGCGAGCATTCGGACTGGCCATAAAGCTGGCAGAACACCGGCCCGATGCGCTCGATGCCCTCGATCAGGCGCTGGCGCGAGACGGGCGCGCCAGCGTACAGCAGCGTTTCCATTGAAGACAGGTCGAAGGCACCCAAGCGCGGATGGTCGAGCAAGCCATACACCATGGTCGGCACCATCATGGTCGCGTTGATGCGCTCGCGCGCGATGGTGGCGGCCATCTCCTCCGGGTCGAAGCGCGCCATCAGATGGACCGTGCCGCCGCGCAGCAGCGTCGGCACGACATTGGTGCCGGTGACGTGGGTGATGGGCGCCACCGCCAGGAAGCGCGGCGCCCGCGGCATGTCGAAATGGGCCAGCATCTGCAGCGCGACATGGCCGTTGGCGCCACCCGACTTCATCACACCCTTGGGCCGGCCGGTGGTGCCGCCGGTATAGGAGAGCGTGGCCATGGCGCTGGCCGACGACTGGTCGACCGGGGCGGGATCGCCTATCGCCTCCGCCAGCGCCGCCAGGTCGGTGCCGGTATCGCAGGCGCCCAGCGTCAGGATGCGGCTGCCCGGCAGGCGCGCGGCAATCTCACCGGCGCGGTGGCCGTAACCGGCGGCGTCGACGATGACCGCCGCGACGTCGGCATCCTCGACCTGGAAGCAATGCGCGTCGAGCGAGCCCATCGGATGCAGCCAGCTGGCGGCGGCGCCCAGGCCCTGCACCGCGATGCCGGCGCACCAGCTGTCGGCGCGGTTGGCGCTGAGCAGGGCCACGCGCGTGCCGGCGCCGATGCCATGCCGCGCCAGCACGGACTGGTAGCGGCCGATCAGGCTGGTGGCCTGCCGGTAAGTCAGCCGGCCGCCGGCCCACTGGAACGCGATGCGATCGGGATAGCGGCGCAGTGCCGCCAGCGCCAGCGAGAAGAATGAAGGCGAAGCGTGGATCATGGTCATGGTTCCGAAGCAGTCGGCGCCTCAGTCGGCGCGGATGGCGGCATTGGTAATGACGGTGCGCCACTTCTCTTCGTCGCGCCGCAGCTTGGCGGCGAACTCGTCGGGGCTGTTGCCGACCACGGTCACGCCCAGCTCTTCCATGCGCCGGGACACATCGGGGTCGCGCAACGACTTGCCCACGGCCGCCGACAGCTTCTGCACGATGGCCGGATCGGTCTTGCCCGGCGCCAGGATGCCGAACCAGCCTTCGAGGTCGAGCCCGCGGATGCCGAGTTCGCCGAAGGTCGGCGTCGACTTGAAGTGCGGCGAGCGCTCGCTGCTGGTGATCGCCAGCATCTTCATGCGCTCGTTGCCGGCATTGGCGCGCGCGCTGGCGAAATCGAGGAATGCCACCGGGATATGGCCCGCCTGCAGGTCCGACAGCAGCGGCGCGCCGCCGCGGTACGGCACATGGACCATGCTGACGCCGGCGCTCTGCTTGAACAGCTCGCCGAGGATATGCGACGAGGTGCCGTTGCCGTACGAGCCATAGCTGTACTGGCCGGGGCGCTGCTTCGCCGTCGCGATGAAATCCTTGACGCTGCCGGTCTGCGCCGACGCGGCGCCGATCAGCACGAAGCTGGAGCGGGCCACCTCCGCGACCGGCGCCAGGTCGGTAAAGACGTCGTATGGCGGTTTGGCCTTCTGCACCGACGACTGGATCAGCGCGGTCCAGGTGAACAGGATGGTGTAGCCGTCCGGCTGGGCGCGCGCCACCGCCGTGGTGCCGATCACGCTGCTGGCGCCGGGCTTGTTCTCCACCACCACGGGCTGGCCCAGCGTCTTGCCGAGCTTGTCGGCGACCAGCCGCGCGAGGATGTCGGCGCCGGCTCCGGCGGTCGACGGCACCACCATGTGGATCGGCTTCTTCGGGTAGTCGCCCGCCTCGGCCGAGGTGGCCAGCGCCGGGGTGGTGCCCCATCCGAGCGCGCACGCCGTCATCGCCACGGCACAGGTTTTCCTGCTTGAAACGCTAACGGTCACGGCTGTCTCCTGGTGTTCTTGTCATGACGGGCTGGTCTGTCCGTGGGTCGGGCATGCCCGCCGGAGAAGCTTATAACTTGCTTGTTGATAAGCAAGTAAGTGAATTCCCGAGGCGTCGCGGCAGGGTTATGCCCGCGTCACTGCGTTACCATCGGCGTGTCCACGGCGGATTTCCACGGAGAACCCAGATGACGACCGAAGTCGGGGCCGCGCCGGCCCCCGCCCGGCGCCGCACGCAAAAGGAGCGGCGCGACGAGGCCGCGCGCCGGATCATGGACAGCGCCATGGCGCTGGTGTGCGAGAAAGGCATCGCCGGCCTGACGCTGGGCGAGGTGGGCGAACGCGCCGGCTATAGCCGCGGCCTTGCCGCGCACCACTACGGCCACAAGGAAGGGCTGCTGGTGGCGCTGGTCGAGCAGATCGGCAAGGATGTGCGAGACGTGCGCCAGCAGGTGGCCAACTGGGCCCCGGGGCTGGAAAGCGTGCTGGGGATCGTCGGCTTCTACGTCGGCCGCCACCCGTCGCTCGACACCGCGCTGCGCGCGCTGCACGTGCTGCTGTCGGAAAGCGTGGTCACCCGCGGGGCGGTGGCGGACGCGCTGGACCGGCTCAACCGCGAGTCGGTCTCGATCCTGGAAGGGCATATCCGGCGCGGCGTCGAAGCGGGCAATATCCGCGCCGATGTCGACCCGCTGGCCGAATCGGTGGCCATCATCGGCGCCATGCGCGGGGTGTCGGCGCAGTACCTGTTCGGCATGAGCGATGCCAGTGCCAGGGCGGTACGCAATGCGCTGGTGGAGACGTTGCGGCGAGGACTGCGGCGCGAGCCCGGCTGACCGCCTGCGTCCCGGGCCGAGGCATGCGCGGCGCGCATGCCCTGCGCCGGCATCAGGGCAAACCCTGATATTCCCTGTTTCGTCCATGCCGGCGGCGTGGCACAAGGCTTCCGGCCTGCTCCCCGCCAGCCCTGCGCCAGCGCGGCCGGGCCGTGGTCCACCGCAGGCCTCGGCCGCTCCGCCATGCGCTACGCGCATGGCTCCATGCGCAGATATCGTTTTTTTCATCATCGGGCCGACACCTATCATCGGTTTGCCTACCGATGCCTGCCGCCCTCGCCCCGGGTGCAAGCGCGCCCGGCATTCCCGTAGCCCCCTGATCTGTCGCCTGGAGTGGAGTGACATGCAAGCCAACCCAACCCTTGACCGCCTGAGCGCGCCGATCGGCGCCAGCCAGCGGCGCCGCGCCATCGTTGCCACCGTGATCGGCAACGGTCTCGAGTGGTTCGATTTCACCGTCTACAGCTTCTTCGCGGTCATCATCGCCCGGCTGTTCTTCCCCACCGGCGACGAACTGTCATCGCTGCTGCTGGCCGTCGCCACCTTCGGCGTCGGCTTCTTCATGCGGCCGGTGGGCGGCATCATCATCGGCATCTATGCCGACCGCGTCGGCCGCAAGGCGGCGCTGTCGCTGACCATCCTGCTGATGGCGGTGGGCACCACGCTGATCGGCATCGCGCCGACCTACGAGCAAGTGGGCCCGTTCGCGCCGATGCTGATCGTGCTCGCGCGCCTGCTGCAGGGCTTCTCCGCCGGCGGCGAGATGGGCGGCGCCACCGCCTTCCTGACCGAATACGCGCCCGAGCGCGAGCGTGCCTACTACTCCAGCTGGATCCAGGCCAGCATCGGCGTGGCCGTGTTGCTGGGCGCCGCGGTCGGCACCTTCGTCACCTCGTCGCTGCCGCCCGAGGCGCTCAACAGCTGGGGCTGGCGCCTGCCCTTCCTGATCGGCATGCTGATCGGCCCGGTGGGCTACTACATCCGCCATCACCTCGATGAGACGCCCACGTTCCAGCAGACCAAGGACAAGACCGATTCGCCGCTGAAGGAAGTGCTGCGCGACTACCCGCGCCAGACCGCGGCCAGCTTCTCGATGGTGATCCTGTGGACGGTGTGCACCTACGTGCTGCTGTTCTACATGCCGACCTATGCCGTCAAGGTGCTGAAGGTGCCGCAGTCGTCGGGCTTCGTGGCCGGCATGGTCGGCGGCATGGCGATCCTGGTGTTCGCGCCGCTGGTGGGCCGCCTGGCCGACCGCTTCGGCCGCCGCATCCTGCTATCGGGCTCGGCGGCGCTGATCTTCGTGCTGGCCTGGCCGATGTACGTGTACATCAACCAGGTCCCGGGCCTGTTCTCGCTGCTGGTGTTCCAGCTGGTCTTCGGCGTGCTGATCGCCGGCTATACCGGCCCGATCCTGGCGGCCTTCTCCGAACTGTTCCCGGCCAAGGTGCTGTCGACCGGCCTGTCGGTCGCCTACAACCTGGCGGTCACCATCTTCGGCGGTTTCGCCTCGTTCATCATCACCTGGCTGATCGCCACCACCGGCAGCACCATGGCGCCCGCGTTCTACGTGATGATCGCCGCCGCCATCAGCTTCGCCGGCACGCTGCTGGTGCGCGAACCCGCCTACCTCCGCAAGCAATGACCATGAACCAGATCCTGTTGAAGGGCGGCAACGTCCTGGACCCCGCCCGCGGCACCGCGCTGCCGCGCGCCGACGTGCTGATCGAGGGCGAGCGCATCGTCGAAGTCTCCGCGCAAGGCATCGTGGCGCCGCATGCGCGGCAGATCGATGTCGCCGGCAAGACCGTGATGCCCGGCCTGATCGACTGCCACGTGCACGTGCTGGCGTCGCTGGCCAACCTGGGCCTGAACGCGGTGCAGCCCAACGTGCTGGTGGCCTTCCGCGCCATGCCGATCATGAAGTCGATGCTGGAGCGGGGCTTCACCACCGTGCGCGATGCCGGCGGCGCCGACTGGGGCCTGTCGCAGGCGGTCGCCACCGGGCTGATCCCCGGGCCGCGCATCTTCCCGTCCGGCAAGGCGCTGTCGCAGACCGGCGGGCATGGTGACTTCCGCCCGCGCGCCGATGTGCTGGAGCCCTGCTCGTGCGCCTTCCGTGCCGGCGCCATCGCGCGCGTTGCCGACGGCGTCGACGCGGTGCGCCTGGCCGTGCGCGAAGAGATCCAGAAGGGCGCCACGCAGATCAAGATCATGGCTTCCGGCGGCGTGGCCTCGCCGACCGACCCGATCGGCAACACCCAGTACAGCGAGGACGAGATCCGCGCGATCGTGGCCGAGGCCGAGGCCGCGCAGACCTACGTGATGGCGCACGCCTACACCGGCCGCGCCATCACCCGGGCCATCCGCTGCGGCGTGCGCACCATCGAGCACGGCAACCTGGTCGATGCCGCGGCGGCGCGCGTGATGCGCGAGCACGGCGCCTTCGTGGTGCCGACGCTGGTCACCTACGATGCGCTGGCGCGCGACGGCGCGCGCCTGGGCCTGCCGCCGGAGTCGGTCGCCAAGATCGAGACCGTGCGCGAGGCTGGCCGCAACTCGCTGGCGATCTACGCCGAGGCCGGCGTGCCGATGGCCTTCGGCTCCGACCTGCTGGGCGAGATGCACCACTACCAGTCCGACGAGTTCCGCATCCGCGCCGGGCTGCTTGGCGCGCTCGAGACCATCCGCTCGGCCACCTCGATTGCCGCCGCGGTGCTGCAGCGCGAGGACGAGCTGGGCACGGTCAGGGCCGGCGCGCTGGCCGACCTGCTGGTGGTCGACGGCGACCCGCTGCAGGACATCGGCCTGCTAGGCGGCCAGGGCGAGCATATCTCGCTGGTCATGCAGGCTGGCCGCATCCACGCGCGCCAGGGCTGAGCGTTCTGTCGGCTTTCCCTTAAGATGGGCGGCTGGATCCCCGACGTCCGGCCGCCCCATGCGCATCTCCCCCCTCCCTCCCCTTCCCTGCCTGGTCGCCTTCGAGGCGGCCATGCGGCACGGCAATTTCACCCGCGCGGCCGCGGAACTGCACCTGACCCAGAGCGCGATCAGCCGGCAGGTGGCGCAACTGGAACGCTTCCTCGGCAAGAAACTCTTCGAGCGCGGCCCGCGCGCGCTGAGCCTGACCGTCAGCGGCCAGCAATACGCCGAGCAGGTCCAGCGCCTGCTGGTCGACTGCGCCGAAGCCACCGAAAGCGTGATGCGGCGCAAGGGCAGCACCGAGCTGACGGTGGCGGCGTCGTCGGGCGTTTCCACGCTGTGGATCGCGCCGCGGCTGGCGCAGTTCCGCGCCGAGCATCCCGACGTGCAGGTGCGGCTGTTCGTCAGCGACGGGCTCGCGTCGCTGGTCGACACCAGCTTCGATGTCGCGCTGTACTACCTGCGCGAAGGCCCGCCGCAGGGGCTCGCCGCGCAACGGCTCTACGACGAGGAAGTGATGCCGGTCTGCGCGCCCGGCTACCTGCGCGGCCGGCGACTGGCCGTGGCCGACTTGCCGGGCGAGACGCTGCTGGTGCTGGAAGACGCGCAGCGCCAGTGGATGTCGTGGCCGGCGTGGCTGGCGCAGAACGGGCTGGGCAAGGCGCGCGTGCAGAACACGGTAGTGTCGAACGCCTACCCGATCCTGGTGCAGCTGGCGATCGAAGGCCACGGCATCGTGCTGGGCTGGCGCCACATGATCGACGGCTGCCTGAAGGACGGCCGGCTGGTGCGCGCGTGCGAGGCCAGCGCCACGCTCGGCGGCGGCTACTACGCGCTGTGGCACCGCGACCGGGTCGAGACGTCGGTCGCGCGCACTTTCCGCCAATGGCTGGTGCAGCAGAGCGGCAGGCCGGCCTAGGCGTGCGCCGCGTTCACCGCGTGCACCGCGTTCACCGGCCAGGGCTGGTCCACCAGGAAGCGCTCGCATAGCAGCGCCCAGTACGCCGCGCCAACCGGGATATTGCCGTCGTTGAAGTCATATCCGGGGTTGTGCACCATGCAGCCGCCCTCGGCTCCCTCGCCATTGCCGATCCACAGGTAGCAGCCAGGCACCGCGTCCAGCATGAAGGCGAAGTCCTCGCTTGCAGCGATCGGCGGCGCCTGGCAGTCAACGTGGCCGGGCCCCAGCAGCTCCAGCGCAACCTGGCCGGCAAACGCCGTTTCCGCCGGCGTATTCACCAGCACCGGGTAGCCGCGCTCGTAGTCGATCCGCGCCGTCACGCCATAGCTTTGCGCCTGCGCGGCAACCAGTTCGCGGATGCGCTGCTCGAGCTGGTCGCGCACGCGGCGGTCCAGCGCGCGCACGCTCAGGCTAAGCACGGCCTGTGCGGGAATGATGTTGGAGACGGTGCCAGCCTGGAACGCGCCCACCGTGACCACCGCTGTCTGCAGCGGATCGACGTTGCGCGCCACGATGGTCTGCAACGCCATCACGATCGAAGCGCCGGCCACGACCGGGTCGGCCGCGTTGTGCGGGAACGCCGCATGGCCGCCGATGCCGGCCAGCGTGATGGTCACGCTGTCGGCCGAGGCCTGCGCCGCGCCCTGGCGCAGCAGCAACCGGCCCGGCGCCGTGCCGGGGACGTTGTGCATGGCGAACACGGCATCGCACGGGTACTTGTCGAACAGCCCCGCTTCCATCATCCGCCTGGCGCCGCCCAAGCCCTCCTCCGCCGGCTGGAAGATCAGGTTCAGCGTACCGCTGAAATTGCCTTGCCGCGCGAGATGCCTGGCGGCGCAAAGCAGCATGGCGGTATGTCCGTCGTGCCCGCAGGCATGCATCACGCCGGGATGGCAGCTGGCATAAGGCAGCCCGGTGGCCTCGGCCATCGGCAGCGCGTCCATGTCGGCGCGGATGCCGAGGCGGCGGCCGCCGCTGCCCCGCCGCAACCGGCCAACGACGCCGGTGGTGCCGAGCCCGCGCTCCACCTCGTAGCCCCATTCGGCGAGCAGGCTGGCCACGATGTCGCTGGTGCGGTGTTCCTCGAAGCCAAGTTCCGGATGGCGATGGAGATCGCGGCGGATGGCAACGAAGGCTTCCGCGCTGTCTTGCAGCGTTTCCAGGCGGGGATGCATGGCGGCCTTCATTGCGGCTGCAGGCCGATGGCACGCGCGATGCCGCGGTACTGGTCGATACTCTGCTGATAGGCCTTCTGGCTTTCCGCCAGCGATGCCGGACGGGATGCGGGCAGGTTCGCGGCATCCAGGCTGGCACGCACCGCCGGGTCGGCCAGCGTCTGCGCCAGCGCCTTGTGCAGCGCCTGCACGACCGGCTCGGCGGTGTCCTTCTTCACGAAAACGCCGGCCCAGGTCGAGTAGTTGAAGCCGCGCAGCGCCCTGCTCTCATTGACGCTCGGCACGGACTTGACCGCGTCGAGCCGCGCCGGCGACAGCACCGCCAGCATCCTGACCTGGCCGGTGCGCATGCGCTCGATGTCGGGCTTGCCGAACGGCGAGACAAAGATATCGACGATGCCGCCCACCAGGTCCTGGATCACGGGCGCGCCGCCCTTGTAAGGCACATGCGTCATCGGCGCGCCGATGGTCTGCGACAGGTGCGCCCCCAGCAGGTGGTAGAGCGAGCCGACGCCGACGCTGGCATACGTCAGCGGCTTGCCCGCCCGGGCCGCCTGCGCGGCATAGGCCGCGAGTTCATCGACATCCTTCACCGGCAGGTCCTTGCGCACCAGGATGGCCAGGTCGACCGCGCCGACCATGTGGACCAGCCGGAAGTCCTCGCTCTTGTACTTGATCGCAGCGTTCGCCAGCGGCGCCGTGATCAGCTCGCCGGGACCGGCCTGGAGCAGCAGGTGCCCGTCGGCCGCCGCATGCAGGACCTTCTGCGCCGCTATCGCACCGCCGGCCCCGCCCAGGTTTTCGACGATGACCGGCTGGCCGAACTGCCGGCCCATTGGCGCATTGAGGTTGCGGGCGACCACGTCCGACAGCCCGCCCGCCGGGAACGGCACCAGCAGCGTGACCGGCCGGTCGGGATAGGCGTGGGCCGGCGCCAGGCCTACGCACAGCAGGCTGGTCACCACCCCGCGCAGCAGCCGGCGGGCAATGTTCTGGAATCGGATTCGGGTCATGGCAGTCTCCTCGGCGCCTTGCGTCGCTTTGTGTGTTGTGCGACCGGATCGTATCGGGCAGCTTGCTATGTGTCCAATGCATTACTCGTCTAAAATTTATTCGTAAAACTCATTCAAAAGGCATCGATGCACCTCAAACACCTGCGCCACCTGCTCATGGTCGCGGACGTGGAATCGTTCAGCCGCGCGGCGCAACGGCTGCACCTGACCCAGTCGGCGCTGAGCCGCAGCATCCAGGCGCTGGAGGACGAACTCGGCGGCAAGCTCATCGACCGCCATGGCCGGCGCAATGTGCTGACCCCGCTGGGCGAACTGATCGCCGAGCGGGCCCGCCGCATGCTGTTCGAGGAAGCCGAGCTGCATCGCAGCGTCGAACTGTTTCACCGCCATCACCTTGGCGCCATCCGCGTCGGACTGGGCGCCGGCCCTGGCGCGGTGCTGATGACGCCATTTCTGCGCCACATGGCCATGCACCACCCCGGCATCCAGGCGGCGGTGTCGCTCGGCACTTCCGACGCGCTGCTGATCCAGCTGCGCCAGCGCACCCTGGATGCGGTCATCGTCGAGGTCACCAGCGTGGCGCCGGCCACCGACCTGCGCCACGAATTGCTGGCGCAGCTTCAGGGCCGTTTCATCTGCCGCGCGGGCCATCCGCTGCTATTGCAGGCCGCTGCCGGCGAGGCCGTGACCTTCGACGATGTCATGCGCTATCCGCTGGCGTCGGCACCGCTGAGCCCGGAAGTCGCGCGCGGGCTGGTCAAGCGCTTCGGCCCGCGCGCCGACCCCGAGCATTGCCTGAGCCTGCGCTGCGAGAACGTGCGCAGCCTGGTGGAGGCCGTACTGGTTTCGGACGCGATCCTGTTCAGCATCGTCGCGGCGGTGCGGACGGAAATCGCCGAGGGGAAACTGTGCGAACTGGCGACCACGCCGGCGGTCGACGACGGCCCCCGCTACGCGTTCTTCACGCTGGCGGGCCGGACCGAGGCGCCGAGCATGGCGCTGTTCCGGCGTTTCGTGGACGAGCACCTGCACGACTGACACCGGCACGCCGGCGCATTGCCGCAGGCAAGTCAGGGCGCCAGCAACGCGGCGCGGCCGGCGGCCAGCACCTCGCGGCTCAGGCCGTCGAGCAGGCCGGACGCGGCGCGCGCGTATTGCCAGTGCAGCGGCACGTCCAGCGGCGTACCCGGCACCAGCTCGACCAGCGAGCCGTCGTCGAGTTGCGGCGCGACCAGCGACTGCGGATGCAGGCCCCAGCCCATGCCGGCCAGCGCCGCGGTCACGAAGGCCTGCGACGACGGCAGCGTGTGCCGGGGCAGCTCCACATGCCGGTGGCACAGCCGCCGCGCCCAGCGCGCCTGAAGTTCGTCCTTGGTGTTGAACACCAGGCTGGGAGCTTGCGCCAGCGTGCCGGCTCCCACGCCGCCGGCAAAATACTGCTGCACGAAAACCGGGCTGGCGGCCGCCAGGTAGCGCATCGCCCCCAGCGGCTGGCTGTTGCAGCCCGCCGCCGGGCGTGCCGTTGCGGTCACGGCTGCCAGCACGGCGCCGCTGCGCAGCCACTCGGTGGTGTGGTCCTGGTCGTCCACGGCCACTTCCATCAGCACGGGGCTGGCCGCCGCGAAGGCCGCGATGGCCGGCGCGGCCCAGGTCGCGAGGCTGTCGGCATTCACCGCGATCGGCAGCGCGACGCGCGCGATTCCTTCCGGCGCGAGCGCGGGCAGCGCGCCCTGCAGATCCTGCTCGAGCAGCCGCACCCGGTCGACGTGCTGGCACAGCCTGCGCCCCGTCTCCGTGGCACGGCAAGGCTGGTCGCGCACCACCAGCGCGCAGCCGAGCCGCTCTTCCAGCAGCCGGATGCGCTGGGAAATGGCCGATGGCGTGACATGAAGCGCGCGCGCGGCACGCTCGAAGCTGCCTTCGCGCACCACGGCGGCCAGCGCGGAGAGCGCGGAATAATCCAGCATTGCCTTAAGTTTTCCTAAATCCAATGAAGTAAAGATAGTTTGTCTTCATTGACTCGGGCAGGCAAGCTGCGCCCATGATGACGCCACTCGCCACCCCTTCCCTATCCTTGTCGGTCTCGCTCCAGGGTATGGCCCTGGGCCTGGGCCTGATTGTCGCCATCGGCGCGCAGAACGCGTTCGTGCTGCGCCAGGGCCTGCGCCGCGAGCATGTCGGCAGCGTGGTGCTGTTCTGCGCCGTTGCGGACGCCTTGCTGATTGCGGCAGGCGTCATGGGTATGGCCCGGGCGCTGGGCGATAGCCCCGGCCTGGCGCGCGCGCTGGCGCTGGCCGGTGCCGCGTTCCTGGCGCTATACGGATGGCGTGCCCTGAAGCGCGCGCGCCAGCCGCACCAGTTGCGGGCGGCGGCCGGACAGGATGGCCTGAGCCGCGGTGCCGCGCTGGCGCAGGCGGCGGCGTTCACGCTGCTCAATCCTCATGTCTATCTCGACACGGTGCTGCTGGTCGGCAGCATCGGCGCGCAGCAGCCGGCGGCGCTGCGCGGCTGGTTCGTGGCGGGCGCGAGTTCGGCCAGCCTGTTCTGGTTCGGGCTGCTGGGATTCGGGGCGCGCTGGCTGGCGCCGTGGTTTGCGCGGCCGTGGGCCTGGCGGGTGCTGGACGGGCTGATCGGCGTGACGATGTTCGTGCTGTCGGCACTGCTGCTGCGTCACGCCCTGGCCGGGAGGTGAAGGTCATTCCCGCGGAAGCGGGAATGACGATGGCCTATGGCGATATGAAAGACGGGCAAGACGGCCGTCAGGCAATCCAGTTGCGGATCGATTGCGCCATCACGCCCGCCGAGATGCCATAGCGGTCGTGCAGCGTGGGCAGTGCGCCGGCATCGAGGAATGCGTCGGGCAACCCGACCTGCCGGAACGGCACCATGGTGCCCGCCTGCATCAGCGTGGCCGCGACCGCCTCGCCCAGGCCGCCGACCACCGTGTGGTTCTCGGCTACCACTACCAGGCGCCCTTGCCGCTTGGCTTCGCGCAGGATGGTCTCGGTATCGAGCGGCTTGATGGTCGGCACATGCAGCACCGCCACGCCAATGCGGTCCTTCTCCAGCGCCTTGGCCACCTCCAGCGCGCGCATGGTCATGATGCCCGACGAGATCACCAGCACCTCGGCGCCGTCGCGCAGCAGCTTGGCCTTTCCAAGCTCGAACTTGTAGTCGTATTCGTCCAGCACCACCGGCACGTTGCCGCGCAGCAGGCGTGCGTACACCGGGCCGTTGTGCGCGGCAATGGCCGGCACCATCTGCTCGATATCGATCGCGTCGCACGGGTCGATCACCGTCATGTTGGGCATGGCGCGCATCAGCGCCAGGTCTTCGGCGGCCTGGTGGCTGGGGCCGTAGCCGGTGGTCAGGCCGGGCAGCGCGCAGACGATCTTCACGTCGAGGTTGTCCTCGGCAATGGTCTGGTGCATGAAGTCGTAGGCGCGGCGCGTGGCAAATACCGCGTAAGTGGTGACGAAGGGCTGCGCGCCTTCATGCGCGAAGCCGGCGGCGGCGCCCATCAGCAGCTGCTCGGCCATGCCCATCTGGTAATAGCGCTCCGGGAACGCCTGCGCAAAGATATGCAGGTCGGTGTACTTGCCCAGGTCGGCGGTCATGCCGATCACGTTCTGCTTCTGGCGGCCCAGTTCCACCAGCGCGTGGCCGAACGGGGCGGCCCGGGTGGCCTGTCCTTCGCCGGCGATGGAGGCGATCATGGCCGAGGTCTTCAGCTTCGGCTTGGCGTTGGTGGTGGCGATGGTATTGCTCATGCTTGTCTCCCGGCTTCCAGGGCCTGCAGTGCGAGTTGCCATTCGTGGGCATCCACGCGGATAAAGTGGTTCTTCTCGCGCTGCTCGAGGAACGGCACGCCGCACCCCATGCGCGTATCGCAGACGATCATGCGCGGCTGCGCGCCGCGATGCTCGCGCGCCGCGCGGAAGGCGGCGGCGACAGCGTCGATGTCGTTGCCGTCGACGCGCTGCGTGAACCAGCCGAATGCTTCCAGCTTCGGCACCAGCGGCTCGAACGCCATGATCTGCGTGGACGGCCCGTCGGCCTGCTGGTTGTTGACGTCGACGATCGCGATCAGGTTGTCCAGCTTCCAGTGCGCGGCGGACAGGATGCCCTCCCAGATCGCGCCCTCGTCCAGCTCGCCGTCGGAGAACAGCGTGTAGACGAAGTTGTCGGAGCCCTTGCGCTTGAGGCCCAGGCAGCGGCCCACGGCGATGGTCAGGCCCTGGCCCAGCGAGCCGCCGGACATTTCCATGCCGGGCGTGTAGCTGGCCATGCCCGACATCGGCAGGCGGCTGTCGTCGCTGCCATAGGTCTCCAGCTCTTCGGCGGGCAGGATGCCGGCCTCCAGCAGCGCCGCGTACAGCGCGATGGCGTAGTGGCCATTGGACAGCAGGAAGCGGTCGCGCCCTTCCCATTCGGGGTCTTCCGGGCGGTAGCGCATGGCGTCGAAGTAGGCCACGGCGAGCACGTCGGCGATATCGAGCGCCTGGCCGATATAGCCCTGGCCCTGGACTTCGCCCATCAGCAAGGCGTTGCGGCGGATGCGGTAGGCGCGTTCCCGCAAGGACACGGCCTTGTCGGTGGTTGCTTGTTGCATGATGTCTCCAGCAATCGGTTCGATCAGAGTTTCAGAAGGTCGGCAAAGAGGGGGGCTTCAGCGGTTCACTTCAGCGGTCCACTTCAGCGGTTCACGGACCTGGCCGGGACCAGGAGCACCAGCATCGCCCCGAAGACCACGGTGCCCGAGATGAACACCAGTCCGGCGGTGGACTTGCCAGTCAGGTCGTTCAGCCAGCCTACGATGGCGGGCGAGAAGAAGCCGGCCAGGTTGGCGACGCAGTTGACCGCGGCGATGCCCGCTGCCGCCGACATGCCGCCAAGCAGCGCGGTGGGCAGCGCCCAGAACTGCGACGACGAGGCCAGGATGCCGGCGGCGGCGATGCACAGGCACACCAGCGACGCGCTGACACTGCCCAGCAGCGGCAAGGTGGCAAAGCCGGCGGCGGCGACCACCATCGGCACGATCAGGTGGAAGCGGCGCTCGCGGCGGCGGTCGGCGCTCATGCCCACCAGCGGCAGCGCCACGATGGCGCACAGGTACGGCAGCGCGGTGTAGATGCCCACCCACAGCGGATCGGCAACGCCGGCCTTGCGGATGATCGTTGGCAGCCAGAAGGTCAGCCCGTACTGGCCCAGCACCACGCAGAAGTAGATCGCTGCCATCAGCCACAGGCGGCGGTCGCCCATGAACGAGCGGATCGACATGTGCTCCATCTTGTGCGCGTTGTCGCCTTCGATATTGCGCTTGAGCAGCGCCTTCTCGGCGTCGGTCAGCCAGTGCGCCTGGTCGATGCCATTGTCGAGGTAGTACAGGATCGCCACGCCCAGGCACAGCGACGGCAGCGCTTCGATCAGGAACAGCCACTTCCAGCCGGCCAGGTCGCCCACGCCGTGGAAGGCATGCATGATCCAGCCCGACAGCGGCCCGCCCACGATGCCGGCCAGCGGAATCGCCATGAAGAACATCGACAAGGCCTTGGCACGCCGCTCGGACGGGAACCAGTACGTCATGTACAGGATCACGCCAGGTGCGAAGCCGGCCTCCGCCACGCCGAGCAGGAAGCGCAGCACGTAGAACTGGGTTGGCGTGGTGACAAAGGCGAAGCACGCCGAGATCACCGCCCAGGTCAGCATGATGCGCGCCAGCCAGCGCTTGGCGCCGACCTTGTGCAGGATCACGTTGCTCGGCACTTCGAAGATGAAGTAGCCGAGGAAGAAGATGCCGGCGCCGAGGCCGTAGATGGTTTCGCTGAACTGCAGGTCGCTCAGCATCTGCAGCTTGGCGAAGCCGACATTGACCCGGTCCAGGTAGGCGCCCAGGTAGCACAGCATCAGGAACGGGATCAGCCGCTTCACCACCTTGGCGTAGGTGCGGGTCTCGAAGGTGGCGGAATCGGCGTGCAGCGTCGCTTCGCCGCCAATGGGCGAAGCCGCGTATTTGGTCTTCATCGGTTGTCTCCTGCCTGGTGGCGCCGCGCTGCGGTGCCCCGGCTGTTGAAGGTCCCGCCTCTTTCGGGCGGCTTCACTTGAATTTAGTGGATCAGCATGCCGCCGTTGACGTCGAGCGTGATGCCGGTCAGGTACGCGGACATGTCGCTCGCCAGGAACACGCAGGCGTTGGCCACGTCGGCGGCATTGCCCAGGCGGCCCAGCGGGATGCCCTTGATGATGTCGGCGCGCATCTCTGGCGTGAGCTTGTCGCCGGTGATGTCGGTCTGGATCAGGCCCGGCGTGATCGAATTGACGCGGATGCCGTCCGGCCCGAACTCGCGCGCCATGGCGCGTGCCAGCCCCAGCACTCCGGCCTTGGCGGCGCTGTAGTGCGGCCCGCCGAAGATGCCGCCGCCGCGCTGCGCCGACACCGACGACATGCACACGATGCTGCCGCGCTTCTGCTCTCGCATCTGCGGCAGCACCGCCTGCGACATGTACAGCGTGCCGCGCAGGTTCACGTCGAGCACGGCGTCGTAGTTGGCCGCCTGGATATCGAGCGTGCGCACCGGCTGGGTGATGCCCGCGTTATTCACGAGGGCGTCGATGCGGCCGTAGCGCTGCAGCACGGCCTGCGCCGCGCGTTCGCAGGCGGCCTTGTCGGTCACGTCGCAGGCCAGGCCCAGGTGCCGGTCACCGAGCTCGCCGGCGGCGGCCTGCGCGTCTTCAAGGCGCAGATCCAGGATCACCACGGTGGCGCCCTGCGCGGCGAAGGCCCTGGCGGTGGCCTTGCCGATGCCGCGCGCCGAGGCGGCACCGGTGATGATGACTACGTTGTTCTCGACCAGCATCTTTGTCTCCTTGCAATTGGACTTGGGATGTGTCGAGTTTTGTCGCTGGCGGCCTGACGATCAACGCGGTCTGCCTCAGCTATTGCTGAGAAATTTTCAAATGTCGGCGAAGGCGCCCGGAAGAGTGAGACGCTTCATTCACTTCACTGGCCCCGCAGGGGGCGTCGCGCGTTCAGCGCGGCGCCGGCAGCTGGCGGTCGAGCCAGGCCAGGAAGCGCGCCACGCGCGGCAACTCCGCGTTCTGCGCCGGGCAGACCAGGTGGTGGCTGCCCACCTCCAGCGCGTGGCTGTCGTCGAACACCGGCACCAGCGCGCCCTTGCGGATCTGCACCGATGCCAATAGCGTGCTCTCCAGCGCCACGCCCAGTCCCAGTGCGGCAGTCTCCAGCGACATGTAGGAGCGGTCGAAGCTGAAGTCGAAGGTCTTGTGCGAAGCCGGCACGCCGAACCGCGCGAACCACTGTTGCCACTGCACCAGCGGCGTTTCGGAATAGATCAGCCGCTGCGCGAGCAAATCCTCGGGTGTACGGATCGGATGCTTTTCGAGATAGGCGGGAGAAGCCAGCGGCGCAATCGTCTCGCGCCGCAGCGTCTTCACCTGCAGATCGCGCCAGTGCGCGTAGCCGTGGCGGATATCAACATCGTAGTAGCCGCTTGTGAACGACACGTCTTCATACGAGCAGGACAGGTTGAGCTGGATATCGCCATTGTCGGCCTGGAACGATTCCAGCCGTGGCAGCAGCCACATCAGGCCGAAGCTCGGGCTCGAATGGACACGCAGAATCTCGATATTCGCGGGGCTCGAGGCGCGTTCGGTAGCGCGGTTGAGATCGGCAAGCACGCCGGTGATATCGCGCAGATACTGCTCGCCAACCGACGTCAGCGCCAGCCCGCGTCCTTGCCGGAAGAACAGCGCCTGGCCAAGGATCTCTTCCAGATTGCTGAGCTGGTGGCTGACGGCGGACGCCGTCAGGCCGAGTTCCTCCGCGGCGCGGCTGACGCTCTTGGTCCTGGCGACGCTTTCGAAGGCGATAATGGCCTTTACCGGAGGAATCCGCATGGCATGTGGTTCGGCATGGAGTCGCAGCGATTCTACTGGGTGTTGCGGGCCGCGTGCCGCCGAATGCGGCGGTCCGCGGTCCGCCGCGGTTACTTGCGCTGCATCCCGACCACGGTCGGCTTGCCGTCGACATTGTCGAATGTGGCCCACACCGATTCGCCTTCCCGGAAATGCTGCAACGAGGCGCGATCCTTGACCGGGAACGCCATGGTCATGGCGGACATGCCGAGGTTCTCGACCGGGTCATGCCTGAGCGTGACTTTGCCGGCCTTCATATCGATCTTCTTGATTTCCGCCGCAACCGGGCGGGCAGCCTGCTTCGACCCCGCCGACGGCTTCATGTCCATGCCGTCCATCGATCCCGCAGCGAATGCCGCCGGAGTGGCGGCGAGGGCCAGCACGATTGCGAGAGTCTTGACGCGTTTCATCTTGATTCCTCCTGAAGCGAGGGTTGAGTGGAAAGTGGGGTGGATCCTGGCTTGCGCCTGCGCATCAGCAGGTACGCCGCCGGCACGACAAACAGGGACAGCAACGGGGCAGTCACCATGCCGCCGACCATCGGGGCGGCAATGCGCTGCATGACTTCCGAGCCGGTGCCGTGCGACCACATGATGGGAACCAGGCCTGCGAGAATAACCGCGACCGTCATGGCTTTGGGGCGCACGCGCAGTACCGCGCCTTCCTGGATGGCTTCCATCAGGGCAGCCGAGCCGGTCTCGCCACGGTCCTCGCGCAGGCTCCAGGCCTGCTTCAGGTAGAGCAGCATGATTACGCCAAACTCCGCCGCAACCCCGGCCAGCGCAATGAAGCCGACGACGCCGGCCACCGACAGGTTGTAGCCCAGCAGGTAAAGCAGCCAGAACCCGCCGATCAGCGCCAGCGGCAGCGTGCCCATGATGAGCAGCGCTTCGTCGAGACGGCCGAACACCAGGTAGAGCAGCACGAAGATGATCAGCAGCGTGAACGGCACTAACACCTTCAGCTTCGCCGTCGCCCGCTCCAGGTACTCGAACTGCCCCGACCAGCTGAGCGAGTAGCCCGCCGGCATCGGCACCGCCTTTGCCACCGCGGCCTGCATGTCCCGGACGGCCGAGCGCAGGTCGCGTCCGCGGATATCCACGTACACCCAGCCGGACAGGCGGGCGTTTTCGCTGCGAAGCATCGGCGGCCCCTGCACCACCTGGATGCGCGCCACGTCGGCCAGGACGATCTGCTGGCCCCTGTCGGTGACGATGGGGAGGTTGCGCAGCTGCTCGACCGATTCGCGGTAGTCGCGCGGATAACGGACGTTGATGGGAAAACGCGCCAGCCCGTCGACGACTTCCCCCACGTTGTCGCCGCCGATCGCCGACGACACGATGCGCTGGACATCCTCGATGTTCAGGCCATACCGGCCGGCCGCCATGCGATCGATGTCGACGTCGATATAGCGCCCCCCGGTCAGCCGTTCGGCGAGCGCCGAGGTGACGCCAGGCACCGCCCTGACGGCGTCTTCGATGCGCGTGGCGAGGCGGTCGATTTCCTTCAGGTCAGCGCCGGCCACCTTGATGCCCACGGGACTCTTGATGCCGGTGGCGAGCATGTCGATGCGGTTGCGGATCGGCGGCACCCAGATATTGGACAGGCCCGGCACCTTCACCACCCGGTCGAGTTCCTCCACCAGCTTGTCGGCCGTCATGCCGGCACGCCACTGGTCACGCGGCTTGAACTGGATGGTGGTCTCGAACATCTCGATCGGCGCCGGATCGGTCGCGGTATCGGCGCGGCCCGCCTTGCCGAACACGGTGGCCACCTCGGGCACGGTCTTGATCATGCGGTCGGTCTGTTGCAGCAGCTGCGCTGCCTTGCCGACGGACAGCCCCGGCAGCGCCGATGGCATGTACAGCAGGTCGCCCTCGTCGAGGGGCGGCATGAACTCGCCGCCGATCCGCATGACCGGCCACGCGGTCGCAAGCAACAGCAGCGCGGCGATCGCCACGGTGGCCCGGGGAAAGGCAAGCACCCTGGCGAGCACGGGCCGGTAGGCGCGGATCAGCCATCGGCTGAGCGGATTCGACTGCTCGGCAGGGATCCTGCCGCGGATCAGGTAGCCCATCAGGACCGGCACCAGGGTCACGGACAGTCCCGCCGCCGCGGCCATGGAATAGGTCTTGGTGTAGGCCAGCGGCGAGAACAGCCTGCCCTCCTGCGCTTCGAGCGCAAACACCGGGATAAACGACAGCGTGATGATCAGCAGCGACAGGAACAGCGCGGGCCCGACCTCGGCTGCCGCCCCGCCGATCACGCTCCAGCGCTCATGCCCGCCCAGCTCGCGACCGGGATTGTCCGCATGCCAGTGCTCCAGGTGCTTGTGCGCGTTCTCGATCATGACAACCGCGGCATCGACCATGGCGCCGATGGCGATCGCGATTCCGCCCAGCGACATGATGTCGGCATTGACGCCCTGGTATCGCATGACCAGGAACGCGGCCAGCACACCAAGCGGCAATGAAACGATGGCCACCAGCGCTGAGCGCAGGTGGAACAGAAAAGCCAGGCAGACCAGGGCGACGACAATAAACTCTTCGGCCAGCTTGTGCGCCAGGTTTTCCACCGCCCGGTTGATCAGCGCAGAGCGGTCGTAGGTGGTAACAATCTGCACGCCAGCCGGCAAACTCTGCTGCAACGTGGCGAGCCTGGCCTTGACCGCCTCAATGGTTTCCAGTGCGTTCTTGCCCGAGCGCATCACGATGACGCCGCCGGCGACCTCGCCCTGGCCGTCGAGCTCGGCAATGCCGCGACGCATCTCGGGACCGAGCTGGATGACGGCGACATCGCCCAGCCGCACCGGGATGCCGGCGTCGCTGGTCACCAGCGGGATCTGCCGGAAATCGTCGAGGGTCTTCAGGTACCCGCTGGCGCGGACCATGTACTCCGCTTCCCCCAGCTCCAGCACCGAGCCGCCGGTTTCCTGGTTGGCCCCCTTTAGCGCCGCCAGCACACTGGCCTGCGACAGGTTGTAGGCGCGCAGCCGATCCGGCATCAGCACGATCTGGTACTGCCTGACCATGCCCCCCAGCGAGGCGACTTCGGCGACGTTGGGCAGCGATTTCAGCTCGAAGCGCAGGAACCAGTCCTGCAGCGCGCGCAACTGGCTCAGGTCATGCTGCCCGGACTTGTCCACCAGCGCGTACTCGTAGATCCAGCCGACGCCGGTAGCGTCCGGCCCCAGTGCCGGCCTGGCTGCGGCGGGCAGGCGCGACTGCACCTGGTTCAGGTATTCCAGGACCCGCGACCGTGCCCAGTAGAGGTCGGTGCCATCTTCGAACAGCACGTAGACAAAGGAGTCGCCAAAGAACGAATAGCCGCGCACGGTCCTGGCGCCGGGCACCGACAGCATGGTGGTGGTCAGCGGATAGGTGACCTGGTTCTCGACAATCTGCGGCGCCTGGCCGGGAAACGGCGTGCGGATGATGACCTGCACGTCGGACAGGTCCGGCAATGCATCCAGCGGCATGCTGCGCGCCGCCCACAGTCCCCATGCGGTCAGCAGGATCGTGGCCAGCAGTACCAGGAAGCGGTTGCGGATGGACGCAAGAATAAGCCGGGCGATCATGGCTTGGCCTCCTGGGTGACGCCAGCCGGCTCGACCGAAGACAGGATCGCCATGCCGTCCTTGTCCAGGTGGAAGCGGAACCGGATGCGGTCACCGGGCTTGAGCCCTTTCGGCAGGCCCGCAGGCGGCGCGGCGAAATCCATGGTCATTGCGCCCCACTGCACCGAGGGGATGGGGCCGTGCGAGATGGTCAGGCTCTCGGTGCCACGATCGCTGCCGTTGACTGCCTCGATGCGGCCGAGGCCCTCGTGCCCGGGCGCGGCTGCCGCCGGCGCGGAAGCCGCCGGAGAAGCACCCATGCGCTCTGCGGTGCCGCGCAGGCTGGCCTCCGAATCGATCAGGAATTGTCCGGAGGTGACCACCTTCTGGCCAGCCCTCAGCCCATCCAGCACCTCGACCATGCCCGCGGCCTCGCGTCCGGTCCTGATGTCGGTTGCCACAAAACCTGCCGTGCCGGCATCCACCATGACGATGCTGCGCCGGCCGGTCCGGATGACGGATTCCAGGGGAATCATCAGCGCCTCTTTCTGCTCGCCGCTGTCGAAACGGGCCGTCACGAACATGCCCGGCAACAGCTGCCTGCCCTTGTTGGGCAGGACAATGCGCACCTTGACGGTACGCGTGGCCGGATTGACGTCCGGCAGGACGGTGTCGATCGTTCCGGCCAGTGGCTCGGTTGCGCCGGCGGGCAATACCTTGACCGCCTGGCCGGGAACAATGGCGCGGGCCTGGCCCTCCGGGACCTCGGCAATCACCCAGATCCGGCTCAGGTCGGCCAGGCGGAACAGTGTCGTGCCCGGGGAAACCGTCATGCCCTCGCGGACCGCGACCTCGGTCACGACGCCGTCGACCGGACTCACGATGCCAGCATGGGGCTGGAGCTTGCCGGACGACTCGACCGCGCTCACCTGGCCTGGCGTCATGCCCGCCTGCAGCATGCGGGCCCTGGCCGCACCGAGCAGGTCAGTCCGGCCATCGGCGGCCGTGCGGGACACGGCGAGGTATTCCTCCTGCGCGGCGATCCAGTCGGGGGAGTACACCGTCACAAGGACTTGCCCGCGCCGAACCGGGTCGAGGGTTGCCTTGACGGCAACATGCTGAACGAAGCCAGTGGTTCGTGCCTGAATCACCTGGACACTGCGTTCGTCGATGGCGACATTGCCTGGCGCCTCGAGCACGGCGCTGAGCCGGCCGGTCCTGGCCTCGGACGTGCGGATGCCCAGATTCTGCGCGACACGGCTGTCGACCGTGACCCCGCCGCCCGCGCCTTCCCCATCGGCGTAGACCGGCACGAGCTGCATATCCATGAAGGGAGACTTGCCCGGCTTGTCGAAGCGCTGGCCGGGCACCATCGGATCATGCCAGTACAGGATCTTCTTGCCGGTCTTCGGATCGATGTCACCTGCCTTGAGCGCGGGCCCGGCGCCGGGTGTCCGCGACTGGGCAAGTTGTGTCCCGCGCGTGACGCCGAGATGATAGGCGCTATAGATAGCGGCGCCGGCGAGAACGAGGGCGGCGGCCGCTGCAATACGTGCTTTTTTCATTGGAGATCCTTGATGGCCGGCCCGGTCTGCGCGGTTGGCAGAGGGACCAGGAAGGTCAGCTCGGCCCAGAGCCTGGCCGTCCTGGCCTCCAGCGCCAGCCGTTCCGCCGCCATGTCGATGGCGCGATGGCTGGCCTCGGCGACAGCGGGCAGCGACCCGGTATTGGCCCGGTAGGCCGTGAGCGCGGCATCCGCTTGCGCGCGGGCCAGCGGCAAGGTCTTCTCGTCGTAGCGCTTGAGCCGCTCCAGATTGCGCTGCAGTTCGGCAAGCCTGGCGCCCACCATGGCCTGTGTGTTGCGGCGGATGATTTCGGCCCTGGCGCGCGCCTCGTTGGCCTGTGCGAGCCTGGCTGCGACATCGCGGTCCTGGCGATTACCGCGGTCCCAGGGTACCGGGAAGCTGACGTTGAGCGACCCCATATTGGAGTAGGCCGGGCCGCGCTGGCTGTACATCAGCTCTACCGTCACATCCGGTTTGCGGGCTTCTGTCGCCACCTGGATCTCCGACTCCGCCAGGGCCACTTCACGCCGCGCCGCCGTCACCTCAGGCACCGCGTCGAATTCGCCTTGCAGCAGGTGCTGAATGCCTTGCGGCACGTCGAGCGGCGGGCGCTCCGACAACGGGCGCCTGGCCGCGGGCCCGACCCAGCGCTCGAGATTGAGCATGGCCGTTGCAATAGCGGCACGGTTTTCGTCCTGGCGGTCGTGCAGCTTCTCGATTTCAAGCTCCATCGCCAGGACATCCGCACGCGAGCCACGCCCGCTGCGATAGGCGGCCGTCGCCGCCTGGAGCGCCAGATCCAGCGGGTGGACGTGATGGCCGAGGAGGACGGCGGTCTGCTCGGCGTACCACAGGTCAAGCCAGGCACCGACCGCATTGCGCTGCACGCCGGCCAGTCCGACGGCTCGTTTCGCCTCGGCGGCGGTCGCCTCGGCCGCGGAACGCGCCGCTCTTGCGCGGCGCTTGTCCGCGCGCGTGAATTCCTGCATCACGCTGACCGACCGCATGGTCATGAAGTCCCGGGTCAGCGAGAACTGGTCCGGCCCGTTCAGGGGGACGTTGTTCAGCCCGAGCTTGAGCACCGGATCCGGCAACTGGCCGGCGGCGACCGCCATTTGCGCGGCCGACTCGACGGCGCCGGGAGAAGATTCGGCATTGCCCGCGTGGGCCGTCGCGAGCGCGACGGTTTCCTCGAGGGAAAGAGTTGGAGCGGCTTGCGCGGCTGCGGCGTGCAACCACGCCGGGCCCAGGGCAGGCGCGCACAGCAGCGCCAGTGCCAGGCGACGAAGAGAAAGCATAAAGCCTCCGTGAGCGACGACAGCTGCCCGGTCTGGCGGGCAGCGCTGAATGGACGTCGATCCGGAGGCTACGTTTGGAAACTGCAGTGAAGGATGTTCAGGGCCGGTGGGCCGCGGGCTTCCACTTCCGCGCGCAGCGCGACGCGGATATCAGCGAGGACCACGCGCGTGGGTTCCACGATGCTCCTCAGCACCGGCAGGAATGCCGGCAGCTGCGCGTGGGCATGGTCCGCACTCCTGGAATCGGCCTGGCAGTGCGCCTGGCATAGCCCGCTCTGGTCAATCCCCTGGTAGTCGCTGCCAGGCGCCATGTCGGCGCACGATTCGGTCATTGCCGCCGCCGTGCCACTGCCATCCATCTGGTAGCGGATGCCGGTACAGGCGTACGCGGCCGCTGCCAGTTGAACTGTCAGAAATACAACAAGCAGGAGGCCGGCGAAGACGGGATGCCGGCGGACAGCGTGGCGCAAGTGATGTGTCGGTGGCGTGCGCGGTTGCGTACGTGAGGAAGGATACTGCGTTTTCGGGTGATCGACGTGACTCTTGGCGGATTGCAGGGCGTGTCAACAAGAATGCACACAGAAACGAAAACGAAAGCACAAAATCGTGCAAAAACGCTGAAACCATCGGGGAATGCCCCTAGGGCACCGGGCAACATTGTTTAGAGTGCTTACTCTAGAATGGGTCGCGAATGATGCAACGCAGCACGCCGGGCGTCTCCTTCGACGCACACGGTCGTGCGTCCACCAGCTACCGTCGTCGGGCAACCGTGCCCAGGCGGATCCAAGGAAACCATTGCATGCCCGTTTTCGCGCCCGATCAGCTCGCTGCCACCCACGGCAGCGGCTTCGCTGACTGCTTTGCCTACTCCAGCATCCTGTTTGCCGGCTTCCAGCGGATCGCCGAGCTGAACCTGCAGACCGCGCAGGCGGCCTTCGAGGAAAGCCAGCAACGCATGCAGGCGCTGCTGGCCAGCAAGGACCTGCGCAAGGTCCTCGACATGCAGAACGGCCTGACACCCCTTGCCGCCGACAAGGCCTGCGCCTACACGCGGCAGGTGTGCGAAATCGCGTCCGAAACGCAGGCCGAACTTGCGCAGCTGGCGCAGGCTCGCTTCCAGCAAGCGGTCGAACTTGCACAATCCAGGCTGAGCCACGCCACCGCGTCGGCTTTCGCCGGGCGAGTCGCTGCATAAACCACGGCCGCCGGGCGCGCCGCGCCGCATGCCGCCCCTGCCGCGGCCGCGGCGCCGCGTCAGTGCACAAGAGAGAAGCGTGCAATGAAGGTGCTGTTGATTGAATCCCACGCTTTGCTACGGGTGGCGTTGCGCAGGACGCTTCGGCGGGCCGGGTGTCAGGCACGTTGCCTTAGCAGGCTGCTGAAGTACTAGCCGCGCAAAAAGCGAAGCTTGCCTCTACAAGGCTGAAGGGCTCGCTATTTTTCACAAT
>NZ_JAGIQB010000144.1:0-2951 GCF_017815025.1 Cupriavidus phytohabitans
TGTAAGGAGTCCTCAGATTAACGATTCAGCAAGTCGTCGCGCTGACGTCCACTGCCGGTATTTCAGCAGCCTGCTAGCCGCATTGCAGGTCGGGGAGCCGTAAGTATGCCCGCGAATTCCAAGCTATACCTGATCGGAAACGGTTTTGATTTGCTCCATGGTAGTCGGTCGTTCTTCGAGGATTTTGCGCGCTATGCGCAACGAAATCATCCGGTGGTCGCCGAGGCAATCGAGCATATCTTCCGGTGGTCGGCGAGAACTGGTGGAACCTGGAGGCATCCCTAGCCGAGCTCGACTACGAGAGCGTGGTAGACGACTGTGGAATCTTTGTTCCGTCGTACAGCGCGGATGACTTCAAGGCAGGCGATTTTGAAGTGGAAGTTGTTCGCATAGCGAACGCCCTATCCGCGGAACTGCGCGGCGCGTTCAGCGCTTGGATACATTCGGTCCAAATACCTGACTTCAGTCCGGCGTGCATCGCACTCGACCCTCGATCTCTCTTTCTTAGCTTTACGTAAATCAGCGCACGAGTCATCGTGGCGTTTGGTGAGTGCGTTGTCATAGGTGTGTCCATGATTCGCACAAAAAATCCCGCACCGGCGAGCCGGTGCGGGGTGAAGACTCGGAGACGAGTTGATTAAGTCATGAAGAGCGCCCCCGCACTCCATGACTTAATCAACCTTACCACGCCAGCCAGCCCGTCCGCTGGACCTATGCGAAGTCATGCCGTGCTCGCGCGAAATAGCGGGCCTGTCGCATTCATCGAACTTTTCGTTCGCACGGGCCATCTACGTGGCGGTGCGCTGGCGCAGCACGCCGGTGCTGGTGTGCAGTTCGAGGTCGAGACGGCCGGTCTGGCGCTGCAGTGCCTGGGCCGCGTTGCGTACCTAGTGTGCAGATGGTTGGTAAGCGCGAAATTTGCCGCACATAGCGCCGGAAGGCCAGACGGCGCAGGATTGTGTCCACTGTTTTTAGCGGACACAAGTCATGGACCAGAGCGATTTGGATTTCTTGCCGCTGCGGGCGATCAACGTCGGCGCCAACGGCAAGCGCAGCTTTGACAAGGGCGACAAGCGACGGTTGGTTGAAGCTTGCCTGCAGCCGGGGGTATCGGTGGCTGGCATGGCAATCAAGGCCGGGGTGAACGCGAACCAGTTGCGCCGCTGGATCGAACAGCACAAGGCGGAACAGAAAGACGCTGATGGCACGATGGATGCCATCGAAAGTGCGCCGGCGGCGTTCGTTCCCGTGGTGGAAGTTCACGCAGCCGGCCCCAAGGCCGGAGCGGAGCTGCCAACCGTGCCTGAGCCACTGCCTGTGCGAACGTTGCAACCGCCGCAGCCATTGCCTGCGCGCCTGGTGGCGCGGTTGCTAAACGGTGTGAGCGTTGAGCTCGAATGCTCGGGGCAGGATGCCACGCTGGTAATGGCGACCATCGAAGCACTGGGCCGTCTGCGAGGCATGCACCGCCGGCACAAGGATCAGGCCGCTCACCAGTGATGCGGCGACGGCAAAGCGAACGGTTCGGTTGGATTGGCACATAGCTATGCGTTCGGTTGAGGTGAAGGAACTACCGCAATGCGGCGCGCTGCAGCGCCTGCCACCGCGCATGAATCTGGTTGGCGTAGCGCAACTGCTTGTCAGGTGAGGATGCGTTGTAGGCCCCGACCGCCTTCCACGTTGGTCCGAAGCGCTGGATGTTCTCGCGCAGAATCCACGCGCCGACGTAGGCATTGATGCACCCATCAAACAGGTGGGCGCGCGTGATCCCGTACCTGCCCAGGCGCGGCAGGTGGATCGAGTTGATCTGCATGAGGCCGATATCCTCCGAACCGTTGCCATTCCGATTCGTGACCCACGGACGCATGCCCGACTCCTGCAACGCGATGCTTCGGAGCAAGGAGGGGCTGACCCCATGGAACGTCGCGGCATCGTCGAGGCAGTCAGCGCTTGCCACGCCGATCCACGCGAGCGTACCGATGATGGCTATCACCACGCCCCCGAGGCATCGGCCGATGGCAGGTGCGATGGGCGGCGTCACGACGAGCTGCCTGCGCGATCGCTAAAGCGGACCGACCGGGAACGCGTGACCGTCACTTCGAAGCCGTCCGCGTCCACGACGAAGGTGTCCCCTATTCCATTGACGCGGTAGTAGCGGCCCTTCTGCTGGCCCTTCACGATCCTTCCATCAACTCGCACAGTCACCTTCTTGGTCCCATCGCCAACGCGCAGATACGTACTCCCTCGCTCGGAGAAGACCTGGTCGAGCCCCGCCGCGTTCTCGGCCGGGAAGTGAAAGGTGTCCGCAACTTCCCGCGTAACGATCGCACTAGAGCGCCCATCCCGGACGAGGAATGTAAGCGAGGGGTCGATCGTCATGACACCCGTGCGATCGTCCCAGAAAGACGCCAGGCGCTTCCCAGTCTCGGTCGCAAACTGAATACCGCCGCTCGGTCGCACCGGGAAGCGGATCTGGATTGAGCCATTGGTGCCTTCGCGAATGCCATCGGCGCCGAAAGCCTTAGCCAAATATGAGACGTCGGAACCATCTCGATTCTCGCTCGCTGCCGGTGCGGCACCCTCCGGTGAGGCAGGCCCACCCGGGGCTGCCGCCGATCGGGCCGCACCAGACCGCAAGTCCCGTGCACCATCATTGCTTGCATCCGTGGTGACCGCGTCGGTGGAGGTTGCGCCGGCAGGCTTGAAGGATGAATCCCGTCCGCCAGCAGATCACGTCGAGGCACGGCATCGCCCGCCAGCGGCTGATGAAGCGGGGATGCTGCCTGATACCGGCTTTGCGTTGCGCCGTAAGCGGGCGCACTGGCGGGGCCGGAGGGCAGCCCAATGTGTTTTACCTGAAGCGAGATCGATCCGATCCGAGCTACGAAGGACTCAGGGATACCGGGCAGACGCAGGTATGGACCGTCCGCGGTGGCACCTGCTACCTGCGT
>NZ_JAGIQB010000145.1:0-2875 GCF_017815025.1 Cupriavidus phytohabitans
CAAGTCATTGAATGTAAACACTTTTCCGGGGCGCCAGGATCGCTTCGGTGGGTCAAAGATGTGTATAACCGCATGGCCTTAACCTCCTCGATGACAGCGAAATTCAAAATGCGGAATTCCTCCTAGAGAAGCTGTGGACTGGAGACGGAACCAGCGAGAATCCCACCGTCAATAGGGCAGAATGGCGCGAATCGATGATGGAGGCAGTACAGAAGATCGCTCCCTGGGATGCTAGCCGTGGCAACGTTGAGGGCATCGGCACGGGACTGGCCGGTACACGAGCGCGGGGCCTGGTCGCCAGGGATACGTTCAGTCAGCGTGATATTGGGGCGGGTTTGCGCAGGTAAGCAAAGCGACCCTCATCGACAGCAACGGCGTGCGGATGATTGCCAGTTTCCTAAGATCAGCCCGGGTTCCCGCTCCTCATGCTGTTCATCGATCACAATTCCGACAGCCAGCGCAGCGACTCCTGGGCGACCGATACGCACCACGAGGGCAATCAGGTTCTGTTTTGGACAAACCCATGGAGGCGAAGCAATGCCAGAAGGAAGCGCCTTATGGGGAAATCGGGCCGCTCGGCGGTCAACTCGGCTTGCGCCGAAGCGCCCTACCGCACGTCGTTGACGGTGGCCAAATCGCCTTGAAATCACCATACTGACAACGCTGTTGATCTCGCTGGGCCTTGTGCCGGCTGAAGCTCGGCAAAAGCCTTGCAAGATGCATGCATGGGCCATGAGCGAGCAACATGCCCTCGTCTGCGACTTCGAAGATGCGCGCGCTGCCGGTGTGGCAGCGTCGATTCCGACTCGCTCGGCCCGCTAGCGATGCTGGTTCGTTTGATGGCCGCGGGAGCGGCCATCTCGTCAACTGCGTTACGGCAGTTGAACGGTAACTTTCAGCGACGCTCCGTTCGATCCACTGAGCGACATCGTTTCCAGCTTTTCACCGGCCAGGTTGAAATGACTTTCGGCGCTTGCGCTATCAACGTCCGGCAGCTCGATGTAGCAACCACCCTGCTCCACCTTGTTCATTTTTCGAAGGCGCGTGTCGACCGCAACAACGTTCGCGATCACGCGCTTTCCATCGTCGATTTGCTTGGGATGCACGGTGACCGTCGTTCCTTCGAAAATCGTGGCAAGCTCAATACTCGGCTTGCCGCTTCCATCCACCTTGCAGGAGCGCGCATAGCTAATCGTCCTACCGTTAGAGGTGACGGAAGGCGAGGTCGTCGACACCAGCGCTTCTTGCTTCCCCGATGGGGTCTCGATCGAGAGCTTCATGGACGGTGCGCCCACGTTTGCGGCCATTGCCGATGCCGCTGCAGACAGGAGGCCCGCAAACAGGAGAGTCTTTCTCATGGATTTTTTCCTTAGTTGAAAAATACTGCTTTACGCAGTCTATTGACTATCGGTTCAAGTCAATAAAAGGTTGAGGGCTCAGAACAGTCCCGCAGCGATACGTACCCTGCGAAGGTAGGGGGAGAAGCCATGATGGGCGCCAAATCCAAAATGGCTGCCTGCCGCGCCGCCGACGCAAGTTGAGGTGACCGCCGGGTTTGCCTGCGCGATCACCTCGTCGTCGCGGTGCAGCGTCGCAACTACTGGTCTCGCAGAAATTGGTACGCCCACGTGCGAGGGGCGCCTAGAACTCCTCGCGGTCCCAGCCACCGCCTTCGCTTTTCTTTTTCTTCGTCACGGCAACGAAGCGGAAGATCGGGTATAGGTACGCAGCGTTCTTGATTTTCACGCGAGCATCGTCCCGCCAGAAGCCTTTGACCTCCCGAAGTTCGAGCTCGCCGCTTGCCAGCCGTACGCCGTAGTCCGGCGTGTAGAAGGTATTCTTGCCTAGCCGCAATTTGATGGGCTCGAATGCATACCAGGTGATCAGGCCGGCCTGCTTTTCCAGTTCGAGGAGAGCGGCATATGCCTTCTCGGTCGGGTTCATCTCGCCTGCCGGCAATCTGCCTAGCGCGAGCATGCGATCCTGAGGCTTCTTCCGGGGTGGGCACGGTGTTCTGTGCCTGGACGGCCGGCGCCGACGCCGCACGCGATCCTGTTCGCTTCAGCAGCGCGGCGTATGCCTCCTCAGAGATGCGGAGTCCTTTTCCCATGGTGCTTCAACGAAAGTCATTGGTCTTTCGAGGCTACCTGCGCTCATGGGAATGCAAGTCGGTCGGCCTAGCGCCAGGTTAGGCCTTTTTTCGATGATCAAGGCTGGTCGCGCTGCTGATTGTCGATGCGCCTGCGTGAAGGGCCAGAATCAGCGGGAAGTACGAGTCAGATGTTCGTGTGTCCCCTGATAAGGCGGACTGGTGAGCGCCGCTTTGGCAGCCTTCCAATCCGCTGCGCGACAATATGTGATGTACTGGACTACCCGCGCCAGGTGGTTCTCGAAGTCACTCTCCTCCCAGTTGATTTCTTGATGAAAGATGCATGGGCTAGGCGGTTAGCCTCGTTGATGATCATCCCCCAACCCAGCAAGGCCAACTCTCGCTCCAGCCGCGCGGACGAAAGGTTGAGCGCCGCAGCGAGATCGGCAAGCTCGACTTTGATTTTCTTTGTTGGCATTTTCTCTGTCGTTCATGGGAGGGGCCCGCCAGGACGAGGGAAGCGGTCGAGTGGTCGGCGTTACGGCTCGCCACATTCCGATCCGGCTACTCTCACATGAGCTGGGGCCCAATGCACTCAGTCGGTCAGTCGTCGCTTAATGCGTACCCGTTTCTGCGATGCGAAAGGACATAGATCGGCACCGAACTTCCCTGCCGGGGGCTGCCTGGTAGTAGGCAACCCCGCATCGCTAGGCGCGTGTCGGTCCAGATTGACCGTCAAACCCCGGAACCATCCCCCGCGAGGGTGGCCGCCTGGAGTGCGTTGGC
>NZ_JAGIQB010000146.1:0-2821 GCF_017815025.1 Cupriavidus phytohabitans
CGCTGGTTGAATCATTTTCTGGCCTTCAAGTTTCACGACCGCAAATTCTACTTCCGTACCGTTACTGCGACAGAACCGAATTATGCCTATATTTCCGGCATGGTCTATCAACCGACCTGGTTCGTCTACACCAGCTATAGAACTATCTTCCGATGATCTTGTAAATTATTTTAATGACATTGATGAGTATGCGTTAATTGCCGAGCGGTGCGCCGACATGCAGCCCGTTGATTTTAATCGCAACAGATCCTATTCTCTTCGAGGCGATATTTACGGAAACATCGTAAATGCAGGCGATAAATTTGACGCCCTCTATCTCGGACGGTATTTTAGCCAAAGGAGCCCCACAACGGCTTTGTTGCATAGTAGCCATAGTTTGTCAAAAGATATAGCATCCAAGACATTGCAGCGGGCATTCAAAATACCTCAATATTGGGCTCCACTATTCGCGCACGCGGTTGCGCATAGCGCACAACTATTATTTGGTCGGAATATCAACTTCGATATTGTGACAGTGATACCCGCCACGGGGGGCAAAGACCCAAGGCTGGAACGACTGCTTGATGCTATCTCAGACGTTCCTCATATGGAATCAATGCAAACGTCATTTGATCCAAAAGTTTTTTGCCTCACTGAAAATGCAAGAGACATTAAGGCACTGGGGCCTACGGAAAGGGATAGTGAGGCGCAACGTACATTGTCATTGACAGATAGTTGTGCTTCTGGAAAGAGATTATTAATTATTGATGATGTTGTGACGACCGGGGCTACCCTGAGGACTGCGATAACATTGGCGCAGCAGGCCGGGGCTTCGGCGGTCTACGGGCTCGCCCTGGCTAAATTGGTTAGAGTTTAGGCGAACGAGAAGACAGATCTGAATTGGTAAGCGTAAGACTTGTCGAAGAGGAAGTTGACCCTCCCGATCGCGTAGGCCACGCCGCAGGCCCAGGGGCGCGCAGGGCCGGTCACCAGTGGCGATGGCCGCTTGCAGCACAGGGTGGCAACGAGACGTCGGCAGAGGTCGCGGTATTCATCGGTCAGGTGTTGCGCACAAAAGGCGTCGGTAAGCGCAATGATCTCGTCATACCGGTCTTGCATGGCGCCTGGCACCCGCTCGCCGCGAAAGGTTGGCTTCATGGAATTCGCGATCCGTATGCGTCAGTTGCCCAGTTCGACGAGCCCATGAACATCACCCTCCCGCTCGATCAGGCGCAGCCACGTGTCCAGCTTCTCGCTGCTGCCGTCAAGTAACCGGTCAACCAGGGTCCGGTCGTTCGCCTTGCCGAGCATGTTATGTAGTCCCAGGTATGCCGCGAGAAGGTGATACATGGTGCAACGCAAATCATTACGTTCCCCCTGATAGCGTCGGGCATGGCGATGCAGATCCTCGATGGGAAGACCGAGTTTCTCGCCGACATACGACAGCGGTATGCCGTCACGATCCTGTCGCGACCTGTACGCCGGGCCGTTGGCGTTCAGGGGAAGATCGGCATCATCCGGGACCTGGGGCATTGCACGTCTCCGTAGTTGTGCTGTCTGATCAGTGAAACGTCGGCGAGCTGCCCATGCAGCAATGCTTGTACTTGCGGCCACTACCGCACGGGCACGGCTCGTTGCGCCCGATCTTCGGCTCTTCACGACGCATGGGAACGCGTCCTGGGATGCTCGCCAGCGCGCGCCGGTGGGGCTCGAAGTAACGATAGATGTGTGGCAGCCCGGCGATCATCGTCTCCAGCAGTCCCTCGCGCTTTTCCGCAGGGATCGATGGTGGCCGGATCTGCGGGTTGGGATTGTGTTCATGATGCAGCATCATGATCGGGATCATCGGCCCGCCGTGGTCCTCGTCGTGGATCAGTTCCCCCCAGCTCGCAGGACGCATCTGTACGCCGCGCATGAAGCCATGCGCCCAGTCGTTGGCCGGGGCAACACCATCGTCGCGCTCGAGCAACACGGGCAGGTACACGTTCGGCTCATGCAGCGTTTGCTGCAATTCCGTGCTGATCGTGTTCCAGTGACGCATGAGCAGCTCGATGATTTCGGTGGCCTGCCCGTCGCCTTCAAACGAAAAATCTTCCCCCCAGATCTGGGGCAGATACTCGCTGGGCAACACGATATCAGGTCCGCAAATCAACGCGACGAAATAGCCGTCGAGCGTTTCGATGTTCATCGCGGCATCGCCGATGGAGTCAAGAAACCCGGCGAGACGGGCAAAATCGTCGTCGGCAAGCGGCTGTTGGGATATCAGGTTGTTCACGGCGGATTTTATCTTCGCGAAGGTCGAAGCGACTGTATCCGGTGATTATACGCATTGCATTACACACAAGTCACTCGTGACCAATTTCCCTGGCGTACTTGATGCCGGCGGCGAAGTCCATTACGCGCTGCAGGCCTTGCCAGATTGTCTTGACTCCTGGGTCACCATCGCCCTTGCGAGCGAGGAAGCCGCCAAGCCTGGCAACCAGACTAACTACTTCATTGAGGCTTGGCGGCGTCTCGGGGGGCTCTTTCCTGTTGAGAATGAACGCCGCTTGCCATTCATCCGGCTCAAACAGCAATTGCGCTTCGAGCTCGGGACAGGTGCGCCCCAGCCGCATTAGCCGCGCGATGCGCCAGGCCCCCACCATGAACAATGCCAGCGCTCGTTCGAGTCGCTCCATCGAAGCCAGTTGCAGCGCTTCGATCCGGCAGCCGTTCTTCAGTACATGAAAGAACACCCTGCGGGTTATTGAACAGGGAGCCGGTCGGTTGGGTTGGCCAGGACCTGAGCGAGGACTTGCAAAGGTGTGTGCCCGTTTAGGGTTTTGCGTGGCCGGCCGTTGAG
>NZ_JAGIQB010000147.1:0-2811 GCF_017815025.1 Cupriavidus phytohabitans
TGCGTATTCCGGTGAATGTGACCGCCGATTCCGGCATCGTGACCAGTGATTCCGTTTTATCGTGACCGCTGTGTCCCTGCGGTTTCCGGTTGATTGTGACCGGCGATTCCGGCGTCGTGACCGGTGATGGATTGAGGGTGTTGCGCAGGGACGGATTCTACTCTGCCAGCTAGGCAGTGGGGCTGCCGCTGGATGTCGTGCTCGTTTGTTGAGCAGTCTTTCTGAGCGAGTCGCCGGCCAGCGTGATGCGGTGAATGCGGTGCATCAGGCGGTCGAGAATCGCGTCGGCGATGGTGGGGTCGCCGATCCAGCCATGCCAGTGCTCGACCGGCAACTGGGCGGTGATGAGCAGGCCACGGCTGCCGCCGCGATCGTCAATCAGTTCAAGCAGGTCATTGCGAGTGACCGGGTCCAGCGGCGCCACTGCCCAATCGTCCAGCACGATCAGGTCGGTCTTGGCCATCTGCAGCAGCCATTTGCCGAAGCCGCCGCTGCCATGCAGGATGCGTAGCTCTTCGGCGAGCCTGGGCACGCGCAGATAAGCGACCGAATGCCCGCGGCGGCAGGCATATTGCGCCAGTGCGCAGGCCAGCCAGGTCTTGCCGACGCCGGTTGGGCCACCGATCAAGACCGTGTGTCCAGTTGCGATCCAATCGGACAGCGCGAGGCTGGTCACCTGTTTCCGATCAATGCCTCGGCCTGGGCGGGCATCGAGGTCTTCGATGGTGGCGTGGGGGTACTTGAGTCGAGCACGCTGCAACAGGCGGGCAAGCTTGCGGTCGTTGCGCCACAGCAGTTCGCGGTCGATCAGCAGGGCCAGGCGCTCCTCGAACGCGAGCGCGCTGGCGCCGGGCTGCGCAAGCTGTTCTTCCAGCGCGGCGGCAAAGCCGTCGAGCTTCAGTGAGCGTAGTTGAGCGAGCGTGGTATGGGTCATCATGAGATTGGGTTCCGGTTGTGAGCGCCGGGCAAGCAAGGGCAACTGAGAGTGCCGCCCGGCGCAGTGCGAGGGCCAATGAGGCCGATCGCGAGAGTCAGTGCCGCCTGACGGGCGTCGTCACTGGTAGTAGCTGGGGCCGCGCAGGTGCGCGTGCTCGGGACTGATCCACTCGGCAGGAGCGGCAGCAGTCAGCCGGTCCTGGTCGGTTTCGAGCACGTTCTTGACGTAGCGGTACTGATAGGCGCCGAGTTCCAGCGCGATCCCACAGGCTGCCTCGAGGCGATCCTTGCCATAGCGTTTGGCCAGGTTCAGCAGCCCCAGACAGGCGCGGTAGCCATGCTCGGGATGCTTGTGTTGCTCGAGCAGCCGGCGCACGACGGCACCGGTGGCGCCGCCGATCTGCTCGCCCCAGCGGATGAGGCGCTGCGGTGTCCACTCCAGGTGGGCGCGGTGGGCAGCAGGCAGATGCTCAGGCACAGTGGTGAAGCCGCCGCTAGCCGCACGCGCATGGACTGCAACACGCTGGCCACGGTGCAGCAGTTCGACCGCATGCGCGGTGATGCGTGCCTCAAGCGTCTGGCCGACCAGTACGTGGGGCACGCTGTAGCGATGCTTGTTGAACTCGACATGCTGATCAATGTGGACCTTGACGGTGCGGAACCTGGCGATCTCGTAGGGGACCGCCGGCAACGGGCGTAACGCCGGCGCATCCAGGGCCGCGAAGGCGCTGGCACGGCTGCCCGGCAGCTTCTGGAAGGGGCGCTCATTGAGTGCGGGCAGTAACTGCGCAATCGCACGGTCGACCGCATGAACGGTCTCGAATCGCTGATGGCGCAGTCGTGCGAGGATCCAACGTTCTACGATCTGCACTGCCACCTCAACCTTCGCCTTATCCTGCGGACGCCGCGCACGGGCAGGGAGCACCGAGGTGCCGTAATGGCGCGCGAAGTCGAGCACCGTCTCGTTAGCGCGCGGCTCATAACGGTCGGCGTTGGCAATCAAGGCGCGCGGGTTGTCTGGCACGACCAGTTCAGGGCTGCCGCCGATAAAGCTCAAGGCGCGCACCATCGAGCCGATCCAGTCCACCATCGTCTCGCGGGGCGTGGCGCAGGCGAATGTGTAGCTGGACGCGCCGAGCGCCGCAACAAACACGTGGGCGCGGCCGCCGTCGGCCACAGCGATGGTCGGTCCGGCATAGTCAACGAACAGCTTCTCACCGGCCTTGTGGGTCTGGCGCATTGAACGCTTCAGACTCTTGGCCCATGCGTGGTAGCGCTCGCAGAATTGCGTGTGGCGATAGGTCTTGCCGCCGGGATGGGCCTCAACATATTCCTGCCACAGCAGGGTCAGTGTGACGCCCTTGCGCCGCAGTTCCTGGTGGATGCGGGCATAGTCCGGCGGCACATAGGCGCTGGCGCGTGCGCTGGGCAGCAGGTGCGCGGCAATCGCTGTTTCATCGAGATCGCGTAGCTGCTCCCATGTCATGCCGGCCTCAGCGGCCAGTGACACATACTTGGACACCACGCCTTTGGAGACTTGCAGCGCCGCGGCAATGCTGGCGTGCGACAGTCCGGACTCGTGCTTGAGTCGTAACACGTCTTTGATCATGCGTATCGTCATGGGGGGCTTGGGCATCGCTTCTCCGTGTAAAAACGCAGAAGGTTATCCACAGCCTGGGTTGAACAATACGCAACACCCCCACCCGGTTCATTGCAAGCCGGATGCCACCACGTCAGCGGTGAGATGCCTCTCCGGCGGCCCGGTCACGATCGCCGGAACGGCTGGTCACGATAAACCGGAAACGCCGGTCACGATGCCGGAATCGGCGGTCACGATAATCCGGAATGACCGGTCACGATCGGCCGGAATACGCA
>NZ_JAGIQB010000148.1:0-2686 GCF_017815025.1 Cupriavidus phytohabitans
CAAAACCCCTCGACAGCGTTCGCTGCGAGGGGTTTTTGCTTTTTGGATTTTGATTTTTGTTGCAAGGTGGTTGGTGGGTTGGTGACATGCTGGCGCGGCTGGTGGCATGCTGTCGGCCGTTGAAGCGCCTGGTTCCGCCCTCCTGGCGGGTTTTGCCCGAGCGGCAAAAAGTAACCAAAATACTAGCAGTTCGGCCTATCATCAGGGTTACAAGCACGGTAAGTTATTGATTTAATTGAATTTACTGTGCATGGCTGTGCAACCGTGTTAAGCGCTGTAAAGAAAAACGGCGCTATGTCTTGTAGTCATTTTGTAGACAACACCGGGAGCCAACTTCATGCCGAAGACCCTGACCGAACGCCAATGCCGCCGCCTGCCCGAAGGGGTACACCGTGCGGCGCCGTCCCTCTATCTTTCTGTACGCGGCGGCAGCCGCCTGTGGGTCGTCCGCTACTGCCTTGCAGGCAAGGCGCGCAGTATGAGCCTGGGCAGTATGGACAACCTGCCGCTGGAGGCTGCCATTGCCGCCGCTGCGGCGGCGCGTGCTGATGTGCGCCTGCGCGGCGTCGATGTGCTGGCCGAGCGCCGCGCCACGCGCGCCGAGCAGCAGGCTGCGCTGGCCCAAGTCCGGGCGCTGGAGCCGGCCCCGGTGCGCAAGGCCGGCCACACCTTTGGCGAGCTGCTGGACGTAGCGGTGCAGGCCGAGGCGCGCGCCAAGGGCTGGAAGCATGGCGCGCAGGCCTGCACGCAGTGGCTGGCACCGGTCAAGCGCTACTGCGCTCCCCTCATCAGCAAGGACGTGACGCAGATCACCGAGGCCGCGCTGGTCGAGGCCCTGGCCGAGCCCTGGGTGACGAGCCACCTGCAGGCCACGCGCGCACTGCAGCGCACGATCACCATGATGGGCCACGCGCGGCGCATGGGCTGGATCGCGGAGAACCCGCTGGCCTTGAAGCGCTTGCAGGAGCGGCTGCCGGCCATGCCGAAGCACAAGAGCCGGCACCATGCCGCGCTATCCTTGCGCGCCGTGCCGGGGTTTGTCGCCACGCTGGTCGCCGACGGCACGCCGCTGGCCGACTTGCTTCAGTTCCTGATTCTGAGCGGCACCCGGGCCAACGAGGCAGCGAGCATGCGCTGGTCGGAGCTGGATCTGGCGGATCGGGTCTGGTCGATTCCCGCCGAGCGCATGAAGGCCAAGCGGGCGCACCGCGTGCCGCTCACGGACACCATGCTGGAGATGCTCAAGGCGCGCCAGCAGGCCCGTACCGGCGACAGCGATCTGGTGTTTCCCGGCAAGGGAGGCAAGCCCTTCACCAATCAGCAGGTGCTCGCGCACTTGATCGCCATGGGCCACGCGCGCGGCACGGTGACGGTGCACGGCTTTCGTTCCTGCCTGCGTCAATTTCTGGCCGAGCACACCTAGGCGGAGTACATGGTTGCCGAACTGTGCCTCGCCCATGACGAACGCAGCGCGACGCAGCGCAGCTACGACCGGGGCGACTACCTGCGCGAGCGGCGCGGCCTAATGGCAGCGTGGGATGCCTTCTGCGTGGGCCGCGTGTCGCTCGACACCACCGGCGCCGTGGTGCTGCCGCTGCGGCACGCGGTCGCCGCCTGACGCACGCACGACGGCATTGACCGACCCGTCCGCGTGGCGGGTTTCTATTACCGCCAAAGCGGCGCAGTAAATGGCTGTAAGCCGGCGCATAATGCCTCGAACGTGGTCACGCGGGAGAGGCACATGATTGACGAGGCCATTGCCAGGCGCCAGTCCGACTACAGCGTTGATGACGCTGCCTCGCGGTTGGCAGGCATTTATCCAGGCGAGGCGGATCGACTACCTGAAGAATCCGATGAGGCCAGCACCGTGCGCTACATGCGTATGGAAGTCCTATCGCGTATCGAGACGCGGCACAGCCTGCTGGACGAAGTCATAGCGCCGCTGGTCAAGATCGTCCGGCCGCCACGAATACCACGTGCAATGGTGTGCCAGATCGCCCGTGACTTTGGCATCCGGAACGACCTGCTGCCGATCGATGATGACCACGTGCAGGGCGCTGGCGGAACGGCGCCCGTTGCAATGGACGGCCCGCCGCTGCCCCGGTCGGCCAAGCTGCGCTTGCTGCTAGCGGCGGCCGATGCCGTGGCGTACGCGCGCACCCATGCCGACAAACTGGCGGAGCGGCCCAGCTTCAAGAAGGAGATACAGGACTACCTCGTCGCCCACGCCAGCGACTACGGGCCAGAACTTGGCTCGGCCCAGATCGATGTATTGGCCGCCATTGCCAATATTGAACCCGCGCCAGGGCGACCTGGAAAAAGGGCGGGAGATTTTTGACGCACAAACGGCCCGAGCGGCCCAAAATGGGGTGGAGATTTTTTTGCTCTGCCCTGATCCAGAAGACCCGCATGGCATAAGGCTTTGCGGGTTTTTTTACTGCCTGCCCGATCGCGCCTGCCCCAGCGGCAACCACGCCCAAGCATGGAATAGGGGTGGAGTTTTTTGCCGATGGCGAGGCGATTTCTTGAAAAACCCCCTGGAGATTTAAAGAAAAACTCGACCCCTATTTAAATTGGGCGATTTCAAATATGGTGAATCGAACAAGTATTTAAGTATTCACGAGAAACGGATTTCAAACTTTGAGCCGTAGCCGGAGAGAAGTTTCTCGATCTCGGCGTCGATGGT
>NZ_JAGIQB010000149.1:0-2622 GCF_017815025.1 Cupriavidus phytohabitans
ACTAAACCGCTGACGCGGTAGTGGGAGGGAGGCGAAGGCCAGTGCCTAGCGTTCGGCCAGGACGGTTGTCGGATGCCGGGCCAGGGGGAAGGGACGAGCGGGCGACTGGGAGCAGGATGGAGGTGCCCAACGGGCATTCCATTCACTGTTCCCAGGAGGTCCGTCATGACCCCGCTCCGCCAACGCATGCTGCACGACATGCAGATCCGCAACCTCGCAGACAACACCCAGAAGTCCTATCTGCTGCAGGTGTCCAATTTCGCCCGGCACTTCCATCGCTCGCCTGAACTACTCGGCCCGGAAGAGATCCGGGCCTGGCTCGTTCATCTGCGCGAGGAGCGCAAGCTGGCCCCTGGCAGCCTCGGTGCAACGATCGGCGCACTGCGCTTCCTCTACCGCGTGACGCTCAAGCGACCCTGGAGCGACGAGGACTTTCCGTTGCCGAAGAAGCCGTTCAGACTGCCGGTCGTCCTGAGCCTGGGGGAGATCACCGCCTTCTTCGAGTCGATCGCCAGTCTCAAGCAACGCACCATTCTGATGACCGCGTACGCCGCCGGGCTGCGGGTGTCCGAAGTCGTGCATCTGAAGGTCACCGATATCGACAGCCAGCGCATGGTGATCCGCGTGAATCAGGGTAAAAATCGTAAAGACCGTTACGTTATGCTCTCGCCGCGGCTGCTCGAGATCCTGCGAGCGTACTGGCACGACGCTCACCCCCGGGAGTGGCTCTTTCCGGGCGACATCCCCGGCCAGCCCATCACGCGGTTTGCGGTGGCACGGGCATGCAACCTCGCGCGACAGCGCAGCGGCATCCGCAAGCCCATCACGCCGCATTCGCTGCGGCACGCGTTCGCCACTCATTTGCTGGAAAGCGGCACCGATGTACGCAGGATCCAACTGCTAATGGGACACCGCTCCCTGGCCACAACTTCGCGTTACCTCAAAGTGGCGACTAGCACCGTGTGCGCCACCACGAGTCCCTTCGATCTGCTACCGCACCCCGAACCCATTCCCCCTCAGCCCGCCAAGCCCGAATACTTCTGAGCACGGCCATGCGCGCGCCACTGGAAGTGGCCGACATCTTCCGCCGCTGCGGAGCAAAGTACCGGCAGACCCACGCCGACGGGCTCAGTCGTGCCCAGCGGCGTGCGATGAGCGCGATCGAGCTGTGCCGCACCGCGGCCCTTGGTGGTCATGTCGAACAGTGCGATGCCTGTGGTCATCAACGCATTGCCTTCAACTCGTGCCGGCATCGCGCTTGCCCGAAGTGCCAGTCGCTCGCCCGCGCGCAATGGCTCGAACACCGCCAGGCTGAGCTGCTGCCCGAGGTCGAGTACTTCCACGTGGTCTTCACGCTTCCCGAGCCCATCGCGGCGCTCGCCTATCAAAACAAGAAGCTGCTCTATGACATCCTGTTCCGCACCAGCGCCGAAACCCTGCGCACGATCGCCGCCGATCCCAAACACCTGGGCGCCGAGATCGGTTTCATCACAGTCCTGCACACTTGGGGGCAGAACCTACAGCACCATCCGCACGTGCACTGCGTGGTACCGGGCGGCGGCATCGCCCCGGACGGCGAACACTGGGTCGCCTGTCCCCCCGGCTTCTTCCTGCCCGTGCGGGTACTCTCGCGCCTGTTCCGGCGTCTGTTTCTCGAACAGCTGCGCCATGCCTTCGACACCGCCGCACTGCATTTCTACGGCCAGCTCGAACCCCTCGCCGATCCCCAAGCCTTTGCCACATGGCTGGCCCCCGCCGCACAGGCAGAATGGGTGGTCTACGCGAAACCGCCCTTCGGCGGTGCCCGGCAGGTCCTCGACTATCTGGGCCGCTACACCCACCGCGTGGCCATCTCCAACCACCGGCTGGTCAACTTCGACGACGGCTACGTTATCTTCCGGTGGAAAGACTATAAACACCCCGCCGCAACGAAGACCATGACGCTTGAGGCCGACGAATTTATCCGCCGCTTCCTGCTACATGTACTGCCCGACGGCTTCAAACACATCCGTAGTTACGGCCTGCTGGCCAATCGCCACCGGACCGCCAAGCTCGCCACCTGCCGCCGGCTACTCGGCGTCGTAGCCCCCGCGGACGAAACCGTCGATCCGATGGAAGACTACCGCGACCGTTACCAGCGACTCACTGGCAAGTCCCTGCGCGATTGCCCCGTCTGTGGCAAAGGCCACATGCTCTGCATCGAAACCTTCCTACCCGGCGCACTGCCGCGTGCGCCGCCACCCGCTGACTATGTTCACTGATTCGCGTTCGCCCCACGACCCATCACCTTGCCATGCATTCCGGATGGCAACACGCCTGGCCTTGCGTCATCGAGTCTTTACCGTAGGGGAACGCCCCGCGATCGGCACCTTCGACCTCGCCAACTCAACGCTCGCACCACCCTCACGCACTCACCCACTCCGCCTCATCGTCCTCCGGTACCCGACCAACGCCGGTGGCGCGCACTGGATGACCTCGGCGGCCATTCAATGCCCATAGAGGCGACCGCCTGTGGAGCGGTTCAGCACAAACGGTTTTTTAGTTACCGATCGCGGTCAGACCTCATCGGGTCTTGGTCGCAGGTTCGTAGCCGCGATCGCCAACCAAAAAACCCTCTGCCAA
>NZ_JAGIQB010000150.1:0-2570 GCF_017815025.1 Cupriavidus phytohabitans
CTCGGCGCAAGGTTTACAACTTCCTCTGACGCTCCATACAAAAATGCCATTCAGCTCTTAACTGAACGGCATTAGGGTCGATGACCCGGCTTTTTGCTTGTTGCTGCCTTGCCGCACGGTACGCGCAGCAGGCATTCGGTGCGGTGGCTATTGCAGCACGTTGTACTGCTCGCGCATGACCACGATGATGGACTTGGCCGCGGCCAGCTGGGTGTCGAGGTTTTCGACGTACTCCTGTCGGAAATCGACCTCGGCGCTCCAGTTGCATCCGGTATGGTCAGGCTGGTGCATTCGCACCGCGTGCAGTTCGCATTCGCCGCACTCGGGGTTGTTGTCGAGGCACTGGTTCAGGATGGCCATCAATTCGGATCGCGTCTTCGCATATCGCCGCATGAGTCACCTCTCTGGGATGGAGTTTTGAGGCCTGGAACACCAATCTAGGTAGCGCCAGTGAGTGCTTCCAATTGAATCCCCCTATGGGGCGAAGGCTTCCGATCCGCCGCTGGCTTGGCATCTAATGGCGCAGCGCAGCATTCCGTGATGTTTTCCTGCTGCAAGTGACTGGTGCAGGTGCAATAAAAAGCCCGCCGGAAAGGCGGGCTTCAGGACGGCAGGTGAGGCGGTTACGCCATCAGAACTTGTGGCGCACGCCCACGCCGAAGGTATCGCCGTGCTCGATGCCGGTGATCTTGTCGTAGTAGTAGGCGGCGTACACGTCGGTACGCTTGGACAGGTTGTAGTCGTAGGCCACGGCGAAGGTGTTGCGCTTGAAGTCGCCCAGCGAGTTGTCGACCTTGCCATAGGCGTAGGAGGCCAGCAGGCTGCCGGCGCCGATGGGCACGGAGGCGCCGAACTGGCCGTCGATGTGCTTGGTGTCGCCGGACGGCGCGGTAGTGGCGCGGGTCTTGATGTACTGGCCCTGCGCGAACAGCTTGACCACCTTGAAGTCATAGGACAGGCCGAGCTGGGCGGCGTCCTGGCGCGACAGGCCGGCGTCGGACATGTCGGTCGGCACGTTGTTGAAGCGCACCTGCTGGTAGGCAACGGTGGCCGCGAACGGGCCGCTGAAGTACATCAGGTTGCCGCCCCACTTGTTCTTGCCGTTGGCACCGGCTTGCTCGCCGAACGAGTAGATGAAGTTGGCGGTCAGCCCACCGAAGTTCGGCGTGGAGTACAGCACCGAATTGTTCCAGCCCGAATCGCCGATGATGCCCGGATCCACCACCGCGCCGCTGGTCGCGCCGAAGTACGTGTGGAAGATCGTCGGCGAGAACACGTACGAGTCGATCAGCGGGTTGAACAGGATGGTCGACACGAAGTACGGCGTGGTGTTGCGTCCCAGCTTGATCGTGCCGGCCTTGTCGTTCTGCAGGCCGACGTAGGCATTGCGGCTGAACATCGAGTCGCCGGTGAAGCGGCCGCTGTTGCCGTTGTCGGTGCGGAAGAAGCCGTTCAGGTCGAACAGGGCCTTGGTGCCGCCGCCCAGGTCTTCGGTGCCCTTGATGCCCCAGTAAGACGTCTGCATCCCGCCCGAATTTGCGACCCATGCACGCTCGCCTACACCCGGGCTCTTGACCGCACCGACGAACATGTCGGCCTGGCCGTACAGCGTCACGCTGGACTGGGCCATGGCCGTGCCGGAAAGAAGGGTAGCCGCTACCGCCGCCAGCTTCATTGCCGGCTTGTACTGCTTCTGCATGTTTAGACCTCCGTGGTTTTGGATCCTGCTTGGAACGTTGTGTACTGGGTCCCTGTCGGGTTCTTTTAATGTCTTATATTCGTGCCGCCTGACTCAGGCTCGGTGCGGTGTGGTGCTTTGGGTGCCGGCGGCATCGGGTACAGCGTTTTTTGTTATACAGGTGACGCTTTTTTTCTCAGGCGGATACTAAGTCGTCAAGTCGGAACTGCGCAATGCGATGGATCTGGTTGATGCAAGTTTGCAACTCTTCCTTCGGCGAGTTTTCTACGCGGCGCGCGAACTCCGCGATGATCCCGTGGCGGTCGTAGCCGCGCACGGCGAGGATGAACGGGAAGCCGAACTTCTGGTTGTACGTGGCGTTGAGCGCCTGCAGGCGATCGAATTCCTCAGGGGTGCACAGGTTCAGGCCGGCGCCGCTTTGCTCGCGCGTGGATTCGGCGGTCAGTTCGCCGCGCACCGCGGCCTTGCCGGCGAGCTCCGGGTGAGCGCGCACCAGCTTCAGTTGCGCGGCCTCGCCGGCTTCATCCACGGCGCTGCGCAGCGCCTGCGCCAGCGCGGCGGCATCGGCAAAGGGCCGTTGCGTGGCAGCGGCCTCGGCGAACCACGGCGAATGTTCATAGATGCCGCCCAGCACCTGCACGAATTCCGCGACAGGCATGGTGTTGAGTTGGGCTAAGGTGTAGGTCTGGCTCATGCTGAATCCGGTTTACTTGCGAGCGTGTTACTTGGCGGGCGTGTAGGGGTGGGTCTCGGCCCAGTGCCGCGCGATGTCGACACGGCGGCAGATCCACACTTTGTCATGGCCCTGCACGTAGTCGAGGAAGCGCTGCAGCGCGCGGAAGCGGCCGGGGCGGCCGAGCAGCCGGCAGTG
>NZ_JAGIQB010000151.1:0-2461 GCF_017815025.1 Cupriavidus phytohabitans
CGCCGGCTCCAAGCAGCGAAAATTCGAACGACTCAGACGAGGGACTGGAAAATATGCAACATTGTAGGCGGCGTAGTATCGCCCCTGCTGGCGAACATCTATCTACACTATGTCTTCGATCTCTGGGCCAACCGATGGCGACGGCGCGAGGCCAAGGGCAATGTCATCATTCTGCGATATGCGGATGATGTTGTTGTGGGCTTCGAGCACGAAGCTGACGCGCGGCGCTTCTGGGACGAGATGCGACAGAGGTTCGAGGAGTTCTCGCTGGTGTTGCACCCGGACAAGACGAGGCTGCTTGAGTTTGGCCGCTATGCAGCGGGCAGGCGCAAGCGCCGAGGCCTTGGTCGGCCAGAAACCTTCTCGTTTCTGGGCCTTATGTATATCTGCGGCAAGTCCCGGCGCGGTAGCTTCCTGCTTCATCGGAAGACGCGCAAGGACCGCATGCAGGCCAAGCTCAGGCAAATCAAGGAGCAGTTGCGGCGACGCATGCACGACTCAATACCTGTCCAAGGGCATTGGCTTAGGCAAGTGGTACGCGGCTACTTTGCGTACCACGCGGTCCCGACGAACGCGCGGGCACTGGTGGCATTCCGCTATCACGTTACTCATCTCTGGCGGCGCGCGCTTCGGCGGCGCAGTCAGAAAGATGCCATGACGTGGGCGCGGATGACCCGCCTCGCCAATGACTGGCTCCCAAAACCTCGCATCCAACATCCGTGGCCCAGTGAAAGATTTGCCGTTAAACACCCAAGGTAGGAGCCCGGTGCCTGAATTGGGCACGCCGGGATCTGTGCGGGGGGTATCCAGTAATGGGTATTCCTACCGCGATATTTGCCCCATCTCGCACACCTGCCACCGCTTCGCGGCGGATATCGCTTGCAAATAAGGGGATCAGAACCGCGGTCACCCATAACGGTTGCGGCGCGCGGCGAGTCTGGCGCGGGTGCAGGCGTAGCGAGGGTAGGCGGCGTCCAGCATGTCCGCGATCCTCTCCAGGCGGTCCGCCTGCGTGAAGCAGCACGCAAGCAGGCATTCCCAGGCGCAGTAGCGCATGATTTCTTGGAGTAGGGCGTGTCGCTTTTCGGGAGGGAACTGCAGATTGCCGACCTTCGCCCACGCCTTCAGCCCTGCATGGGCGAGCGCCACGAATTTGTCAGGTGTTATCGGCCCGGTTTGGCAAAGCTCAACCGCATGGTGGAGCAGCTGCCGGTCAAAATCGCTCATGCCGGCACCTCGGTGGAAGGATGGAGATCCCGGACGCTGACCCGACGCGGGCAGATTTTCGGGCGGCCGCGCACGAAGTCTTCCACTTCAACGTCGGCGGTGGGGCCGTTCGGCCCCTTGAAGACCGAGAGCACGCGAGCCTGGCGCGAAGGAAGAGCGGGAGCGGCCCCGTAGAGCAGGGTGGCGAGGGCGCCGGCCTGGATCCATCCGTACGCGCGATAGAGCGGTGTGCCGTTAGCGTGCTGGCCGATTTGGTCACGGAACGCCGGCTTCAAGCCGCCGAGGAAAGCGCCGAGTTGCGACCGCTGCATGCCGATGCCACCAGTGGTTTCCTGCAGGGCAGGCAGTTGGGGACCGTACCGGCGGGCCAGCGCGGCGCGCATGACGCGTCGATACTCGGCGCTGCCCGCCAGCATCACCAAGCCGACACGGGTTGGCCAGGCAGCGGGCTGCAGGTAGCGCGGCAAGTCGGCCATCATCTGGTCGGCACGTTGCCGCGTCATACGCTCATCGTAGGGTGCAATCTCGGTGTCGGGCGGCAGGAAACCGTGACGCGCGGACAGAATCAAGACGCGGGGCGCCGCATCGCTGCGCACGTGATGCGTACATGACGCCCCGGTATAGGTCGATGGCGCGCGCATCCCGATCGAGCTTCGTGCTCGAGCCTGCTATCAGGAGCTGAGCCGGCTCGCTGGCATCGTCACTGGGTTTGGGTGCGTGGGCGAATAGGGGAAGTTGCGTGGTCGAAAGCATGGGCGTGGAGTCGCGTTATACTTTTCACTCTACAGATCCACCACCAAAGTCAAGGCAACTGTGTGCCACCGCCCTGTCGTCCGCGCCTCCAGCCTCGATGTCTTCGGCGGAGAACTTGACGGCGCCGGCACCAGCTCTGAGACAGGATCGCCTCGGCAAGCGCTGCTTTGTGTTCCTGCATCGCGACGTTTCTTCTCCTCGACAATGCCGGCCGTAGTTTCGTTGCCACGGACCGCCGGCCGCCACGTCTGGACCGATGCGGTCGACGTGCGCGAAAATTTGGTGCGGTGGCGTCCGCAACTGCCGCTACCCCTAACAAACAACGCCACCAGGAGTAGTAATAACTTCATTATCGTGAAAGTACGCAACGGCGAGAGGACTGTGCGGAGGCGTTCATATAAATCGGCGTCCTCAAATCTGAAGTGCAACACCTTGCCATTTGGTAAGGTGTGGTGGATGACGAAGAAGAAGTACCGGCAAC
>NZ_JAGIQB010000015.1:0-143768 GCF_017815025.1 Cupriavidus phytohabitans
CCCAGACCACATCATCCATCGCCAGGCCAATGAACCAGCGAAACAGCAAGTTGTAGTGCGTCTGTTCCATGAGCTGGCGCTCCGACCGGACGCTGTAGAGCACCTGCAGCAGCATGGCCCGCAGCAACTTCTCCGGCGCGATGCTGGGCCGACCACCCTTGATATCGGCCTCGTACATTTGCGCGAACAGCCGATCCATCTTCGCCAGCGCCTGGTTCGCCATGGTGCGGATCGAGCGCAAGGGGTGGGACTTCGGCACGAAATCTTCCAGCCGCCGCATGGTGAACAAACTTTCGGTGAAGGTGTCAGCGCCGCGCATGAATGTGGGGTTGTAAGGAGTCCTCAGATTAACGATTCAGCAAGTCGTCGCGCTGACGTCCACTGCCGGTATTTCAGCAGCCTGTTAGTTCAGCGTCGCCCCCGCCTGCTTGACGATCCTTGCATGCTTGTCCAGCTCGCTGCGGAAGAACGGCACGGCCGCGTCGGCACCGGTGGCCGCCACGACCACGCCCTGCCCCGCCAGATGCTCCTGCACCTCGCGCTCCTGCAGCGTGGCCTGGATCCTGGACTGCAGCGCCGATACATTGGCCTTCGGCAAGCCCGCCGGACCCACGATCGCCAGCCAGGCATCGAAGCTGTAGCGCGGCAGGCCGGACTCCGCCAGCGTCGGCACCTCCGGCAGCGCCGGCACGCGCTGCGCGGTCGAGACGGCGATGGCCTTCAGCTTGCCGGCCTTGAGCAGCGGCAGCACCGCCTGCACCGTCAGGAAGCCGACCTGTACCTGGCCGCCGACCAGGTCCGTGGTGTAGTTGCCGGAGCCCTTGTAGGGCACATGCCGGATATCGACCTTCGCTTCGCTGGCAAACAGCTGGCCGGCCAGATGCAGCACCGTGCCGTTGCCAGACGAGCCATAGTTGAGTTCGCCCGGCTTCGACTTGAGCAGCGCGACCAGTTCGCGGGTGTTTTGCGCGTTGACCGAAGGATTGACGACCAGCACCAGCGGCAGCGTGCCGATCACCGTGATCGGCGTGATGTCCTTGAGCGAGTCGTAGGGCAGGTTCTTGTAGATAAACGGGTTGATCACGTGGTTCGACGAGATCAGGCCCAGCGTCGACCCGTCTTTCGGCGCCCTGACGATCTGCTGCGTGCCCGGCACGCCGCCGGCACCGGCGATATTCTCGACCACCACCGACTGGCCCAGGTGCTTGCCCAGCGGCTGGCTCAGCGCGCGCGCCACGGCGTCGGCCTGCGATCCCGGCTGGGTCGGCACGATCAGCCTGACCGGCCTGGTTTCCTGCGCATTGACCGCGCCAGGCAGGCCGCCCAGCACGGCCAGTGTGGTGATGCCCGCAAGCGCATGGCGCGCCCGCCGAAACAGCGTTGTCCGCATTCCTTGTCTCCGTTTATTGAAATCGCACCGTGGGCGGTGGCCTTGGGTCGGAGTGTAGGGCTGCGCCGCTGCACGGCAGAGTGCTAATCCGCTGGACCGGATATCTCAGGCTGGCATAGCCTCGGCGGTGCCTGGCTGGAGCGCGCGGATCATGGCCGCGATCGCGCGCAGCCGTGGTTGCTTGTAGGGCGCATAGATCAGCAGCTGCCGCTCGCGCCACGGCTCGTCGAGCGGCGCGCGCACAAAGCCGCGCGTGCCGGCATAGGCCGCGCCGGCGCTGGCCGGCAGCACGGCGATGCCCAGGCCGGCCTCGACCATGCGGCATGCGGCTTCGAAGCTCGACACCGTCACGCTCTGGTTGAACGGCAGGCGCAGGTTCGCCGCCTGTTCGCGCAGCTCCTGGTCGAGCGCGCCGCCAGGCTGCACCACCACCAGGGGATGCTCCAGCACTTCGGCATAGCGGATGCGCTTGCGCCGCGCCAGCCGGTGCGACGACGGCAGCACCACATTGAGCGGATCGCTGGCGAACGGCCACGACTCCAGCCCACCAGGCGTCTTGGCCGCGACGCCGATGCCGATGTCGACGCGGTCATCGAGGCAGGCGCGGATCGATTCGGCGGTGGAGCGTTCGTACAGCGCGATCTCGACCAGCGGATGCGCCGCCTTGAACGCATGCAGCCGCTCCGGCAGGAATCCGATGATGGCCGACGGACTGGCCGACACGCGCACCACGCCGGCAACCTGGTCGCCAAGATCCTGCACTTCGCGCGCAAAGCTGGCGATGTCTTCGTTGAGCTTGCGGCCCAGTTCGAGCGCGCGGGCGCCGGCATCGGTCAGCACCACGCCGGCGGGCGATCGCACGAACAGCACCACGCCGAGGCTGCGCTCCAGTTCGGCGATGCGCCGGCTCAGCGCCGACTGCGCAATGTGTTCGGTTTCCGCCGCGCGCTTGATCGAGCCTTCGCGTGCCGCGGCGAGGAACAGTTGGATATTGACGGGGTCGATGCGGTGCATGGTCTTCAGGATGCCGGGCGTGTCGCGTGTCGTTAGATACTAACGCCTGCGCACATGCCTGCCGCATGCACCACAGGACACGTGGGTTAACCCTGATATGCCCCCGGCAGATAGCAGACATGCCGGATCAGCGCTTCGTGCCGGCGCGATGCAGCCAGTAAAGTGCCGCCAATATGCCACTGGAGACCCGCATGAGCGCCCCCGATTTCCCAGGCCGCATCCTGTTCCTCGCCGACTCGGCGGATGCCATGGCGCGCCAGCTGCACGGCGAGGCGCTCACGCTTGAGCAAGCCGGGCCCTTGCGCGACGACGTGTCCACCGACGAGATCACGCCGGTGCCGATCCTGACGCACTACGACGACAAGCTCGGCCGCTATCCCTATACCGGCTGCAAGGTCGGCGGCACCTGCCCGGTCGCGCCCGGCGCGATCCGCGAGGGCGGCTTCTCGGTGACGGTCGCGGGCAACCGCTACGGCAAGGGATCGTCGCGCGAGCATAGCCCGGCGGCAGAAAAGCTCGCCGGCATCCGGCTGGTGATCGCGCGCAGCTTCGAGCGCATCTACCGCCAGAACGCCGACAACATCGGCCTGTTCACCTCGACCGACTTCGGCCTGCTCGCGCGCCTGCAGGCCGGCGAGCCGATCGCCGCGGAAACGCTGGTGGCCGGGCGCGACGCGCTGGCCGCCGCCATCCTGCTGAGCGGCGGGCTGCTGAAGTTCGGCCAGCAATACCTGGGCAAGGTCGAACCGGCACCAGCGACGCCGCCCGCGGCGCCGCAAACCCTGTTCGAGAAGATCGTCCACCGCCACCTGCTGACGACGCCCGTGACGCCCGTATCCCCGGCGGGCCCGCAACCGGGCGACGGCATCTTCGTGCGCGCAGACTGGCGCTTTATCCACGAGTACTACACCGGCATGTGCGCCCACATGCTGCACGCCACGTTCGGCAAGCCGCTGCGGCTCAAGGATGCCGATCGCATCGTGGTATTCGAGGACCATACCTCCTACGTCAATGAAAGCCCCGCGCATGTGCGTGGCGGGCTGGTCGACAACATTGCGCGGATGTGCGCGGCGCAGCGGGAGTTCGTCGACGCCTACCGGCTGCGGTGCCACCGCACGCTGACGGAGGAAGCCTCACTCAGCGGCGACGGCAGCGACGACGGCAGCCATGCCGCGGGCATCTCGCACGCGATGATGGCCGAGCGCTATGCGCTGCCGGGACAGGTCGTGGTGGGCACCGACTCGCACACCCCGCATAGCGGCGCGCTCGGCTGCGTGGCCTTCGGCGTCGGCACCACCGACATGGCCAATGCGTTCGTGACGGGTGCGGTCCGCATGACCATGCCGCAGGGCATCCGCGTCGCGCTCCACGGTGCGCTTGCGCCGGGCGTCACGGCCAAGGATGTCGTGCTGCATCTGCTGGCGCGGGCCGAGATCAAGGCAGGCGCCGGCGTCGGCAAGGTGTTCGAGTTCACCGGCCCCGCCGTGCGCGCGATGTCCATCGACGAACGCGCCACGCTGACCAATATGTGCGCCGAGCTGGGTGGCTTCACCGGCATCGTCGCGCCGGATGCGCAGACCGTGCGCTTCCTCAGGGAGCGCCGCGGCATTGATCTCGTGATCGAGCCGTGGATGCGCAGCGACGACGATGCCGCCTTCGCGGCCACCATCGAACTCGACTGCGGCACGCTCGGCCCGATGGTGGCGCGCCCCGGCGATCCCGGCAACGGCCTGCCGCTGGCCACGCTGGACCAGCGCGTGCGGGTGGATATCGCCTATGGCGGCTCCTGCACCGCCGGCAAGCGCGAGGATTTCGACCTGTACCACGAGGTGCTGCACTGGGCGGTGCAGCGCGGCCTGCGGCTGCCTTCGCATGTCACGCTCTACCTGCAGTTCGGCACCACCGACGTGCGGGACTATTGCATCCGCCAGGGCTACATGGAGACGTTCCATGCGGTCGGCGCGCGCATCTTGCAACCGTCGTGCGGGGCGTGCGCCAACTGTGGCCCGGGTTCGTCGGAACGGGCCGAGCAGGTGACGGTGAGTTCGATCAACCGGAATTTCCCCGGGCGCTCGGGGCCCGGGCAGGTGTGGCTGGCCAGCCCGCCCACCGTGGCCGCCAGTGCGATGGCGGGCGAACTGCTGTCATTCCATGACCTGCAGCGGCGCCACGGGTAAGCGCGCCATCAGTACGGAGGATTGACCACGACGTACTGCGCGCCCTGCGGCATGTACCAGGTACTGCCGCACTGCTGGTAGACCATGCCGCCGTAGTTGACCGGCACGCAGCTCGGCGGGACCGTGCGCACCATGGATCCCACCACCGCCGACGTGACGGCGACGGTGGCCGTCACCGCGGCGGCCGTCGCCACCGGGTGGTAATCGTTGTCCCAGCCGCAGCAGCCGCCATTTTCGACGTTCACGTTGACGTTGCGGCTCGTATTGACGTTGACGTCGCGGCTGGCGTTGACGTTGTTGACGCTGGTGTTGCGGACATTGTTGGTGCGCGCGTCGGCACGCTGGTTGTTCACCTGCCGCGTTTCGCGGCTGGCGCCGCCGGCAGCGGCGCGCTGCCCGCCCGCGGCATGTCCGCCGGCAGCGGCATGTCCGCCCCCCCTGTCGCCGCGGGCGGCCTCGGCCACCGATGTCCAGCCGGACGCCACCAGCATGAGCGCGGCCGTGCACACCGCGAGCGGCTTTGCGAATGTGTAGCTCATGGCAATGCTCCTTTTGTCCATGGCCCCGTTACCGGGTGGCCTTCAGGGGAACGAACTCCGCCTTCCTGGCGTCCTTGGGCGGCGTGAAGGCGAACGCTGAATTGCTGAATTTCGGATTCAGGTTCCACTTGTACAGCGTGACCGATTGCGGCCTGGCCTCGTCGGACCGGTTGGTGATGACGAGCTTGCGCGGCACCGGACGGTTGCCGGCGGCGATCCAGATCTGCCAGTCGAGCTGCCCCTGGCGGAAGGCATAGTGATCGCACAGCTCGCCGCCAACGATGTCCTGCCCGGCATTCATCGCCGATTCGATGTTGTCCACCGGCGCCGCGGGCGTGCCCCACAGGAACAGGTCGGCCGAGGGGATTTCCACGCCGAAGCGTTCGCGCAGCCGCTGCGCCAGCACGCCCAGGTTGTCGCTGAATTCGGCCTGCGAGTATGCCTTCTGCGTCGGGGAATAGAGCGTGACCTTCTTGCCGTCATAGATCAGGTCGCGCTGCGAGCGCGCGCTGCGCATCAGCGCGCGCAGCCGGTCCGGCCGCTGCACATCCAGGTCCGCGGTGGCGGTGTGCTGCAGCTTCTGGCCGTCCTGCAGCACCCGTTCGCCAGACAGGTCGATAAACACCTCGAACTGGCGCAGCGACTGCAGGTACTTGCCCATGTCGTTGAGCGCCTGGATCGTTGCGGGGTCGACAGCGTTCGGCTGGGGCTTCGCCTGTGCCTGCGCCGGTGCCGCGGCGGAGGCGGCCGATGTTGCAGGCGTCGCGGGTGGCGGCGCGGGCGGCGTGCTGCTGCAGGCCGCCAGCGCGATGACGAGCAGGGTCAGGGCCGGTATGCGTGCCATGGTGAACTCCCGGTTGACTGGACAATCGCCCGGCCGCGTGCGGATTCAGGCCGGCGATGGAGATGCTGGGGAATCTTCTATGACGGGAAGGGGGAAGTGAAGTGAATCTTTTTGTGGGTGCGGTAAGCCGTGTTGTAGGGCGCTGGAATTGGCTGTCCTGGCGGCGGGGGCCGGGAATCGGAGATGGACTGGATATTCCGCATGGGCGTAGCCCGATGTGGCGAAGAGACCTCTGCTTGCTTGATCCGCATGGTTGTCTCCTATGTTTTTTTGGGATGCCGCGGCTTCGGCCTCGAATCCGACCACGGGCTCAGCCGGCTTGGCACCATGGTGCATGCGCTCGACATTTGCGGCATTTCGGTGCCGGAAGCCAGCGGCTTTGAAGCCGTACTGGCCGGCGCACGGGCCCGCCTGAAGGATGATGACGCGCTGCTGGCGGAAATCGGCACGGTTGCTGGATTCACTTTACGCGCACTTCTCGGCCAACAAGAAGACTTGATTTCCATTTTCAACCCGCCATGAGTCGCATGCAGCAAGCCGGTATAGCACCACCGGAAGTCTCGGAACGGCCTGCCTATACTCTTTGGCAGACTCGTGCTCTATTTCCTCCGCCTTGGCACCTTCGGCTTTGGCGGGCCGGTCGCGTTGGCCGGCTATATGCATCGCGACCTGGTCGAGCGGCGGGGATGGATCGCAGAGGGCGACTACAAGGAAGGCATCGCGCTGGCGCAACTGGCGATTTATCTCGGCTACGTGCACTACCGCATCCTCGGTGCCACGCTGATCGGCCGGCCGCCAGCGGTCTGCTCAGCACGCTGGACTGGCCGCTGCTGACCCAGATCGGTGTTTTCTTCGCCAAGGCCGGCGCCTTCGTCTTTGGCCGGGTCTTGCCATCGTGCCCTTCCTTTACGGTGGCGTGGTGACGGAATACCAATGGCTTAACGAAAAGCAATTCGTCGATGCGGTGGCCGTGGCCATGATCACGCCCGGCCCCGTCGTGATCACGGTCGGCTTTATCGGCTACCTGGTGGCCGGGCTGCCCGGCGCCTGCGTAGCGGCCCTGGCGACCTTCCTGCCGTGCTACCTGTTCACGGTATGGCCGGCCCCTTACTTCAAGAAGTACGGAAAACTGCCGGCCATCCTGGCCTTCGTCGATGGCGTCACGGCGGCTGCAATTTCCGGCTACGGGCGAAACCGGCGCTGGATGGCAAGCTGCACATCGACACCTCGGACGAGCATATCCCGGGTGCCGGTGCCATCGGCGTCTGGACCAGGGCCGACAGCGTAACCCTCTTTGCTGCCATCTCGTCTGGCAGTAACAACACCGGATAAGGCGGCAGGCACCATGTCAGGCTGCAACATACATAGCAGTCCGCCCTCGCCAACTGGCCTCGATGCCAGATCGACAAGTCAGGCTCGCCGTGGCAGTACATAAGGACCACCCCCCCACCGCCAGCAGTAGCTGGCTCGAACGCATCACGCTGCCATCCGGTGTTCGCCCCGACGCCCTGCCGCTGCTTGCTGGCCGTGCGCTGCGTGGTATCTGTGATGGCTATATTGCCGTGCTGTTGCCGTCCTACCTGCTGGCCCTTCGCTTCGACTCGCTGGCCGTTGGGCTCATAAGCAGCGCGACCCTGATCGGCTCTGCCCTCGCCACCATTCTGATCGGGATCGCCGGGCACCGCTACCCGCAACGCCGCTTGCTGATGCTGGCGGCGGCCATGATGTTTGCGACCGGCCTCGGCTTTGCTGGCTTCTCCACGCTGTGGCCGCTTCTGGTCATCGCATTCGTCGGCACGCTTAACCCTGGCTCCGGCGATGTCAGTATCTTCCTGCCCTTGGAGCACGCGCGCCTGGCGGAATCAGCATCGCCTGACACCCGGACGGCGCTGTTCGCCCGCTACGGCCTGGTCGGCGCATTTTCCTCCGCTTTAGGGGCACTAGCAGCGGCGATTCCGGCATGGCTGGCCGAGCAATCCCGGCTGTCCCCGCTCGATGCGATGCGCCTGATGTTCGTTTTCTACGGAATCATAGGACTGCTGCTGTGGCGTCTCTATGCGCGCGTACCTGCCACGCAGCCATGTGGGTCGGCAACCACGGCGACCACACCATTGGGTCCGTCCCGTCCGATCGTATTGCGCCTGGCGATGCTGTTCAGCGTGGACGCGTTCGCGGGCGGGCTCGTGGTCAATTCGCTCCTGTCGCTGTGGCTGATGCAGCGGTTCGGCCTGAGTCCTGCCGCGACCGGCCAGTTCTTCTTCCTCGCAGGAATACTGACGACGTTCTCGCAACTCGCCGCGGTGCCGCTGGCGCGAAAGATCGGCCTGCTCAACACGATGGTATTTACGCATATCCCGTCCAGCCTGTGCCTGATTGCCGCCGCCTTCGCGCCCACGCTGACGCTTAGCCTGTCCTTGCTGCTTGCTCGCAGCGCGCTGTCGCAGATGGATGTGCCGACACGGACGGCTTATGTGATGGCGGTTGTGACCCCGCCGGAACGGGCGGCGGCCGCAAGCCTGACCGCCGTGCCGCGCAGCCTGGCTGCGGCACTCAGTCCCGCGCTCGCCGCCGCATTGATGGCGTGCGGCTATGCCAGCACGCCGCTGGTCGCCTGCGGCCTGCTGAAGATCGCCTACGACCTCGCGATGCTGCGCGCGTTCCGTCGGGTCAAGCCACTCAACTGACCGGCCAGAGCGGGATGTGGACTTGCCGGACTGGATCACAGCAGTACTGGCCGCAATCGTCGTTGTCGCGGCGCTGAACTGTCCGATCCATGGTGAAGGCCGAACGGATGACCAGGAGCACTGGCTTCACCGGAGCGACAGCCATCATGCTATCCTCCCCCCCAGGATAGGAGAAGTTATGTCGATGCATGCCACGCACCCCGATATCATCAAGCGCCTGAAGCGCGCCGAAGGCCACCTGAGGCGCATCATCGGCATGCTTGAAGAACAGCGGCCGTGCGTGGAGGTCGCGCAGCAGCTGCAGGCAGTCGAATCCGCCGTGGCAAGCGCCAAGAAAACGCTGGTCCATGACCATATCGACCATTGCCTCGACGATGCGATTCGCGCCGGTACCCGCACTGCGGACGAGGCGTTGCGCGAGTTCAAGTCCATCAGCAAGTATCTATAAACGTCACCGTTATGCTGGATGTCCTGACCAATCGCACCTACCGGCACTTGTTCCTTGCGCAGGTCATCGCACTCGTCGGGACGGGACTGGCAACAGTGGCGCTGGGGTTGCTCGCTTATGATCTGGCTGGCGCGAACGCCGGCACCGTTCTCGGCACAGCGCTTGCCATCAAGATGGTCGCCTATGTCGGTGTTGCCCCGGTCATCGGTGCGTACGCGAACCGGCTGCCCCGCCGCGCGTTCCTGGTGTCGATGGACCTGGTCCGTGCCGGTGTCGCGGTCTCGCTACCGTTCGTGACCGAAGCCTGGCAGATCTATCTGCTCATTTTCCTGCTCCAGTCGGCGTCGGCGGCGTTTACCCCCACGTTCCAGGCGACGATCCCCGACGTGCTACCCGACGAGAAGGACTACACCCGCGCATTGTCGTTGTCGCGGCTGGCCTATGACCTGGAAAACCTTGCCAGCCCTGCGCTGGCCGCCGCGCTGTTGACGGTGATCGGTTTCCACTGGCTGTTTGCCGGCACCGTCATCGGCTTCCTGGTTTCGGCTGCGCTGGTGGTATCCGTGCGACTGCCTCAGTCACGGGCAGTCGAGCGATCGGGCGGCATCTTCGCCAAGACAACCCATGGCATGTCGATCTATCTTCGGACGCCGCGCCTGCGTGGCCTGCTTGCGCTGAACCTTGCCGCTGCGGCGGCGGGTTCGATGGTCATCGTGAATACCGTCGTCTACGTGCAAAGCAAGATGCAGCGGCCTGCCACCGACGTTCCGATTGCATTGGCCGCGTTCGGATGCGGATCGATGCTCGTGGCGCTGCTGCTGCCAAAGTACCTCGACAAGCGGCCCGACAGGCCCGCCATGCTGACCGGTGCTTCGGTCATGGCGCTGGGCTTGCTGGCGGGCATCGCAATCGCGGAGCTGGGAGGATCGGCCGAATGGCCCGCATTCCTCGCTGCCTGGTTCACGATCGGCATAGGTTATTCGATGACGCTGACGCCCAGCGGACGCTTGCTGCGGCGCTCGGCAAGTTCGGCCAACCGGCCGGCAGTCTTCGCGGCGCAGTTTTCCCTGTCGCATGCATGCTGGCTGGTCACATACCCGCTGGCCGGGCAGCTTGGTGCGAGACTGGGCATGGCGCCGACCTTTGCCGTCCTCGCTGCGCTGACCCTCCTTGGCGTGGGGATTGGCTGGCGGATGTGGCCGGCCGCAGACCACGATATTCTCGACCACAGCCACCCAGCGGGAACGGCGTTCGAGGAGCACCTGTCTGAAGGCGAGCGTACGGGCAGCCGCAGCCACCGCCACGCCTTCACCATCGATGAGCTGCATCCGAGATGGCCGGATCTTTTGTAGTCACCGCCTTTGTACTTCCGGCCATGACCGGATGGCGACGCCCCTGCGCACCCGGCTTGCCATGGTGTGATCGACGGGGTTCCTACTGTGTCACTTCGCTACAAAGCGCGCCGTGACGGTCTTGCCGTTGGCAAACTTGATTGTCGCGACCAGCTTGGAGCCGGCTTTGAATTGCAACTTGTCGGCCGCCACCAGCGCATTGTCCGTTCCCGGGTTCAGCACCGTTTCCGTCTTCTGGGCGCCGGTCAGCACCGTCAGCTTGCCGCTGGCGCCGGCCACCGGCAGTTTCCGGTCATGGTCGTCGACATAGATGGTGACCGCGCCATCCTTGTTGACCAACTCGAACTGCAGGTCACTGGCGGTCTGCACGATGCCGCCGTACTGCGCGGGCTTGGCGCCGTGGGCCATGGCCAGACCGGAAAGGCCGGACAGTGCGAGGCTGCCGGCAAACAACATGGCTGAAATCTGTTTCTTCATCGAATACTCCGTTGATGCAGCGACTTGGGGGCGTCGCTGCCAAAGCCCGTAGTCAGTACGCGTCGCCCTGCTGTTGCGACAGAATCCGTTCCAGCGGGCGGCGCCCGAACAACCAGAATGCCAAGGGTGTCAGCACGGAATCCAGGATGGTCGAGCTGACCAGCCCGCCGAAGATCACCACCGCCACCGGATGCAGGATTTCCTTGCCGGGCGCGTCGGCCGACACCAGCAGCGGCGTCAGTGCGAACGCCGCAACCAGCGCGGTCATCAGCACTGGCGTCAGCCGCTCCAGCGACCCGCGCACGATCATCGGGATACCGAAGGTCTCCCCTTCGACGCGGCACAGGTTGATGTAGTGGCTGACTTTCAGGATGCCGTTGCGGGTGGCGATACCCGTCAGCGTGATGAAGCCGACCATGGACGCCACAGAGAGGGTCAGGCCTCCCAGCCACATCGCGATTACGCTGCCGATCAATGCCAGCGGGATATTCGCCATGATGATCAACGTGAGAGTCGCGGAGCGATAGCGCGAATACAGCACCAGGTAGATCAGTGCCAGCGACACCAGTGACAGCAGCACGATCAGTTGCGTCGCCTGCTCCTGTGCCTGGAACTGACCCTCGATGCTGACAAAATAACCACCGGGTAGCCCGGCGCGCGCGACCGCGCTGCGCACCTCGCCGATGACCTTCGACATATCCGAGCCATCGGTATTGGCATAGACCACGATGCGCCGGCGGCCATTCTCGCGCCCGATCTGATTCGGGCCGTCGCCATCCTCGACCGTGGCGACTGCCGACAGCGGTACCGCGCCCCGCGGCGAATCGAGCATGACGCGGGACAGGTCCTGCGGTGTACGGCCCGTATCCGGCAACCGCACCACCAGGTCGTAGCGGCGCACGCCCTCGATCAGCTGCGTCACCCGCGTGCCGTCCGACAAGGTCTGCAACGCCTTCAGCGCCTCGCCAGCCGGAATGCCGTATTGCGCGGCCTTGCGGTAATCGAGCCTCACATTGACTTGCGGAATCAGCACCTGACGCTCGACCGTGATATCGACGAGCCCCGGTATGGCGGCAAGTCGCCCGCGCACATTCTCTGCCAGGCCGCGCAGCGTATCGAGATCGTCGCCATAGATCTTCAGCGCGATCTGTGCCCGCACCCCGGACAGCAGGTGGTCCAGCCGGTGCGAAATCGGCTGGCCGATCGCCACCGACGCAGGCAGGCTGGCAAGCTGGGCGCGGATGGCGGCCATCACTTGTTCACGACTGCGGTCGGAGCGCTTCAGGTCGACGTCGATCTCGGAGGAATGCACGCCTTCGGCATGTTCATCGAGTTCGGCGCGGCCGGTGCGCCGGCCGACCTGCGTCACTTCCGGCACCTGCCGGATCAGCGTTTCCGCCAGCGCGCCCATGCGGTTGGCTTCGGCCAGCGAGGTGCCCGGATTGAACATCAGCGACATCACCAGCGAACCTTCGTTGAAGGCCGGCAGGAAGGCGCGCGGCATGAACGGCACCGTGGCGGCCGCCAGCGCCACGGCGATGGCAGCCGCGGCAAGCACCGCCTTTGCGCGCGGAAACGACCAGTCCAGCACCCTGCCGTCGACCCGCTTGAGCCATGCCACCAGCGGGCTGTCCGGATGCTCGAGCCGCTTCATCCGCGGCAGCAGGTAATAAGACAGCACCGGGGTCACCGTCATCGACACCAGCATCGAGGCCAGGATCGACACGATGTAGGCGATGCCCAGCGGCGCGAACAGGCGCCCTTCGATACCCGGCAGCGCAAACAGCGGCACGAACACCAGCACCACCACCAGCGTGGCATAGACGATGCCGGAGCGGACTTCGACCGAAGCGCGCCAGATCACCTCAAGCACCGACGGCGGATTCTCCTTGCCGGCCCGCTGCCTGAGCCGGCGCAGGATGTTCTCCACGTCGACCACGGCGTCGTCGACCAGCTCGCCGATGGCAATGGCCAGGCCGCCCAGCGTCATCACGTTGATCGACTGGCCCAGCAGGTGGAAGGCCAGCGCGGTGACGGCCAGCGATAGCGGAATCGCCACCAGCGAGATCGCGGTAGTGCGCGCGCTCAGCAAGAAGGCGAACAGGATGACGGTGACCATGATGGCGCCGTCGCGGAGCGCTTCGACTACGTTGCCGATCGAGGCCTCGATGAAGTCGGCCTGGCGGAACAGCACCTGCGGCGCGGACAGCCCCGGCGGCAGCCCCTGTTTCAGCTCCCCGAGTGCGGCCTCAAGGTCGCGCGTCAGCCCCACCGTGTCCGCCGCCGGCTGCTTCTGCACGCTGACGATCACTGCCGGCTTGCCATTGAAGCCAGCGTCGCCGCGCTTGAGTGCCGGGGCATAACGCACGCCCGCCACCTGCTCCAGCAGCACCGGCATGCCGTCCTTGTAGGCAACGGCCAGCCCCTTGAGGTCGTCGAGCCGGTTGGTGCGCCCGAGATTGCGGATCAGGTATTCGCGCCCATTCAGGTCGATGAAGCCACCGCTGGTATTGGCCGCGAAGTCGCGCAACGCGCTCTCCACCTGGGGCAATGCCACACCAAACTGCGCCATCCTGGCGGTGTCCGGTTCGACCCGAAGCTGGCGCACCTCGCCGCCGATCGGGATGACCTGCGACACGCCAGCCACCGACAGCAGGCGCGGCCGCAGCACGAAGTCGGCATATTCTCGCGCCTGCATCGGGCTGGCTTTGGCCGGATCGATCGGCAAGGCGATCAGCATGATCTCGCCCATGATCGACGACACCGGCCCGAGAATGGGCGTCAGCCCCCCGGGCAACTGCTCTTTCACCAGCGCCAGCCGCTCCGACACCAGCTGGCGGTTGCGATAGATATCGCTGCCCCAGTCGAATTCGGCATAGACAATCGACAGGCCCACGCCCGAAACCGAGCGGACCCGCGTGACGCCGGGCATGCCATTCAGTGCGGTCTCGATCGGGAACGACACCAGCAGCTCCACTTCCTGCGGCGCCATGCCGCCAGCTTCGGTGATTACGGTCACCAGCGGCTTGTTGAGGTCCGGGAAGACATCCACCGGCGTGCGCCAGGCGGTGAAGGCGCCGTATGCCATCAGGATGACGGCAACGGCAAGGACCAGCAGCCGATTGCCTAGGCTCGCGCGAACAATCCAGTTGAACATGCGCGCCCCTCAGCGGATCTGGTTGATCAGCGCCGCCCCGGACACTACCACCCGGTTCTCCGGCGACAGGCCTTTGACCACGACCACCGTGCGCGCATCCAGCACGCGGGCCTCCACCGGCTGGGCGATAAAGCGCTGCGTGCCGGACTTGATCCACACCACCGGCAGGTTGCTGGCGTTGCGGACCAGGGCCTCGCTGGGCAACGCGATGCCCTTGAGCGTATCGGTCAGCGTGGCCACCACCGTTACGGGCTGCCCGACGGCAAGCGGCACCGCATTGCCCGTGAGCCGGAACGTCAACGGCACGGCGCCATTCTTCAAGCTGCGCCCGGCGCCGATGAAGTCCAGCTTGCCACCGTCCGATCGACCCAGGGTACCAGCCTGGATACGGTTTGCCAGCGAGGCATCCGCGGTGTTGGCCTCGATCAGCATCCGCGCCGGGTCAACCACTTCATACAGCACGTCGCCAGCAGCGACTACCTGGCCGGCCAGCACATTGGCGGTGGCGATGACGCCACTGGCTGGCGCGGTCAGCGTGTTGGTAAGGTGCAGGCTCTTGCCCACTGCCTCGCGCTGGCCGGAAAGGCTCTGGACCTCGGCGCGGGCGGCTTCGATCTCCTTGCGCGGGATGCTGTCCTGCAGCGATTCCAACCGCTGCAGCCGTTGCCGGGCCAGGTTCAGGCTGGCGCTCAGGTTGGCCAGCTGCGCCTGCTGGTTGCCGATATCGAAGGGCTCGCTCTTGTGCCGTAGCACGGCCAGCACCTGGCCTTTGGTGACACGCTGCCCGAGTACCGGGAAGCCACCGGGTGGCGGCTCGATCCAGCCCGGGTGTCCCGCCTGCAGCCGCCCGCCCGCATTGGGGTCGATCGCCACCACGGCATTCAGCTCCACGGTCACGGGGTGCAAGGCTTCCTGCGGCATCGTCGTCCGTATACCCATGCGCCGTTGCGCGAGCTTAGGCACCTGGACACTACCGTCGGGCAACCGGGCCAGGCCGCCGCTGCCGGACACCGCCCCCGGTGCATCAAGGTGTTCGCCACCGGGCCCGTGTGCACCGGGCCCGGCCAGTGCCGGCATGGCTGCACAGGCAGCCAGCGCGACGGCGATCGTTGCGAATTTGGTTGTCTTCAGCATGTCGGGCCTCAGTTTTTCTTATGGATGTTGCGGCGCCTTATGCCCCAGGCTGCGGCAACCAGGACAACCGCCACAAGCAAGACGACCCACGGCCAGCGCGCTTGCCAGAAGGCCCCGAGGCCATGGGTGTGCGCGTCCGCGGCAACATTGAGAGTGCCCTCGATCAGGTCCGACTCATTGCCCGCAACAAGGGTGAACACGAGTGCATGGTTGCCCGGCTGGTGCAGTGCCTTGAGGAGTTTCTCGTCGGTAAAGGAGTAGTCGCCGAAGTCGGCGTGCAGCTTGCCTTGCGCCTGAATGCCGTTGAACTCGACCTCCAGCGTGCCGTTCAGCACCGGCTCGTTGGTGGCGTAGCGGTCGATCATCACCGACAGCTCATCCGCGGCTAGAGTGCCAACCAGTTCGAACGCCTCCGTATTGGCTTCGATGCCGGGCTGGGCATTCGCCGCGGCGCCGGTGCTTGTGGGCGCATCGAGGTGTTCGCCATTGGGGCCGTGGGCGCCCGGAGCGGCATGCGCGGCGCAGGCGAGTGACAAGAGCAGGGTGAGAAAGAGCTGGCGGATCATGGCAGGACTCCGAGAGCCTGGTTCAGGTTGGCAGTGGCGATGCCGCGGCGGGCGCGCTGGCGCGCCAGGTCGGCTTCGGCTTCAAGGGCCTGGTTTTGTGCGCGCAGCACTTCAGGCAAGCCGATTTCACCGGCATTGAAAGTCTTGCGCAGCAGTGCCGCCCGCTCGGACAGCGTAGCGCTGCGCTCTTCCGTGAGCTTGAGCTGCTGCCCGGCGAGCGACAGCGCCGCCTGTGCCGCGTCGATCTCAGCGCGGACGATGCGTTCAGTGCGATCGAGCTCGGCCCGGGCTGTCATCAGTTCAGTCTGCGCGGCGGTCTCGCGCGGCAGATTACGCGCGTCGGTTGCGAATGGGATTTTGACGAAGAGGCCGATGGTCTGGTCGCTGGGCATGCCGCCGCCGGCCCGGTCGCTGCGGTACAGCACACCAACTTCCGGCGGATCGCGGCGCGATTTGCGCAAGTAGCCCACCTGCCGCTCGCTGCGCAGCACGGCTCGCTGGGCTGCTTCCAACCGCGGATGGGTCGGCACGCTGGCAGCCGGATCGCCCACGGCCGCTGCCGCTTCGTCATACCGCTGCGGCAGGGCAGATACGCCGGTCGCTTGCAAAAGCCGCGCCCTGGCGTCCACCAGCCGGGATTCGCTGTCAGCCAGCAGCCCCTGTGCCGCCAAATAGTCCTGCTGCGCCAGCAGCAGGTCGGTGCGCGCAAGGTCGCCAGCGCTGACGCGCCGCCGCACGTCGTCGCGCAGGGAAGCGGCGATCTCGGCGCGGCGTCGTAATACATCGTGCTCACCCTCCGCAGCCACAAGCTGCCAGACGCGCTCGCGCACCTCAGCGGCGACGTTCAGCCGCGCCAGAGCGGCGCCGGCCTCGGCCTCGGCGGCCTGCGCGTCAGCCAGATCGCCGCGGGCCGCGCGCTGACCTGGCATCCACACCGGGACACCAAGCTGGACCTCGCTCTCGCGCAGGCCCCGATTCTCGGTCCAGCGGTCGTCCCGGTGCAGCAGGCCCAGTGTGGGTGGTCCGGCGATCAGCGCATCCGCCTGTACCCGACTGGCCGCCGCCTCCAGGCGCCGCCCTTCGGTCGCCTGGAATGCCACGGACCGCTCCCACGCGGTATTGAACAGCGCGTGCAGATCCGCCGGCGCAGGCTGGCCATGGGCCGCCGGCATCAGCAGCGCGGACGCAACAATGGAAAAGAAGAACTTCTGCATGGAATCCCCAACGCAAATCGCGATAGCACAGGTAATGCGGCGGGGCGCGGCGCAAGCCTTTGCGCCACGGCATGGAATCAGGAGGTCAAGGCCCCGCCGTCAGGCGGGCGCGTGAGGCGGGCGTAAGGGGGGACTGCCCCGAGGGTCGGGCATGCGGCCGCCAAGAAACAACGGCTCGGACTGGGTCCGCTGCGACAGCGGCGGCAGCAGGCTCGCGGGCAGGGGCGCCTGGAAGTGAGCGCCGTAGTCGAAGTCGAGTTGGTGTGACGCCGACGCTGTGGAATCGTCGAACGCGATCTCCCCGTCGTCGTCGTGGTGATGGGGGATATGTTCGGCGTGCGCCGCCATATGCTCCGAGGGGAAGCCGACCGAATGCGCGAGCTGCCGCTGCGCTGCGGCCAAGGCCTGCAGCGGCAGGATCAGCATCAGGAGGATGGCAATTGCGCGCGACATAGGCTGGATTCTACCTGACCGGTAGCAGGTAGCGCGAAGACTGACGGGACACCGTGTAACTGAATGTGGCAAGGCTAACGACCGGGGGCATTTACGAAGAATTCTTCCCCACAAGCAAGCCATCACGCTCGACACTGGAGGGGAGGAACAGGCAGATCATGCGCAGGCAGACTCATGAGGGATCGGGAGAGGATGGTCCTTCCGCCCTCGACTTCAGGCAGGGCGAGCAGCACTTCTGCTGGCTGCAACGCAACATGGCTCCACCAGTGGTTCCAGTCCGCCTCAACCCAAGCACGAGCCGCGCCGGGGAACTGAACTCCGACGCCGGGCCAGGCATCATGCGTATGCCGCGGACGAAGGACATGGCCAGGTCGTGCATTGTCACTGCTGGTGACCGACCTGCGGATAGGGATGACCGTCCCCGGCCAACTTCTGCCATCATCGTCCCTCCGCCGAACGCCCGGCATCGGTCCGAAAAGAGACAACCGGACCGCGGCAACAGCCTGCTAGAGACCAAGCGCCCAGAATTCTTGTTGAAATGTCTGCCCAAACGCCTTTTGTCCAGGCACTATCTCCGTCGTATGGAACCCCAGGCGTCGATAAAGCGCCCTTGCCTCTACGAGGCAGCTATAGGTTTCGAGCTGTACCTCCTTCAACGAGTGCGCGCGTGCATGATCGAGGGCTATCTTCATCAAGGCATGCCCGGCGCCTCTGCCTCTATACTGCGGCAGGACCAGAACGAAATTGAGAAACGCCACATCGCCAGGTCTGTCGGAGATTGCAATCGACGCCGCGCGCTTGTCCCCTATCCATCCAACCCAGACGCGATTGAACGTGCTTGGTAGCTGGAGAAATGCATGCATCTTCCGGGCGATGCTGTCCTGGAAACTTCCGTCAAAGCCGAACTCCGTGGCGTAGACTTCTCCATGCGCAGCAACGATCCATTCGTGGTCGCCCTCTTGCGCTGTTCGTACCATTAATTCGCTGGCTGTCACTCGTAACCCCCCATTTGCTTGTGTTGGCATTATCTACCTGCCGGCTTGCACTTCAATACACAACGCATCTCCCTTGTCGGGTCGGTGCACCGCCGCGAATCCACAGAATTACACGGAGCCCTTATTCCAGGTGCGCGCGAGAAGGTGCCGTCAGGTTTGAAGCAATTCATTGATCGCAAACCGCCGGGCGAATACGTACGGTCTGGCGAGATGAAGTCCCCCCAATTCGAGTGGTCTGTTTATGCGCCTGCACGGCGACACTATGGGGAATGGCGAAATCGCTTCCGCCATTGCGGCATGACTGCAATCGGGTACGCCAGGGCGTCACGGTCTCCACCCCGCGGGTCTGCTCGATCATGTCGGACTTTGCGCTCCGGGATGGATTCCGGGGCGCTTTTTCTTTGTTGGGCTTGCAGTGAGATGCGAAGAGGGCCGCCGCCGGCGCCAGCCAAGCACAAGGCCCGCCCACATTGGGCTTTCCCTAACTGTCCCGAAATGTCAAATTTTTGCCCCCGAATGTTAAGGCGCTTTGCCTCGACCGCCCATACTTCTGCCACGACTTCCGTCGTCAATGGCACCCATTTCCAGCCCACACTTATAACGGGGAGACACCTATGCCAATCCGCCCTGCCCTGACCTGCATGCGCCGCGCCGCTGTGTGCGCTGTCCTGGCCCTGTCCATGCCCGTCGCCATGGCATGGACCAGCAAGCCGGTCCGGGTACTGATCCCTGCGCCTGCCGGCGGCACCATGGATGTGCTGGCACGCGTGCTGTCCGAAGCGCTCACCGCCGAACTGGGCCAGCCCGTGGTGGTCGATAACAAGCCGGGCGCCGGCGGCAGCATTGCGATCAACACGATGCTGGCGGCGCCGGCCGACGGGCAGACCATCCTGGTGTCAACCACCAATGTGCTCACGGAGATCCCGCATGTAGTGAAGGTCTCCTTCGATCCGATGAAGGATGTGAAGCCCGTGGCCGCGGTGGCCAGGTCGACCCTCGTGCTGGTCGGGTCGACGAGCCTGCCGGCCAAGGACCTGCCGAGCCTGGTGAGCTATGTGAAGGCCCATTCGGGGCAACTCAGTTTTGCTTCCTACAGCGCGGGCACGGTCGCCCACTATGCCGGCCTGATCATGAACCAGAAAGCCGGCATGGATCTGCAGCACGTGCCTTTCGCCGGCTCTCCGCCGGCGCTGACACAGGTCATGGGCGGACAGATCGCCGTGATGTATGACGGCATGGTGACCTCGCTGCCGATGATCAAGGCCGGCAAGCTGCAGGCCTATGCCCTGGCCGCGAAACAGCGTTCGCCGCTGCTGCCGCAGGTTCCGACCTTTGCCGAGCTGGGCTATCCGGACATTGACTTCAACAACTGGGCGGGCGTGTTCGTCTCGTCCAAGGTGCCGGCAGACGTGGTCCAGAAGATCCAGGCGGCCGTCTACAAGGCGGCCTCGACGCCCAAGGTGCAGGAACGTATCCTCGGGCTCGGCTTCGAGACAGTACCGGCGCAAGCCCCTGCCCAGCTTGGCCAGGCCTTGCGCGCCGAATACGATCGCAATGCCGCCATCGTGAAGGCCTATAGCATCCAGCCCTGACGGTCCGCGGCTCCGGCGGCGTTGCTGCTGCCTTCCCGCCGGAGCTCGCTCCTTCGCGGCCATCGGGACGATCGGCCGCGATCATCCAACCTTCGCTGGTTGCTCCCCTCCTCCCCGATTCCCGTCGCCAGCCGCTGACGCAATGTCCCCGGCGGTCACGACAAAGACCCCTACCATCAATCGCCAAGCCGACCGTCTGCCTAGAATCGGCACACATACCTCACCGGCACAGCGCACCGCGCCGAACCCTCGATCCGCCGAAACTTGCAGGAGCCTGCATTGCCTCTCACCCGTGCCCTCGAACATGCTGATACCCCTGAAGGGGTGGGACTGTCCGCGCGGCGGCTGCAGTCGATCTCGGCGGTGATCCATGCCGATGTCGACCGGCGCAAGATCCCGGGCGCGGTCGTGCTGGTTGCGCGCAAGGGCCGGATCGGCTGGTTCGAGGCGTTCGGCTTCGAGCATGCGGATACCCCGTCGCGTGCGATGCAACACCATTCGGTCTTCCGCATTGCCGCGATGACCCGGCCCATCGTCGGCGTGGCAGCGCTGACATTGATGGAAGAAGGCCGACTGGCCCTGAGCGACCCCGTCGAACGCTACATCCCCGAGTTCGCCCGCCTCCAGGTCGGCGTCGAGTCAGTCGACGCGAATACCGGCGAGCGCCGCCTTGCGCTCGAGCCCGTGCGCCGCGCCATGACCGTTCACGACCTGTTCCGGCACACGTCCGGGCTGACATACGGGCAGTTCGGCGACTCGCTGGTGCAGCGCCAGTATCGCGAATGCGGCCTGATGGATCCCCGACAGACCAATGCCGAGATGATCGCGAAGCTGGCGGCCATCCCGCTGCAATGCCAGCCGGGCGAGGTGTTCGAATATGGCATGTCCACCGACGTGCTTGGCCGCATCATCGAGATTGTCTCGGGCATGGACCTCGCTCGGTTCGTCGCGGAGCGTGTAACGCAGCCGCTGCGCATGCATGCAACGGGCTTCGGGCTGATCAGGCAGGACGGCGCGGGCCTGGCGCTGCCAGCCGGCGCATCCGGCAAGTCCTCCGCCCTGTTCGACTACGACGAGCACAACCCGCCTCGCTGGCATTCCGGTGGCGCCGGCCTGCTGTCCACGGCCGGCGACTACGCGCGCTTCTGCCAGATGCTGCTCGATGGAGGCGTGCTCGATGGCGTGCGCGTGCTCTCGCGCAAGACCGTCGAACTAATGCTTGGCAACCATCTGCCGCGGGGCACGCGCTATGGCGGTTCGACAACCGGGCTCGGCATCAACGCGCCATTGCCCGATCTCGGCCAGGGCCATGGCCTCGCCGTGGGCGTGCGCACTGCGCAGGGCTTGAGCCCGGTGCCCGGTTCCATCGGCGATTTCTACTGGGGCGGCGCGCTCGGGACCTATTTCTGGGCAGATCCGCAAGAGCAGCTGGTTGCCATCCTGATGCTCCAGGAGAACGACCTGGCGACGCGCGTCGGGTACCGGTCCCTGTTGCGCAACATCGTATATGGCGCGCTGGAAGACTGAGCCGGCAAGCGCACTGCGGCGACCGGCAACGCGGCCCGCGCACACGGCGCCAGTCACGAATTTTGGAGGAACAAGCATGAAGACAATGAACCGGCGCTGGATCCTCAGGCAGCGCCCCGTCGGCGATATCGGCGACAACGACCTGCAGCTCGTCGAAGCACCGATGCCACGGCCGGAGGACGGCGAAATGCTGGTGCGTAATATCTATCTCATGGTGGCGCCGACCAACCGCGTCTGGATGAGCGAGATCGACCAGTACATGGCACCGGTGGCACTTGGCGAAGTCATGCGCGGGGTCACCATGGGGGTGGTCATCGAGTCCCACCATCCGGACTTCAGGCCAGGCGACATTGTCGAGGGCGGCATGGCCTGGGAAGAGTATTCGGTCACGAAGACTGCCAGGCGCGTCCCGGTGGAGCACGGCCTGCCCCTGCATGCCTTTGCGAGCGTGCTGGGCAACTCCGGCATGACCGCCTATTTCGGCATGCTCGACATTGCCAGGCCCAAGGCTGGCGAAACCATTGTGGTCTCGGCCGCCGCAGGCGGCGTCGGCTCGATCGCCGGCCAGATCGGCAAGATACTCGGCTGCCGGGTGGTCGGCGTTGCGGGCGGCCAGGGCAAATGCCGGCTCGTCAGGGAAGAGTTTGGCCTGGATGCCTGTGTCGACTACAAGGCAGGCAACGTGCTTGCCGATCTTCGCGCCGCCTGCCCGGACGGCATCGACGTCGATTTCGAGAACGTGGGCGGCGACACCATGGATGCCGTGCTCGCGCTGATCAACCCGGGTGCCCGTATTGCCCTTTGCGGAATGATATCGACTTACAACGCGAGCGGTGACTGGTGGAGCCCGAAGATGTTCCGCAACGTCATCATGAAACGCGCCCGCATCGAGGGTTTCCTCATTGCCGACTACCGTTCGCGGTTCCACGAAGCCGTGGAAGTCATGGCGAAATGGGTCAGGGACGGCCAGCTCAGGTACCGGGTCGACATCGTTGACGGCATCGAGCAGGCGCCCGCCGCCCTGAACCGCCTGTTTACCGGCAAGAACATCGGCAAGCAGCTCGTCCGCCTTGCTCCGGAATCCGTCATTGGCTGAGTGCCGCGGCCCCTCAGCCCCTCAGCCCCTCAGCACCTCAGCACCTCAGCACCCCTCAGCACTTACCTGTCAACATCCATGACGCATCCAGACATCGATTGCAACGATTCCCGGCCGGACGCCCGACCCCGCCTTCTGGACTTTCAGGGCAAGGCGGCAATCATCACCGGCGCCGCGTCCGGCATCGGCCTCGAACTGGCCGAGGCACTGGCGGCGCGCGGTGCCGACCTTGCGCTGGCCGACATCGACGCGCACGGGCTGGACGCCGCACGCGCGCGCCTTGCACCGACCGGCAGGCGCATCTGCACGCGTGTACTGGATGTTTCCTCCGATGCGGACGTGCGCGATGCGGCGGAGGAGTTCGAAGCGAAGCTGGGACGCATCCATCTGGTCTTCAACAATGCCGGCATCGATATGAGCGGCGAACTGGCCTCGCTGTCCGAGCAGGACTGGACCCGCGCGTTCGGCGTCAATGTGTTCGGCGTGATTCACGGCATCCGTCATTTCCTGCCGCTGCTGCGCCGGCACGGCGAGCCCGCGCATTTCGTCAGCACGGCATCAGGCGCGGGCTTCTGGGTGAACGGCGACTTTCCCATGGGCGCCTACGCGGCCACGAAATACAGCGTCGTGGCCCTCTCCGAGGCACTCGAGCAGGAGCTTCGCGGCACCGGCATTGGCGTATCCGTGCTTTGTCCTGGTCCAGTGAAGACTCCGATCGCCGAACGCTCGAACCATGCCGGCGAATCGTTCAGGGCCGCTGTTGCCGCCGGCACGGCGCCGCAGCTGGTGGCCAGTCACACGCTGGAGGCGATTCTGACAGGCGAGTTCTACATCTTCACGCCAACGCGCATGCGGCCGCGCCTTGAGGCGCGATTCACGCGGATTCTCGATGCACTGGAACGCGCGCCCAGCGTCACCGCCGGAGTGCCCACGACATGATCCATCTCATCTTCCTGAGCGTGCGGCGCCCCCGGCATGGACCGCCAGGAGTACCTGCGTTACTGGCGCGACGTGCATGCGCCGCTGGTGGAGGGCCTGCCCGGTGTGCGGCGCTACGTCCACAGCACCGTCCGCGCGGCCCCCGGTCAGGCTGCGCGCTACGATACCGTGGACGAGATCTGGGTCGACGATGCCGCGGCGCTCGATGCGCTCCTGCATTGCGCGGACTATGTCCGTTCGGCGCTGGCAGGCGCGGGCAACCTCGTTGATCCCGGCCACTGCGTGCGTCTGCAGATTACGGATCACGTCGGAGCGATGCCGTTCTACACGCGCTGCTCCGGGCTCGCCGCCACCAGCTGTTGCCGTGGAAGGGGCCCGGCCGACTGCGCGCCATCGCTGCGCCATGCACTGGGGCTGCAGCCAAAACGGCCGCGGAACCAGCGCGAGAACGCGCTCTGCATCGAGAATCCGAGCAACACGGCAACGTAGCTGACCGGGCGTTCCAAATGCCCGAGATACTGCACCGCCAGCGAGGCACGGACCTCATCGAGAATGCTGCTGAATGTCGAGCCTTCCTGCAGCAGCTTGCGGTGGACCGTGCGCCGGTCGACGCCAAGCTGGCTGGCGACACGTTCCACGCTGCAGGTTCCCGAAGAGAGCAAGGACAGCACCATCCGCCGGACTTTCTCGCTCATGGACATGGTCGCACGCGCGGCCAGCGAGTCCAGGTACGCATGCGCATACCGCGCCAGTTCCGGGCGCGCGGCGGGCAGCACTGCCTCCATGTCCTTCAGCTCGCAGACAATACCGTTGAAGTCGCAACCGAATTCGACGGGTCGGCCAAACACGCGCAAGTGGGATGCCAGGTTCCTTGGCGCCCTGTACGAAAGGCAGATGCGCCGCGCACGCCAGCCTGGGCCCATCAGTTCCTGCAGCATTCGGTAAACCGAGACCAGCACCATTTCGTCGGCCTGGCGTGTCGAACCGGAATGCTCGACCATCAGGGACAAGCGGATGACAAGAGCGCCCTCCCGTTCTTCCACGCCGAGGAACAGTGCCTCGCTGTGCAGCGTGATGTAGCGCGCCATCGCACCAAGCGCATCGCGCAGCGTCCGTGAATCTCGAACAGCCATGCCGAGAGGCCCGAGCGCCGACAGTTGACGGCCCTCCCCGAGGCGCAGGCCGAAGTCTTCGGCATCGGAGGCTGCCGCGGACATTTCGAGCAGCCGGCAGACTGCGCTGGCGGAGACCAGGTTGTCGCCGGCGTCCAGGCAGGTCCCGGGCAGCCCGACCTCTGCCAGGATCCGCAGCGGATCCAGCCCAACCGAGCGGGCCACCTCGGTGTAGCGCGACAGCGTGGCGCTGCGGACTAAACGGCTCATGGGCCTCCTTGCACGGGCTGCGGCTGCAAGGCCGTTGCAGCCTTCGGTTGTCGGTCGGGTTCTCGTCTGGCGTCAGGCGCGGCGCATCAGGCTGTAGCTCTGCGCGCTGGGTCCGAAATCGGGCATGCCGGCCAGGAACAGGGCAAGCGGGACAACGTCCGCGGGATCCTTGAACCATTCGCCGGGCGGCACCGGAACATCGCGCGTCATGTCCGTCCTGACCGGCCCCGGTATCAGCTCATTGACGCTGATGCTGTCCTCCTGCAGTTCCGTCGCCAGCGACTGGGTCAGCATCCACAGGCCGCTCTTCGAGCACGAGTAGGCAGAAAAGCCCGCGGCAGGCCGCTTGCGCTGGCCCGAACCGATCATGATGATCTTGCCGGCCCCGCGGCGGCGCAGATGGGGAATGGCGGCATGGGCGGTGTGGTAGGCACCGGTCAGGTTGATATCGATGGTCTTGCGCCAGAGCGCGGGATCGCCGTCAGCGATCCTGCGCTGCTCGAGCGCGACGCCGGCATTGGCCACCACGATATCGACACCGCCGAAGGTATCGCTGGCGCGCTGGAACAGCGTCGCGACGGTCTCGTAGTCCGCCACGTCGGCGGTCTGGGCAATGGCCCGGCCACCCGCTTCACGAATCAGCGCGGCTGTCTGCGCAATGTCGGCCTCGCTGCGGGCGCTGCATACCACCGCGGCACCGGCGCTGGCATAGGCCATTGCAATGGCGCGGCCGATGCCGCGGCCCGCGCCGGTGATCACGGCTACCTTGTCCTTGAGCAGGTTGGGGTCGATCTGGCTCATTGTCAGTCTCTCAGTCTCGCTTTGGGTTGCAACGGGGGTGGAAGGAAGCAGGACGCAGTGCCCGGGCGTGTCGCTCAGAACGGGCGGTCCCCGATCACCGTGGCCCGGTCCATCCGGCGATGACATGGCGGGTAGTCCATGACCGCGTAATGCTGGGTAGAGCGGTTGTCCCAGATCGCCACGCTGTTCGGGGTCCAGCGCCAGCGCACCTGGTACTCGGGAATGTAGGCTTGCGTGATCAGGTAGCGCAGCAGGTCACATGCGCCCGGGTTGAAGTCCTGCCCGAACCGCACGCGCTCCGGCGTATGGAAATTCGTAAAGTGGGTGGTGAAGCCGTTCACGAACAGCACCTTCTCGCCGGTCTCGGGATGCGTCCGGACGACAGGATGCTCGGCGTCCGGGAACTGCGCCTTCAGCGCGTGGCGCTTTTCGATCGGCATCGCCGCGCCGAAACTTGCCTCGATGCTGTGGCGTGCGCGCAGGTCAGCGATCTGGTCCTTGATTTGTTGCGGCAGATTCTCGTAAGCGAGCACCATATTGGCCCACATGGTGTCGCCGCCGACAGGCGGGCATTCCCGGCAACGCAGGATGCTGGCAAGCGGCGGGGCCTCGCGCCAGGTGGCATCCGTGTGCCAGGAATTCTCGTAACGCGGAGTGGGCTCGTCGGGACTCTTGTAGATACGGACCAGCCCCGGATGCTCAGGATCGCTGCCCGCCACCGGATGGTCTTCGAGTTCGCCAAAGCGGCGCGCAAAGGCGACGTGCTCGCCGGCTGTGATGTCCTGGCCGCGCAGGAACAGGACACGGTGCCTGAGCAGTGCTTCACGGATGCCGGCGAAGACGCCGTCATCGTGGATCGCATCGGCGAGGCTGACGCCGACCAGTTCGGCTCCAATGGAACAGGTAAGTGGCTCGACTCGCATTGCGACTCCAAGAGATTGTAGGTAGAGGTCGAAGCAGGAGGGTCGATGCAAGTATTGAAGAACCGGCGCGCGATGCGTTGACATTCCGGGGCAGCGACTTTACATTTTGGGGCACCTGGGGGAACTCCTATGTCTACGCTGCTGCAACAGGTGAACCTCACGGAGTTTGTCGACGTAGCCCGCCAGCTCGGCCTGGATCCCTACCGGCAACTGCGGCAGGCGGGTATCAGCCCGACTGCCCTGGTGGACCCGGAAATGCGGGTGCCCGCGAAGTCGGTCATGCAACTGCTGGAGGATTCGGCACAGCTGGCCGGCCTGGAAGACCTTGGGCTACGCGTGGCGGAAGCCCGGCAACTGACAACGCTGGGGCCCTTGTGGGTGGTGATGCGCGAGGGCGCCACCCTGCGCAACGCACTGGGTGCGATGGCGCGCTATCTGCATTTGCTCAATGAAGCGCTCGATTTGCGCATCGAGGAGGTCGGGGACACCGCGGTTGTCAGGCTTGAATTCCTGGTGTCCCGGGAAGGCTCCATGCGGCAATCGACGGAGTTCGTCATCTGCCTCTGGTTCCGGTTGTTCAAGCTGCTCGCGGGGACGGCATGGAGACCGCGCAGCGTCTGCTTCACCCACGCCGCGCCTGCCAGCCTTGCCACGCATCGGCGCCTGTTCGGTGTGCCGGTGCGATTCCGCCAGGATTTCGATGGCATCCTGCTGCCCGCCGCGGATCTCGACGTGGCCGGCGCGACGTCGGATGCGGCGCTGGGCCGCCATGCGCGCGAATTCCTGGATACCAAGCTGGCGCAATCCGATGCCACCATGCCGGACAAAGTGCGGAAGCTGGTATTCGCGCTGCTGCCCACCGGCGAATGCGGGGCCGAACAGGTGGCCCGGCAGCTTGGCATCGACCGCAAGACGATGCATCGCCACCTGGCTGGCTATGGACAGAACTACATGTCAGTCGTCGATGCCGTCAGGGTCGACCTTGTCACGAGATACCTGAAGAACAACGAACGAGCGTTATCGGACGTTGCGATCCTGGTGGGCTTTTCCTCGCTCAGCGCCTTTTCCCGGTGGTTCTCCACCCGCTTCGGCTGCAGCGTGTCGGCGTGGCGGCGTGGCGGCGTCAGCAAGCGGCGCTGGAAAGTACGCGCTAGGCGCCGCGCGTCACGGGCCGCTATAGAGTCTGCGTTTCGGTGTCATGGACACGTGTCGGGTCCGGTTGGCGCACCGTGGTTGGGACTTTCCGATCATCCGGAGAAGGCGGCCAGGCGCCCCCTGCGCGAAAGAGGAGGCAAAACGCACACGAAAGGGCGGGACTACCCGAGACCCTCCAGCAGCCCCAGCAACTGGGCGCGCCGCACGGCGTGCTTGCGCGAGCCGGCGCTGAGCTTGCCGAACAGGTTCTTCACATGCCACTTTGCCGTGACCTCGCCCACGCCGATGGCCTGTGCGATCTCCTTGTTGGAGAGATTGCGCGCCAGCAGCTCAAGAACCTCGCGTTCCTTGGGGGTCAGCACCGTGCTGGCCACGGCACGCGGCTCCGTCGCCGGGCGTTCGGCGCGGCGCGGCACGCGCGCCGCCGGCAGCGGCTGGCCGGCGCCTGATTCCGCGGCCCCCTCCTCCATCAAGCGCCTGGTCCAGTCGGCCAGCGCCGGATGCGCGTCGGCGAAGGTGCGGGCCAGGCCATAGGTCTGCGCGAGGTTCATGGCTTCCTGCATGAGCCGGCGGCTGTCCTCGCCGCCGCGATGGCGCACGAACGCCTCCAGCGCCATGATCTCGATACGCTTGCGCCCGAGCTTCATGGCCTGGGCCGCAGGCGCCGCGCGGTGCAGCGCATCCAGCGCAGACGGCCAGTCCTGCGCGGCGATTGCCGCGTTGGCGTGTGCCATGGCTTGCATCAGCGCCACATCGCGGCGCCACAGCGGGCCGTGGCCCGCCTCGGCCCCGGCGACCAGTTCGTCAAGGCGGACGATCAGGGCCCGGCATGTCTCGGCACGGAAGCGCCCGGCATGCATCCGCACCTGGTCCGCCAGGCTCGCAATGCAAAGCCGCGGCATCCCGCGCGCGGCGCCCACCGCGTACAACGCTTCGAGCAGGTCGAGTGCGCGGTGCTCGACGCCCTGCACGGCTGCCACGCGCGCAGCGCTCAGGTACGCCAGCAGCGACGTCTCGGCCGTGCCGGCCCGCTCCAGCACGTCGAGCCGGTTGGCGAGCAGCGCGGCCGCCTCGTCGACCCGGTCGCACTCGTAGACCGCCGCGGCCAGCAGCGACGCGAGCATGCAGGCGAGCGGATGGCGGCGGCCGAGATCGGCTTCCGCGCTTGCCAGGGCGGGCCGCAGGATGGCTTCGCTCAACATCACCTGCCCTTCGCGCAGGTAGCTCAGCCCGGTCACGAACTCTCCCCAGCGCGCCGCGTAGCGATGCCCCTCGCCCAGGTCGCCGCGGGGCGCGAGCTGCAGATGGCGTCGCGCATTCCCTGTCTGCCCCTGCAGGATCGCCGCCATTGCCAGGCGATTGGCATGCATCTGGGCGAGGCGCGGGTCGCGCGCGGCGGGTGGCTGGAGCCATGGCTCCAGCAGCGCAAGGCAACGGTCTGGCTGGTCCGCGTAGTAGGCCGCGATGCTCAGGATCAGCGCGCATTCATAGCGCAGGACGGTATCGTCGCCTGCCCCGTCAAGCATGCGCGCTACCAGCGACTCGGCCTCCGCATGGCGCTCGCCCAGCGCGAGCACCCAGGCAGCGGCCAGGCGCAGGCCCGGGTAGCGGTCCAGTTCCGCATCCGGCAGGCGTTCCAGCCATTCGAGCACGGTACCCAGCCGCCCCTGCATCACGGCGTCATATAGCGAGCGTCCTGCCAGCTCGTAGGCAAGGGCATGTTGCCCCGCCGCGTGTGCGTGACGCGCAGCTTCCTCGGTGATGCCGCGCGCGGCGAGCCAGCGCAACGCCCGCATATGCAGTTCGGTCTGCTCCGCGAGTGGCAATTCGGCCAGGCGAGCCTGCAGGGCACTGTGCGCAAGCGCGTGCAGCCGGCACCAGTCGCTGTCGTCCCCGGACACGAAGATCGGTGTCTCGCGGATCAGCCGCGCCAGCTGCTCCGGAGCCTGCCCGGCGCCTGTCAGCGCACGGCACAGGTCCGGATGAACGTGATCCGCGACGGCGATGCGCGTCAGAAAGCTGACGTCGTCGGGCGTGAGCTTGGCGATCAGGCCACCGACCAGGTGCTCGCCTTCATCGGCCGGGCGGGCTGCCATGGCATCCACGACGCTGCGCGGATCGGCGCCGCGCTCCATGGCCGCCAGGAGGAGTTGCAGGCCAAGCGGCCATCCGTCGGTCAGCTCATGCAGGCGCGCGCAACTGTCGGCATCGACCCGGTCGCCGAAGCGGCTGCGCACGAGGGTCATGGTTTCATCGAAGCGGAAACGCAGCGCTTCCGCGCCGATGCCGGTGCATTGGCCGTACGCCGTCAGGTCAACGACAGCCGTGTCGAACCCGCCGCGCACCGCGACCACGATGCGCAGATTGGGCGGCGCATTGTGCAGCAGGTAAAGCAGTGCGGAAAATCCGTCCTGCGAGAGGCGTTCGGCTTCGTCGACGATCAGCACGAGATCCAGCGACGTCTGGGCCACCTCGGCAAGCCAGGCCGTGAGCCCTTCGGTGCTGCCCGGCGCTGCGGCCGCGCCTTCGAGAAGGGTGCGGCCAAAGCCGGGCCGCGCGCAACCTGCGCGGACAGCGAGCACAAGGCACTGCAGGAAATGCAGTGGATCGTCGTGGGTGTCCGCGGAAATCCAGGCAACGCCAGTGCCGCGCGCCAGGAACTCGCGGCGCCATTGCGCAAGCAGCAGCGTCTTGCCGAAGCCCGGTGGTGCCTGCACGACAACCGCGGGCCGGTCGCGCAGCGCTTCGCTGTCAAGGCTGAGGCGCACGCGCGCAAGCAGGTGCCGCGGCGCGCGCGGCGGCATGGTCTTGAGCGCAAGCTCGGAAAACGCGGCACCCGAGCCGCGGTTCACGGAGGTCATCTGGCAGGTACCTGTTGGCTTGGATGCGACGCTCGCCGGGACGCGCATGCCGGGCTGCGTGCGTGGCAATGCATCGTCCGTGGCTTCGCCCTGCCATTGGGGGCGGCGTGCCTGGCTCGAAATGGTGTCTGATTATAGGCACACGACGGGCCTGGCTGGCAATCGCCCCCTCCGCCGAGGAGGGGGCGCATGAGGCGTGCCGCGGCTAGCATGCGTCCAGGTCGAAACGGATCACGAGGTATTCGATGCAATGCATGGACGTGTGCGCGCTGGAGCAGGAATGTGTACTGGCCGGGGTGCCGACATGAGCCGCCCTTGTTCCGATGCCGATGCCGTCACCTGCCGCCATCTGCTGGTTCCTCTCGACGAAACGGATGCATCCATGGCCACCGTCATCGGGGCCATCGAGCTGGCACGCATCGCGGGCGCACGGATCACGTTCGCCTATACGCCGCTCCTCGCTACAGTGCCGCGCGATCATATGAGCCGCGGCCGCGAGCTGCTCGGAAAGGCCGAGTCGGTGGCTCGGGCGCAAGGGGTGCCATGTGCATCGGCTGGCGCACCCGGCGGCGGCGTAGAAGCCGCCATTGTCGCGGCAGCGCGCGAGGCCGGTTGCGACCTGGTCTTCATCGGCAAAGCGAGGACCAGACCGCTCGTCCAGGCGGTGCTCGCGGCCGGTATCCCCGTATTCGCCATGCCGGATCCCGCGCCGATGACGCCAGTGCCGGCCGTCCGCGGCATCCGTGACGAGCACCGCGCTCTCAGTGCCATATTGCGCGCCTGGCTGGACATGCTAATGGCCGCGAACGACCACCGCGCTACCGCGGACGTGTCGGTGATGCGGGGCATGATCCGGTTTATCGAGACCTTCCCGGTCGCGCGCCAGCATCCGCGCAAGCAGGCCTGCCTCTACGGCAGGCTGCGCCGGCGCACCGCCAGGGCCGACGCCGAACTCGACGAACTGGAACGCCAGCATGAACGTGATGCGCAATGGGTCGGCGCACTCGCCGAAGCCGTTGAGCGGTTTGCGACAGGCGGCACGCTGGCCGAGCTGCTGGACAGGGTCGATCAGTATGCGCAGTTCGTCTGGGCGCTCATGGGACGCGAGGAAGGCGTCATCCTTCCGGCGGCGCAGCGCTACCTGACTGACGCGGACTGGGACAAGCTCAACGCCGCGTACTGTACAGCGAACACCGGCACCGCGCCCGGTGGGCATGAGGATCGCCCCTTCGACACACTGCTTGCCTACCTCGCCGGCCTTCCGGATGCCGATTGCGTTGCCCGCATTTGCGCGCAAGCGGAAAGCGAGTCAACGCGGGTCACTTGAAAGCGCGGCCACGCGCATCGGCTCTTGGCCATTGGATCAAGGCTGTCAAACGGGCGTCTACGGACGCGCAATTCATCATCAGGAGGATGAGCATGCAATTTCTCGACGATTCCCTGCACCCGGAGAACCAGGACAAAGTGGTGATCACCGTGGCCCCATATGGCCCTGAGTGGATGCCGCAGGACTTTCCGGAAGACATCCCGGTGACCATGGCAGAGCAGGTGCAGAAGGCAGTGGATTGCTACAACGCCGGCGCCACCGTGCTGCACCTGCATGTGCGCGAACTTGACGGCAAGGGCTCCAAGCGCCTGTCCAAGTTCAACGAGCTGATCGCCGGCGTGCGCGCCGCCGTGCCCGACATGATCATCCAGGTCGGCGGCTCGATCTCGTTCGCGCCGGAAGACGAAGGCGAAGCCGCCAAGTGGCTGTCCGACGACACCCGTCATATGCTCGCGGAGCTCACCCCGAAGCCCGACCAGGTGACGGTGGCGATCAACACCACGCAGATGAACATCATGGAGCTGCTCTATCCCGAGTACCTGAAGGGTACCTCGCTGGAGCAGCCGGCCTACCAGGCCGCCTACCGCGAAATGACCGTGCCGGCCGGCCCGGGCTGGGTCGAAGAACACCTGCGCCGCCTCAGCAACGCCGGTATCCAGCCGCACTTCCAGCTCACCGGCATCCATGCGATGGAAACGCTCGATCGCCTGGTACGCGCCGGCCACTACAAGGGCCCGCTGAACCTGACCTGGATCGGCATCGGCGGCGGCTTCGACGGCCCCAACCCGTTCAACTTCTTCAACTTCATCCACCGCGCGCCGGACGGCTGCACGCTGACCGCGGAATCGCTGCTGAAGAACGTGCTGCCGTTCAACATGATGGCCATGTCCATGGGCCTGCACCCGCGCTGCGGCATCGAGGACACCATCATCGACCAGCACGGCAACCGCATGACTTCGGTGCAGCAGATCGAACAGTGCGTCCGCGTGGCCAGGGAACTGGGCCGCGAGATTGCCTCGGGCAAGGAAGCGCGCGAGATCTACCGCATCGGCACCTGGTACGACAGCGTTGAAGAAACGCTGGCCGCCCACGGCATGGCGCCCAACCGCCAGGCTGGCATCAGGAACCTGCCGCTGCGCGCCGCCTGATGCGCAAGGCCGCCCGCACGCAGCGGCTCGACTGCGGCCAGGGCGGGCGGCTATCCTGTCCCAACAAACCGGTGCGCATGCTGGCGCGCGGGGCACCACCGCCTTGTACGCCTTGACGCATAACGATCACGGGGCGACGTGTTCATGGCACGATCGCCCCGAACCCATTGCCGGAATCGGAGAGATCATGGACCTGAGGTTAAAAGGCAAGCGTGCAATCGTGACCGGCGGCAGCCGCGGCATTGGCAAGGCGATTGCGCTGCAGCTAGCACAGGAAGGGGTGGATGTCGTGCTCGCCGCGCGCGGGAAAGAAGCGCTGGATGCGACTGCCGCGGAGCTCGCGGCGCTGACCGGCCGCCGCATTGTGCCGCTGACGGTCGACACCGCCGACAAGGCCTCTGTCGACGCCATGGTGGAGCAAGCGATTGAAGCCCTGGGTGGCATCGATATCCTGGTCAACGCCGCGGCTCTGCCAGGCGGCATCTCGCCGGCCACACAGCTGGACCAGATCGTCGATGCGCAGGCACTCGAGGATATCGACATCAAGGTCATCGGCTATCTTCGCACCGCACGGGCGCTGGCTCCGCATCTGGCCGCAAATGGCTGGGGCCGCATCATCAATATCGGCGGCCTGGCGATCTACCATACGGGCCGGCCAGTGGCCACGCTGCGTAACGTCGGCGTGGCGGCAATCACCAAGAACCTCGCTGATGAACTCGGGCCCAAGGGCATCAATGTCACGGCAGTCCATCCCGGACCCACCCGCACCGAGAAGACCGACGCGGCAACCGAGGCGTGGGCGGCGGCCAGGAGTAGCCTCGGCCGCATGGTCGACGCCAGCGAGGTCGCCTGCGTGGTGACCTTTCTTGCGTCACCACTGAGTGTGGCAATCAACGGCGAAGCCATCCCCGCCGGCGGCGGGACCCCCGGCATCATCCACTATTGAACGAACCCTGAACTGCCGACGGCAGTCTCGCCGTGCTGACCCGCTTCAGATGGGGCCAGGCCGGCAGGCTGCCAGTTGCGCTGACGTCAGTGGCCCTGTTCCTCCTGGAGCCGCTGGCGCAGTACCGCGCGCAGATCTTCGCCGTAGCCGGTGAGGGTGCCGCCATCCACCGCCAGCATCTGGCCTGTGATCATGTCTGCACGGTCGCTGGCAAGGAAGGATACCGCTTCGCCGATCTCCTCCGGCTTGCAGAACCTGCCCAGCGGTACCGTCCGCCTGATCAGCGCCTCGCGCTCCTTCGGGCTTGCATACGCTTCAATGGCTGGCGTCAGGATGCCGCCGGGGCACACCGCATTGACGTTGATACGCTGGTCCGCCAACTCCCATGCGAGGTGCTGCGTCAGTCCCGTGACCGCATGCTTTGACGCGGTGTAATCCACGCTGCTGAAGTAAGCCATGCGGATGCCGGCGATGGAGTCGATATTGACGATCTTGCCCTTTCCCTGCGCCTTCATGGCAGGGATGACCGCCTGGCAGCAGAACAGGATGCCCTTGGCGTTCACCCCCATCACGCGGTCCCAGTTCTCTTCCGTGACGTCGCACACCAGCGCGGAGGCGCCGCCGACGCCCGCGTTATTGACCAGGATATCGATGGCGCCGAACGCCTCCAGCGTCTGGCGGGCCATCGCCTCCGTGTCGGCCTTCTTGCTGATGTCGGCGCGGATGGCGATAGCGCGCTTGCCGTCCGGATCGATGCTGGACGCGACGCGCCTGGCGGCGTCAAGGTTTATGTCCACCACGGCGATCGTAGCCCCTTCACGCGCCAGCACGCGCGCTATGCCCTCGCCGCCGCCCTGCCCGCCGCCCGTAATGATTGCAACCTTGTCCTTCAGCTCCATTGTCATCTCCTTGCGATCTTGCGTCGGATGTCGATACCGTCGGCCTTTGGGCCGATCTCGGCAAGTATCTAGCAACAACGCGGAGCGTTTTGACAATCCGGGGCATCAGATTGACATTTCGGGGCGGCTAGGGAAATCACGAAGCTCAATCCATCGCTTCCCGATCCTATCCCGTGAAGCGGTAACCCAATCCGACCTCAGTCAGCAGATGAGCGGGTTGTGCCGGGTCAGCTTCAAGCTTGTGCCGCAGGTGTCCCATGTACACCCGCAGATATTGACTGCTTTCCGCCTGCGAGGGACCCCAGACCTCGCGCAGCAGCTCTCGGTGCGTCATGACTTTGCCACGATGCGCAATCAATACCGCCAACAAGCGATACTCGATTGGTGTCAGATGCACAGCCTGGCCGGAACGCGTGACCATTCGGCTGGCCAGATCGACGTGAACGTCGCCAAACGTGATCTGGTAGGCCCCTTGCGGATTGGTCCTCGCATGGCGGCGCAGCAGGACGCGCAGACGCGCGATCAGCTCCGCGACGCCAAATGGCTTTGTCAGATAGTCATCGGCACCCGCATCCAACGCACCAACTTTGTCGGCCTCTCCACTGCGAGCGGACAGCACCAGAATCGGTACATTGGTCCAGGTTCGCACCTCACCGATCAACTGCACGCCGTCGCCGTCCGGCAGCCCCAGGTCGAGAATGACAAGGTCTGGCTGGCGCGTCCCTGCCTCGATCAGTCCGCGCTTGAGCGTTTCTGCCTCACATACCGTGCAGCCCTCCGATTCCAGCGTCGAGCGAACAAAGCGCCGGATATGAGGCTCGTCTTCGACAAGCAGGATCGTTGGGGAAAAATCAAACGGCATGAACTCCTCTCCTTGGGTTCTCCATGGGTATAGCGCAACTTCAGGCATCCGCCGGCTCAGGCTCTACCGGTGGTGGATTGCCACGTGGCAGTGCGATGGTAAAGCGCGCCCCCGCCTGGCCATCGGGGCGCACCGGAAGATCCGGACGCTGGCCAGGTTCTACCCAGATACGACCGCCATGCGCTTGCATGATCGCCTCGCAAACGGCAAGGCCCAGGCCGACGCCTGCCGTGGCAGATTCGCGCTCGCCACGCGTGAACTTTTCGAAGATCTGCCGTTCCTTGCCCCTGGGCACTCCCGGGCCGTCGTCCTCCACCGAAATCCGGATGTCATCCTGGACAACTGCGGCCGAGATCCGGATTTCGGTGCCCACCGGTGTGTATTTGGCCGCATTCTCCAACAGGTTGCATAGCACGCGGTCGATCAGGACCGCGTCGCATTCGACCAGCGGAACGGTCGACAGATCTGCCACCACGACGCGATGGCGCGCCAGCGCGTCGCGCATCGACGCAAGGCTGGCACCGACCAGTTCCTCCACCGACTGCCACTCTTTGTTGGTGCGGACATCCCGGCTCTGCAGCCTCGCCATATCCAGCAGATTGACCACCATCGTCCGCATCCGCCTGGCCTGCTCGAGCATCGCGGATACTGTCTGGTCCAACGATGGCGCCAGCGGTGGATCGCTGCGCTGCATGGTCTCGGCCATGCCGATCAGGCTGGTCAGGGGAGTACGCAGGTCATGGGACACAGCGGCCAACAGCGAGCTGCGCAGCCGCTCCGACTCCATCGAAAGCAGGGCCCGCTGCGCGACTTCGACATAGTGTAGCCGCTCGATGGCGATGGCGATCAGCGTGCAGAACACATCCACCTGGCGTCGCAGCGCCGGCTGAGCAAGAGCCCGCGAAGCCGCGGGTTCGACCGCCAGTACGCCTCGCGTCTGCATGGGTGCCTTGAGTGGCAGGTACAGCACGGTGCTGCCCGGCAGCGTGTGCGTGCCAGTGCCGGCTGGCTGGCCATGCGTGAAGACCCATTCGGCCAGTATGCGGTCAATCGAATCGGTGCGCACGGTCGCATCGTGCTGACCGGCGTCCGACACAGGCGGCAGCAGCCGTCCCTCCGGCGACACCAGGAAAAAGGCAGAGCTGGCGTCGAACGCCGCCCGCAGGAAGCGGCTGCCGATCGAGACGATCTGGTCGGGCATCAGTGCGGCGGACAACTCGCGCGCCAACTCGTACAGCGTGCGCGCGTCTTCCTCCCGCTGTACGGCCAGGCGGGCCTGCTCACGCAAGCCGGCGGTCAGTTGTCCAATGACCAGGCCGACCGAGAGCATTACCAGGAAGGTCAACAGGTACTGCACGTCGCTCACGGCAAACGACAGCCGCGGCGGTACAAAGAAGAAGTCAAAGGCGGCCACGGACAGAACGGACGAGAGCGCGGCGGGCCCGCGGCCATGACGCAGCGCGACCCCCACCACTGCCGCCAGGAACAGCATGGCGATGTTAACGACATCGAACCACGGGAATGCCAGCGCCGACAACGCCGTGGCACAGGCGCACCAGACCACCGCCCAGGCGTAGTCCTTAAGCGTTGCTCCATCCTCTGACCCGCCCGGTTCCGCTTCTTCCGTCCCGTGGCGCGGCCGAATGTCGGCGCGCGTGGTATCGGCGGCGACCCGGATGATGTCGATTTCCGGACAGCCGATTGCCAGCGCGTCGGCAAAGCTGCGTCGGCCAAACAGCCAGGCCGGCGCGTTAACAAAGGGGGACAGCGCGAGCGCCAGCAGCGAACGGGCCCGTTCCGCCAGAGAGGCGCCGCCACGACGCCAGTCCGCCGGCGCCCTTCCAATCACGACCTTGGTCAGGTTGTGGCGGCGCACGTAGCCGACCACGGCCTGTACCATGTCGTTGCCTGCCAGGGTCTCCGTACGTGCGCCAAGTTCCTCGGCCAGACGCATGGCCGCTTGCAGGCGAGCTTTGCCGGCAGTGGATGGCGGCGCCAGCCGCGGTGTGGCGATCGTTACCACATGCCAGTCACAATCCAGTTGCCCCGCCAGACGTCGCGCACTCTTGACAACCTGCTCGGCATCGTCGCCGCTGCCGATGCAGGCAAGAACCGCTTCGCGTGTGCGCCAGACCGCTTGCACGGCTTCTGCCTGCCGCCAAGCCCGCACATCGTCGTCGACACGGTCAGCGGTACGCCGCAACGCCAACTCGCGCAGGGCTATCAGGTTGCCTTTGCGAAAGAAATTGCGCGCCGCATGCCGGGCCTGCTCCGGCAGATAAACCTTGCCTTCCTTCAACCGGCGCAGCAGTTCATCGGCCGGCAGGTCGACCAGCACGACTTCGTCCGCGCTATCGAAGACCGTGTCCGGCACGGTTTCCCAAACGCGGATGCCGGTGATGCCTCCGACCGCTTCGTTCAGGCTGTCGAGATGCTGGACATTGACGGTGGTCCAGACGTCGATGCCGGCGGCTTGCAGTTCCTGAATATCCTGCCAGCGCTTGGGGTGGCGGCTGCCGGGCGCGTTCGAATGCGCCAGTTCGTCAACCAGGATCAGGGCAGGATGGCGGGCCAGCGCCGCGTCCAGGTCGAACTCCTTGAGCACGCGCTCACGATACGGCACGTCCTTCATCGGCAGCCGCTCGGTCCCGGTGATCAGCGCTTCCGTCTCCGCGCGGCCATGGGTCTCCACGATGCCGATGACGACATCCGTGCCCTGCTGCACCGCGGCTCGCGCCGCCGTCAGCATGGCGAAGGTCTTGCCAACGCCAGCCGACGCGCCGAAGTACACTCTGAGCCTGCCGCGCGCTGCCCGCTCTCCTTCAGCCTGCACGAGCTGGAGCAGCGCGTCCGGGTCCGGACGCGCGCTGATCTCGCGGAATTCTGCATCAGACATGAGCCGGCTCACCCCTGGCCTGGCAAAGGCCACACTGTTTCATCCCTGATATGTTCACCGCGTCATCGGTTCGGCGCAACACCATCCAGCGCGAGGTTCAGCTTCAGCACGTTCACGCCAGGATCACCCAGCACCGCCAGCAGCGGCGCTTCGGTATTTGCGGCAATCAGCTGCCTGACCTGCTCGAGCGGGATACCCCTGGCGCGGGCTACCCGCGCCGCCTGGTATTCGGCGGCAGCCGGACTGATATGCGGATCCAGGCCGCTGCCCGATGCCGTGACCAGGTCCACGGGCACCGGGGCCTGGTTATCCGGCTCGGCGGCACGCAGCGCCTCAATGCGGGCGCGGGCAGCATCGGCCAGCGCGGGATTGCTGGGGCCGAGGTTTGACCCCGCCGACGCCGAGGCGTTGAACGGCATCGGCGCCGTCGCGGACAAGCGGCCCCAGAAGTATTTGGGGTCTGAGAACGGCTGGCCAATCAGCTCGGATCCCATTATCTTGCCTTTATTCTCGATCAGCGAGCCGGCGGCCTGGTGCGGGAACACGGCTTTCGCGATGCCGGTGATCACGCCCGGGTAGAGCAGGCCCGTAATCAGCGACAAGGCGACAAATATCACGGCCATCGGCCGGACCAGCCCGCCCTGCACCGGCGCCGGGGACGCCGAAGTCGGCTGTGGAGAATGCGCTTGAGGATTCATGAGAGCTCCAGGAGGAATCAGACCCAGCCGAACAAGGCAAGGACCAGGTCGATCAGCTTGATCCCGGCGAACGGCACCAGGATGCCGCCGAGCCCATAGATCAGCAGGTTGCGGCGCAGCAGCACGGCCGCGCCTAGCGGGCGGTACACGACGCCCTTGAGCGCCAGGGGGATCAATACGACGATAATCAATGCGTTAAAGATCACTGCCGACATGATGGCCGATGCCGGCGTCGCCAGGCCCATGACATTGAGCAGGTTGAGCTGCGGATACGTGGTGGCGAACGCCGCCGGGATGATCGCAAAATACTTGGCGATGTCATTGGCGACGCTGAAGGTCGTCAACGATCCGCGCGTCATCAGCATCTGCTTGCCGATCTCGACGATTTCGATCAGCTTGGTCGGATTGCTGTCCAGGTCGACCATATTGCCGGCCTCTTTGGCAGCCTGCGTGCCGCTGTTCATCGCCACGGCAACGTCGGCCTGCGCCAGCGCCGGTGCGTCGTTGGTACCATCCCCGGTCATCGCGACGAGGCGCCCTTGCGCCTGGTACTGCCGGATCAGCTTCAGCTTGGCTTCAGGCGTCGCCTCGGCAAGGAAGTCATCCACGCCCGCTTCGGCGGCAATCGATGCCGCGGTCAGGCGGTTGTCGCCGGTGATCATCACCGTCCTGATCCCCATCTTGCGCAGCTCGCCAAAGCGTTCGCGGATGCCGGTCTTGACGATGTCTTTCAGTTCGATCACGCCCAGCACGCGTACCGAATCGCCGCTGGCGTCGGCAACCACCAGCGGCGTGCTGCCGGCACGGGCCACCTCATCCACGGCTTGCAACACCGCATCGGGGAACTTGCCGGCCCGTTCCGTGACGTACCGGCGTACTGCATCGGTGGCGCCCTTGCGCACGTGGCGCTCACCGCCGCCATCGCGCAGATCCACGCCGCTCATGCGCGTCTGCGCGCTGAAGGGCACGAATTCAGGTTTCAGGCTTGCCATCGACGGCGCAGCCAGCCCGGGTAACCGGCGGGCCAGCGTGATAATGCTGCGCCCTTCCGGCGTTTCGTCGGCCAGCGACGACAGCCACGCCGCTTCCGCGAGCTGCAACGGCGACACGCCCGGCGCCGGGATAAAGCGCGAAGCCTGGCGATTCCCATGGGTAATGGTGCCGGTCTTGTCGAGCAGCAGCACGTCAACGTCCCCGGCGGCCTCGACCGCGCGGCCCGAGGTCGCGATCACGTTCGCCTCCATCATCCGGCTCATGCCGGCGACGCCGATCGCAGACAGCAAGCCGCCGATGGTCGTGGGTATCAGGCACACCAGCAGCGCCACCAGTACGGTGATCGTCACTGGAACACCGGCCTTGGTCACCAGCACGGCATAGAGCGAGAATGGTTGCAGCGTGGCCGTGGCCAGCAGCAGCACCAACGTCAGGCCGACCAGCAGGATGGTCAGGGCCAGCTCGTTCGGCGTCTTCTGACGCTTGGCGCCTTCGACCATCGTGATCATGCGGTCGATAAAGCTTTCGCCGGGATTGGTGGTGATGCGCACCACGATCCAGTCGGACAGCACGCGCGTGCCGCCGGTCACCGACGAGAAGTCGCCACCGGACTCGCGGATCACCGGCGCCGACTCGCCGGTGATGGCGCTCTCGTCGACCGAAGCCACGCCGTCGATGACCTCGCCATCTCCCGGAATCATGTCCCCGGCTTCCACCAGTACGACGTCGCCGCGCCGCAGTGCGGTAGCAGCCCGCGGTTCGGTGGCACCGCCCCGCTGGCCATCCTTCAGTACGCGCGCAGTCACCGTCGTTTTCAGTCCGCGCAGTGCCTCGGCCTGTTGCTTGCTGCGCCCCTCCGCCAGGGCCTCGGCGAAGTTGGCGAATAGCACCGTAAACCACAGCCAGATCGACACCGCCAGGATAAAGCCCGGACTCTCGCTGCCTGCGGCAGGCGCGGGAGCGAACATCGCGCGCAGGAACAGGATCGTCGTCAGGATGCTGCCGACGTAGACGACGAACATCACCGGGTTGCGCAACTGGTCGCGGGGCGACAGCTTCGTGAAGGCCGCCACCAGCGCAGGCTTCACCAGCTCAGGCGCAAGCATGCTACGCGAAGCCGGCCGATGTGGATGATGATGGTGGTGATGGGGAGCGTGCTGCTTGCCAGCGGCCGCCGCTTCCTGCGCTTGCGCAGCCCTGGAAGCGGCGGTGTCTCGCGCCTCGCCTTTACCCTTGGCCGTTGGGGCCATCGAATCGTGTTGCATGGTTTCTCCGCAATCCTCCGTAAGCGCCGCCACCTAGCCTGTCCGGCCGTACTGGTGCCAGGCGCGCAGGAATGCCTGATATCTCTTGGTCAGTTGGTCGCCTGTTTCCCCGCGATGGCCGTCACGGCGCCCTGGAGTTGCTCCGCAATCGGCCCGAGTGCCAGCGCGGGCACATAGGTCAGCGCCCCCACCAGCAGCACCGTGCCAACCAGCAGCACCACGAACAGGGGGCCGTGCGTGGGCATCGTGCCGCCGCTCACCGGGACCCGCTTCTTTGCCGCCAGCGAACCTGCCAAAGCGAGCACCGGGATGATGATCCAGAAGCGGCCGAGCCACATCGCCGCGGCCAGCAGCGTGTTATAGAACGGCGTGTTGGCAGACAGGCCAGCAAAGGCGCTACCGTTGTTATTGGCCGCGGATGACAACGCATACAGGACCTCCGAGAAGCCATGCGTGCCAGGATTGAACACCCCTGCGCGGCCTGGTTCCGCCATCACTGCGGCCGAGGTGCCGAGCAGCACCAGCAGCGGCGTGACCAGGATCGCCACTGCGGTCATCTTCATCTCGTAGGTCTCGATCTTCTTGCCGAGGTACTCGGGGGTGCGGCCGATCATCAGGCCGGCGATGAACACCGCCAGCACCGCATACACGAGCATCCCATACAGGCCCGAGCCGACGCCGCCGAACACCACCTCGCCCAGCTGCATCAGCAGCATCGGCACCAGGCCGCCGATGGCGGTGAAGGAATCGTGCATGGCATTGACCGCGCCGCAGGACGCGGCCGTGGTGATGGTGGCGAACAACGCCGACGCTGCGACGCCGAAGCGCGTTTCCTTGCCTTCCATATTGCCGCCCGTCTGCAGCAGCGAGGCCGCATGGTCGACCGGCAAGCTGGCCAGCGCGGGACTGGTCATCCGCTCGGAAAGGGCCGCCACGCAGGCCATGACGACGAAGATCACCGTCATCGAAGCGAGCACCGCTACCCCCTGCCGCCTGTCCCCCACCATCTCGCCGAAGGTGAAACACAGCGCAGCCGGGATCAGGAATATCGCCAGCATCTCGATGAAGTTGGCAAGCCCATTCGGGTTCTCGAAGGGATGTGCGGAATTGGCGTTAAAAAAGCCGCCGCCGTTGGTGCCGAGCATCTTGATGGCTTCCTGCGAGGCAACCGGGCCCATCGCCAGCGTCTGCTTGTCGGTCTTCAGGTCTTCCGTCACCGGCTTGCCTTGCGCATCGAGCACCGGTTGCCCGGCCGTGTCGACCTTCGGCTGGCTGTACTCGACCGGCGTGACCAGGCTGACTTCCTTGTAGGCATCGAAGTTCTGGATCACACCCTGGCTCATCAGCGCCAGTGCGATCATGGTCGCGATTGGCGCCAGCACGTACAGCGTGATCCTGGTCAGATCCACCCAGAAGTTGCCGATGGTCATGGCGCTCTGCCGCGCAAAGCCGCGGATCAGCGCGAACACCACGGCAATGCCGGTCGCCGCGGACAGGAAGTTCTGCACGGTAAGCGCCAGCATCTGGGTCAGATAGCCCATGGTCGACTCACCGGCATAGCCCTGCCAGTTGGTATTGGATACGAAGCTGATTGCCGTATTGAAGGCGGAGTCAGGCGAGACCGCGCCGAAACCTTGCGGGTTGAGCGGCAGCATCCCTTGCAGGCGCTGCAGCGCGTAGACCGCAACCACACCGAGCAAGTTGAAAGCGACGACCGCAATGGCGTACTGTTTCCATCCCATCCCGGCATTGGAACGCACGCCGCCCAGACGATACAGCAGCCGCTCGAGCGGGCGCCCCCACCCGGTGAGGGCGTATCGGTCATCCTCCACTGCACGCCGCATATAGCGCCCGAGGAACGGCGCGCATGCCAGCAGGATGGCGAGATACAGGACCAGCAGGCCCACGAATTTCGAGGACATCAGAATTTCTCCGGCTGGAACAGAGCGACGAGGAGGTAAACGAAAATTGCGGCGGCCAGCGCGCCACTCAGCAGGTCAGTCCATGCCATCACAGCCCCCTGTCAGACGCGCCGTCCTTAGCGAGTAATTGGTTGTGCGGACCGCCTTGCGCGGTCGCCGCCGACGACTTCGGAGCCAGCCTGGCGCAAAGCCCCAGCAGCGCCGCGCTCAGTGCAGCGAACCCAATCAATACGATCAGAAAGATCCAGTCCATGACAAGACGCCTCAGAGCAATTCATCGGCTTGGAGCTTAGCGAGAGGGGCGTAAAAACTGGGTATAAAGGCGGCGCGAACGTATAAAGAACGCGTAAAGATTGGGGCTCCATGTAGCGAAAAGTGCGGACAGGAGCATCTTGCGGATTGGCCGTTCGGCACTACAGCACTACGGCACTACGGAGCCGAAGGGGAGCAGAAGGCCGTGAAGGGACGAGCGGATCGTTAGATTCGCTCCTATGGCCGAGTCGCTGGGGAATGGCTTGCTTGACCTGTGTGGACGAGCATCAGCTCAAGCTGAGGGGAATTCAGTGGCCGTCCGGTCTCTGTGGCGCGCGCTCGCCCTACCCCTTCTCCGAACTGCCGGCAAAGCGCTCGATCTTGCTGGTCAGGCCCGACACCACCAGCAGGTCGCCGGGCAGCACCATGGTAGCCGCCGTGGCGTGCTCGAACTCCGCGTTGCCTCGCTTGATGCCCACCACCGTCACGCCGAATTGCTCCCGTACATGTGACATCAGCAAGGTCTTGTTATGGGTGGATGCCGGCGCATGGATCCGAGCGATGGCGAAGCCGTCGTCGAACTCGATGAAATCGATCATCCTGCCCGTGATCAGGTGGGCCACCCGCGCGCCCATGTCCGCTTCCGGGTAGACGACGTGGTGGGCACCGATGCGCTGCGCGATCTGCCCGTGCTCGGCTGTAAAGGCCTTGACCCAGATGTCCTGGATCTGCAGCTCGGTCAGCGCCATCAGCGTCATCAGGCTGGACGACATGTCGGTGCCGATGCCCACGATGGCGTGTGAAAAATCCGCCACCCCCAGCTGGCGCATGACATTGACATCGGTCGAGTCGGCCTGGATCGCACAGGTCAGCACATTGGACCAGCGCTGCACCAGGTCGGGATCCTTGTCGATGCCCATGACGTCATGGCCCAGCCGCATCAGCGACTGCGCCACGGAACCGCCGAAGCGCCCCAGCCCGATCACGGCCACGCTGTCGCCTGCTGAAAAGGCGAACTGTTCGGAAAACAATCTAGCCAACAATTGGATGCTCCTCGGGGTAACGGTACGGCGTACGGCGCTCGCCCATGGCGAGGGATACCGCGAGCGTGATGGTGCCAACCCGGCCGGCATACATCAGTCCGGCCAGGATCAAATGGGCAGAAGCCGGGAGGTCGGCGGTGATCCCGGTCGACAGGCCCGCGGAACCAAAGGCCGCGATGACCTCGAAAATCACCTGGTCGGTCGGGAATTCCGTGACAAACAGGATGGCCAGCGTCCCGATCGTCGTCAGCGCGCTGCCGAGCACCAGCACCGTGATCGCCTGCCGCTGCGCCGAACTGCTGACGCGGCGCCCGAAGGCTTCGCTGTCGCCGCGCCCGCGGATCTCGGCAATCACCAGCAGCGCCAGGATCGCGATGGTGCCGACCTTGACGCCGCCCGCGGTACTGGCGCTGCCGCCACCGACGAACATCAGGAAGTAATGCAGCGCCATGCTTTCATGGGTCAGGCCGCCGATGTCAATGGTATTGAAGCCGACAGTGCGCGCGGAGACCGAGGCGAAGGCCGCCGACAACAGCTTCTGCCCCGTGGCCATCTGGCCGAGCGTGCGTGCGTTGGCCCACTCGAACATCAGCAGGCCGGCCAGGCCCACCAGGAAAAGCACACCGGTGGTGGCCAGCGTCAGCTTGCTGTGCAGCGACCAGCGGTGCGGGCGGAAGGTCTTGTTGCGCAGGTCGTGCAGCACCGGGAAGCCGATACCGCCAACCAGCGCCGCCACCATTACCGGCAGCAGCACCCAGTGGTCGGCCGCATAGCGGACCAGGCTGTCGGCATGTGTCGAGAAGCCCGCATTGTTGTAGGCGGAAATGGCATGGAACAGCCCGTTCCAGGCGGCGTCTCCCCACGGCGCCCCGTAGGCGAAATGCAGCCGCCACGCCAGCCAGGCGGCCAGCAACAGTTCCATCCCGATCGTCACCACCAGCACCAGCCTGGCCACGCCGACGATATCGCCCAGCCCGATCGCGCGGGTCTCGGCCTGGGTCATCAACCTGGTGCGCAGCCTTAGCGAGCGGTTGACCATCAGCCCCAGCAGCGTAGACGCCGTCATCATGCCGAATCCGCCAAGCTGGAACAGCACCATGATGACCGCCTGGCCAAATCCGGACCAGTACGTGCCGGTATCGACCACGATCAGCCCGGCCACGCACACCGCGGACACCGCCGTGAAGAACGCGGTCAGCCACGGCACGCTGCCGCCGCCGGCGCGCGACCAGGGCAGCATCAGCAGCACGCTGCCCGCCACGATGGCCAGCAGGAACCCCATGGCGACGGCGCGGGCAGGATGCATGGAAGCTCTCATGCAGGCATTGTGTGCCTTGGCACGCCACAAATCCATGTGTGCAGCGCAGCACCGCAACACCGCACACCCTTTGTCAGGCCTGTAGATTGCCAGACGGCCGCCCGGCGCACCTGGTCAACGAAGGCCGGATGGCTGAACTGCACCGGCGACACATTGACCTCCGGCGACGCGCCGCATGTCGGAAATCCGGCATTACGTACCGCGATCCCTCTTCACGATGGCACGATGGACAAACCTTTGCCGATTGCCGAGACTTGACCAGTCCGGCGAGCATCGCCCCTGTGCTGCCTCTTTGTGCCACCCCTCGCCATGCCACCGTTGTCCGCGCCCCTTTTACTCGATGCAACGCTTCGCACCGTCGCCCGCCGCTATCGCCTGCCGGCAAGCGCCCCCGCGATCTCCAAACCGCACTCAGCCAGCCCGGCAACGACGCTCGCGCTTGCGATCGAACAGGCCCGCGCGACCACTGCACGCGGCGAAACGCCAGCCGCGGCCCTGAAAGACCGCTTCATCGACGCGCTCGCGCAACTGATCCGCGAAGCGCTGTGCGCGGGCGCTGGCGACCCGGTGTTCCAGGCCATGGTCATGCGGCACCGCGCGGCGCATGTGCGCGAGTATGCGTCGCTGTCCGCGGGCGCCGGCCAGGATGGCCGCCAGGTCCGGCAGGCGGTCAATGCGATCGCCCATCCGGGCCGCCAGCAACGCATCGCGCCGGGTCCGCAGCGCGAGGCATTGGCCCGGCTTCACGCGTCCGCCTCGGCCTCATCGTGGTTCGCGCTGCACGACACCGCGCGCACTCTGCTCGATATGCCGGGGATAGGGACCGAAGCGCCGGGCCTGACACGGCTGCTCGACAATCCCGCGCTGAAGCGCTTGCAGCGCCTGGAAGCGCTGGCGTCGAATGATCTGGTGCGCCAATACCAGACGCTGTGGGACCGGCATGCCCCCCGCGCCGGAAGCGCCGGCGCCAATGCGCAAGGCGTCACCGCGCGCCAGCGTGGCGCTGCCACCGAAGCACTGGCCGCACAGGCACTGCGGGCGCTGGCGCAGCGGCTCAACGAGGCCGAGAAAGCGCAGGTTTCATACCGCGTCGTGACTTCGATGCGCGTACCAGCCTCGATCCCCGCCACGCATGAACGCGCCAAGACCGAATGGGATGTGGTGCTGCTGCGGCAAGAGCTGCCGATCGCGGAAACGCCAGCGTGGGACATCTGCCTGCTCGCGGAAGCCAAGGCTTCGGTCGATGCCGCCACCACTGACCTGCCCAAGCTGCTGCGCGGCTTGCGCTTGCTGGCGCATGCCGACAAGGACGTCGTCTATGCGTTCGAGACGCAGCAAGGGACAGTGCGCCTGCACGGTGCCGCGCTCAGCGCGCTGCGCGCCGACGCGGACGGCCTTGCCGGCACGGTGCTGTATTGCTGCGATGCGCCTGCCGAGCCCAGGCCACGCCTGCTCGGCGCTGCCAGCCGGATGCAACTGCTGTCGGCACAGGCCAGTCTTGAATTTGCCAGCGCGCTGGCGCACGCGCAAGCCGCGGATCCAGCCGCGCTTGCGCCGGTCTGGCACCAGCTTTTGGAGTCGCCCCGCTGGCGCAGCGTGCTCAACCAATATCCGACACTGCGGCAAGTGCGCGAACTGATGGTTCATCCTGACGACCTGATGGCCGCGATAAATAGGGCCGGCAACGGGACCGGCGCCTGACGTGCCAGGGTGCTACGACGCTGCCCTACTGCGCAAACAAGGTCATCTGCCCCGACAACAGCCGCTCGAAATCGTCGTTCAGGAACGGCAGGATCGCGTCGGCAATCGGCTGCAGCTGCTTGCCGACGTAGTGCTCATAGTCGATCGGCGCGGATCGGCATTCGAGCGGTTCGGGCCCGGCGATGGTCATCACATAGCTGATCCAGCCGCCGTGCTGGTACTGGCGCGGGCGCCCGTGGCGCTCGTTGTAGTCGTCGGCGATGCGGGCAGCCCGCACGTGCGGCGGCACGTTGCGCTCGTACTCTTCCAGCTTGCGCCGCAGCCGCTTGCGATAGACCAGTTGGCCGTCGAGCTCTCCCGCCAGCGTGCGGCGCACGATGTCGCGCACATAATCCTGGTACGGCTCGCGGTTGAAGACCTTCTCGTAAAGCGTCTGCTGGAAATGCTGCGCGAGCGGCGACCAGTCCGTGCGCACCGTCTCGAGCCCCTTGAACACCATCTCGGCCGTGCCGTCTGGCCGCTCCACCTGGCCCGCGTAACGCTTCTTGCTGCCAAGGTCGGCGCCGCGGATGGTCGGCATCAGGAAGCGGCGGAAGTGCGTCTCGAACTGCAGTTCGAGCGCGCTTTCGAGGCCATAGACCTGCCACAGGTGGTCGCGCCACCAGTCGTTGACGTAGGCCACCAGGCTGCGGCCTATCTGCTGCGCGTCGGCCTCCGTGCGCGCGCGGCGCAGCCAGACGAAGGTGGAATCGGTGTCACCGTAGATCACCTCGTAGCCGCGCGCCTCGACCAGCGCGCGGGTCTGCCGCATGATCTCGTGCCCGCGCATGGTGATCGACGAGGCCAGTCGCGGATCGAAGAAGCGGCACCCGCTGGAGCCCAGTACGCCATAGAACGCGTTCATGATGATCTTGAGCGCCTGCGCGAGCGGCTTGTTGCGGTCGCGCTTGGCCGCCTCGCGGCCCTGCCAGACCCGCGCGACGATCGCCGGCAGGCAGTGCCTGGTCCGCGAGAAGCGCGCGCCGCGGAAGCCGGGGACGGAATCGGCATCGTCAGGATGCGCCAGCCCCTCGACCAGGCCGATCGGGTCGATCAGGAAGGTGCGGATGATCGACGGGTAGAGGCTCTTGTAGTCCAGCACCAGCACCGATTCATAGAGCCCCGGCCGCGAATCCATGACAAAGCCGCCGGGGCTGCCCTCCGGCGCCAGCTCGCCGAGGTTGGGCGCGACATAGCCCTGGCGGTGCATCAGCGGCATGTAGAGATGCGTGAACGCCGCGACCGAACCGCCGCTGCGGTCGGCCGGCAGGCCCGTGACCGTGGCGCGCTCCAGCAGGAACGACAGCAGTTCCGCCTTCTCGAAGATCCGCGTCACCAGTTCGCAATCGCGCAGGTTGTAGCGCGCCAGCGCCGGCCTGTCCTGCTCGAACATGCGGTCGATGGCATCCATGCGGTCGTACGGGTTGTCGATCGCCTTGCCCTCGCCAAGCAGCGTCTGGGCCACCGATTCGAGACTGAACGACGGGAAGCTCCACGTGGCGGAACGCAGCGCCTCGATGCCATCGATGATCAGCCGGCCCGGCGCGCTGCAGAAATAGTGCTGCTGCGCGTTGTGCTCGCGCCATTCGATTTCCGCACCGCCGCGGCCGAGGCGCAGCGGCAGCTGGAACCGTCGTGCATGCTCGACCAGCACGCGCAGGTCGAACTGGACCAGGTTCCAGCCGATGATCGCATCGGGGTCGTGGTGGGCCAGCCACTGGTTCAGTTTTTCCAGCAACTCTGGCCGTGTCGCGCAGTATTCGAGCGAGAAATCGACAGCGGCCGGCTCCCGCGGCGCAGCGCCAAGCATATAGACCTGGCGCTGGCCGCAGCCTTCGAGTGCGATCGAATACAGCTCGCCGAATGCGTTGGTTTCGATATCGAGCGAAGCCAGCCGTAGCGTGGGGCGGTAGTCCGCCGCGGGCTTCAGTTGGGCGTTGCACAGCACGCCGTCGCCTTCCGGCTCGCCCTCGAACCAGACCGGGGCCGTGATGAAGCGCTCCATCAGGTAGCGCTCGGGCGGGCGGATATCGGCCTCGTAGACATCCACGCCGGCATCGCGCAGCGATCGGCCAAGCTGGATCAGCTGCCGATGCTGCTGGCAATACAGGCCCATGACCGGCCTGCCCTTGAAGTCATGCAGCTTGAGCGGACGCAACTCGGCCGCGCGCTCGCGGCGCAGCAGCGCCTCGGCACGCTCGCGCTGTGCCTCAGGGATAAATGCAATCGACGGCTGGTACGGCAGGCGCAGCCGGCGCGGCCCGTCGTCGGTGGCCAACCAGACTTCGACCTCGGTGCCGGCGGGGGTATCGCGCCAATGTCGGGTCAGGATAAAACCCTGCTGGTGTGCCACGCTTAAGCCTTCCGGAAACCATTATCGGGATGATTTTAGCGTTACAGCATGCGCGCCGCGTCATCGAGCAACTGCATCGGCGACAGCATCCCGGCGCGGGACACGCACACCAGCGCAAAGGTGCGGACCAGCGGCGGATCTCCAGGGACCCGCGCAGTCATCAGCTGGAGCTCAGCGCCGGGCCCGGCGCTGCCGGGCGGCAGCACGATGTTCATCGGACTCAGCCGCACCGCTTCCCGCTCCACCGTGAAGCTGGCTTCGGCATGCGTCAGCACGTCGACCAGCACCTGCAGTTGCCTCTCCGGCATGCCGGCCCGGCCGCCCTGTGCCCCTGCTGCGCCAAGGGCGGCGAGCGCGGCCTCGTTCTGTGCCACCTGCTCCCGCAGCCGCTCGGACTCGCCGGGTTGCGTGTCGCTGCTTTCGCCAAGTACGCTGCGCATGCCAAAGCCCTGCTTTTCCAGCAGGTGCAGCCGCGTGGTCAGCAGTGTCTGCTCGTGCTCGATGCGGTCGCGGCGGGACGTGCCGCTGGCGACGTCGGCCAGCGCCTGCAGCGCGAGCTGGTCCAGCATGCGGCTGGCGATTTCCTCGCGCAGCGCCGCTTCGGTCGCCGCGCAGATCCGGACCCGGTGATCGGTGAAACTGACCGTGGTCTGCGGCACCTCCGTGCGCATGACGTCGCCCTCCAGCGCGACGCCCAGCGTACGGCGCTCATGTTTGTCCATCCCCAGCACGCAATAGGCCTCGGCGGCGGCCGAAGAACTGCCGAAATAGTCGCGCAGGTCCGGCGACCGGCTGAACACCGGCATGACGTCCTGTGCCGTGCCAAAGAAAGCATGGATATACGGATCGCTGTTCCACGTGGCCTCGCTTGCCGCCGACGCCGGCGGCAAGCCCGCCAAGACATCGCGCACGTACCGGTCTGCGATGGCCAGCGCCGGGACAAGCCGCTTGCGATAGCCGCTTACCAGCCGCACGTACGGACAGAGCCTGGTCACGCGCTCCACCAGCGCGGCGCGCCCTGCATCGCGCGCCCCGTCAGGATGCTTGCCGCGACGGCGCAGCCAGTTAAGGACAGTCATCGCTCGGCATCTCCCAGGATCGGTTTGCTTGCGGCGCTGGCGAACTCAGGCCGCTACTGGCCATCCGCCTCAGCCTCGCGCGGTGCCGCGCGGGTGCGCGGCAGCTTGCGGTTAGCGAGCAGCAGCAGCGGTGTCGTCGCCATCGACAGCGCAACGACGACCGTGACGACGGAGAGCTGCTCGGCATCGATCAGGTTCGCCGCCTGCGCAGCGCCCATCACGACAAAGGCAAATTCACCGCCCTGCGACAGCAGGATGGCAAAGTAGATGCGATGCTGGCGCGGCAATTCGATCCGCTTTGCCAGGTACATCAGTGCCAGGAACTTGCCCACGACCAGGGCAACCACCAGCACCGCCACCAGCAGCGGCTTGTTGCCCAGCACCGAAAAATCGATCGACATGCCGACCGCGATAAAGAACAGGCCGAGCAGGATGCCCTTGAAGGGCGCCATGTCCGATTCGATCTCGTGGCGGCATTCGGAGCCGGCCAGCAGCAGCCCGGCCACGAACGCGCCGAGCGACATCGACAGGTGGACCACGTGCATCAGCAACGCGATGCCGATGACCCAGAGCAGCGCGAAGATGGTAAAGATCTCGCGCGTGCCACTGCGCTGGATCATGCGCAGCACATATTTCAGCACGAAGCGCCCGACGACGACGACCGCTGCCAGCATGGCCAGCGCCTTCGCCGCGGAAGCCCAGCCGCTCGACATGCCGGCGTCCGCCTCAACCGGCGCAAGCAACGGCAACAGCGCGATCATCGGGATCGCGGCAATGTCCTGGAACAGCAGGATGCCAAAGCTGGACTGGCCGACGGGCGCGTCCATCAGCCGGTTCTGTTCCAGGATCGCGATCACCATCGCCGTGGAAGACAGCGACAGCGCAAACCCGGCCGCCACGCCAACGCGCCACTGCACGCCGAAGACAATGAAGATCAGCGCCAGCAACGCCGCGCACAGCGCGACCTGGATCCCGCCGTAGCCGAAGATGGACCGGCGCATCGCCCACAGCTTCTCGAATTCCATTTCAATGCCGATGATGAACATCATCAGCACGATGCCCAGTTCGGACACGTCCATGATCGAGTTGACGTCCGTGACCAGCCTCAGTCCCCAGGGGCCGATCACTGCGCCGGCGATCAGATAGCCCAGCACGGAGCCGAAGCCGAAGCGCACCGACAGCGGCACGGCAATCAGTGCCGCGGCGAGGAAGATTACCGCGTCAACCAGCAGTTGTTCCATCAATCCCCTCCCGAGGAAATGACGGGGCGATAGCCCGGGTCGTTTGGCGGTCCCTCGCTGCCGGGCGAACAAAAGCCGACTTTCTGCGCGAGGCCATGGCCTGGATATGTATTACATCATCCACGCCGAAGTGCAAGCCGAGCGCCGCTCACCGGCCCGCCCCGCGCGCGCCCGGAGGCACACGCAGCAGCAGGATGCACCGACGCCGTGCAATCTGCCCAGGCCACGCGCCGCCATCGGGCTTGACCTTGAGGCGGCGCATGGCTTTTGCCGACTCCGCTTCGACATGTCTGCGCAGCGCCGCCCGGTTCAGCAGCGAAAACCACCAGGCGGGCGCCCGGCAGGGCGAACGCCCGCCCGCAGCACCCGGCACTGCGCCTTCAACATGAGCGGCGCCGCGCTCGGCGCCGCCACCGCGTCGAAGGACACGCCTTGGGCCAGGCCGGTGACCAGCAGCCCGCCACCGGGCTGCTGGTCACCGCCAGGTCCGTGTAGATGCGGTCCACCACGGCGGGGATCGCGTCGGGGATCGTGTCGGGCTCACCGGTCGACCAGTTGGCCAGGTCGCCCCTAGCGGAAACCTGGAAGCCGCCCAGCACGGTGATATCGAGATGACCGCCGCGCATCATGACGAAGGACATCGGATGGTCGGAGATGGAAGCGCCCGCCAGCAACGCGATCGGCTCCTTGCTGGCCTCATTACCGCGATTTCTGCAACTGCGGAGCGCGCTACTACTCCAGCCGCGCGCCGCCGTCGAGCTTGGCCTTGAGGCGCCGCACGGCTTCCGTCGACTCGGCATCGACCTGCTTGCGCAGCGCGGCCCAGTTCAGCAGCGAGAACAGCAAGGTCGGCGCCTGGTAGGTGAACTCGCGCTCGAACCGCGTGCCGGTACCGGACGGTGTCAGCGCATATGTCACTGTCCCCGCTTTTCTGCCATCGATCGTGCCGTCGATGCGCCAGAGGGTCGGCGGCCGTCGCTCCGCCACCTTCCAGACCACCGTCCCCTCGCGCCCCGCCACCCTGAAGTCCTCCGTCACCTCCTCTCCAATTTCCAGCGGATGGTCGGTGGCGCCGCGCACGGCCAGCGACGACGGATGCCACGCCGGCCAGGTGGCAGGGGTCGAGACATAGGCGAACACCTCAGCGGGTGGCCGCTGGATCGTGACTTCGCTGTGGATCCTTGTCATCGGCTGCCAGGGGAGTGGCGCGAAGAGCAGCACGGCAATCACGCAGATCGCCGCCAGGGCGCGGAAGGCAGTCTTTCGGAGTGGCATGACATCCAGAGCCGGGAGCGGTGCCGGCTTCCACTATAGGCGCCCCGGCAACTCGCCCCGGACTTGCACAGGCGCAATACTACGATTGAAAAAATCTTAGTTATCCATGTCCTTCATCAGCGCGCGCAGATGCTGCGCCGATGCAATGCCAAGAGGGCGATCCGCTGGATCACCCTCTTTCCTTCCTGCGCCCGGTCAGGCAACAACGATCCGGCGCGGGTCAGCCAGCGCCAGCGCTTCCGCACGGTCCGCGCTCGGCGGGTAGATCCACTCGGTATTGATCCGTGTCTTCAGCGCCTTGGCGACGCCTCCGGTCAGCTTTACCTGCCGGTCCCAGCCTTCCGTGTAGACAGCGCCCCACGGCCCCAGGTCCAGGCAGGTCACATACTTCGGTTGGCTATACGGGATCAGCGTCTCGCCCACGAGGTCCGCTGCCACATTGTGTCCTGCCGATCGGCCGAGGTTCATCGCGTGCTGGCACGACATCGCCGCAAAGTTGCCTTCGTCATCGGTCGCGGCATAGGCGCAGTCACCGGTGGCGAACACCGACTCCACACCCCTTACCCTCAGATCGCGATCCACGTGCAGCCGGCCAAAGCCATCGCGCTCGGCCGGAATCTGCGCGGTAAGTTCGCTGGCGCGGGCCCCGGCGGTCCAGATCACCGTGGCCGCCTCGATGCGCGCGCCGTTCTCGAGGGTGACGCCCGCCGCGTCGACCGCCGCGACGCCGGAGCCGAGCTTCCAGGTCACGCCCAGCTCCGTCAGCGCCTGCTTGATCACCGGCCGCGGCCCCGCGCCCAGGTCAGGTCCGATCTCGGCATTGCGCTCCACCATGATCACGTTCACGGCGGCGTCCTCGCCCAGGACTTCGCGCAGGCGGGCCGGCATTTCCGCGGCAGTCTCGATGCCTGTGAAACCGGCGCCCGCGACGACTACCGTATTGCGCCCGGCGCCTTCCGGGCAACTGGCCAGGCCATGGAGATGCGCTTCGAGCCGCGCCGCGTCGGCGACCTGGTCGACATTGAACGCATGCTGGTCCAGGCCGGGAATCTGCGGACGGAACAACCGGCTTCCCGCGGCGAGCACCAGGCGGTCATAGCCGAGTCGGTGGCGCGAGCCATCCGCGCCGACGCCCGCAATGCTCACTGCGCGGTTCGCGACATCGATGTGTTCCACCCTGCCCTGGATAAACCGCACGCCGACGGCCTTGAAGATTTCCTGCAGCGGCGCCTTCATCCCGTTCGGATTCTGCTCATAGAGACGCGGGCGGACATGTAGTTCGGGTTCCGGCGCGACCAGCGCGATTTCCACGTCGGTGCGCCCGACCTGGTCAAGCAGACGGGCCGAAGCCAGTGCGCTCCACATGCCGGCAAAGCCGGCGCCGATGACAAGAATGCGTTGGGACATCTTCAAGCTCCTGAATCAAACCTCGGTTTTGGTAACAGGGCCGAGCCAAAGCACGACCCATAACTACGATCATATTAGTCGTAGTTTTGAAGTGCAAGATTTTTTTATCGCCAGTGACGCGAAGCGAACGCGCGCACCAGGCTTGCGCGTTGGTGAACGCATCTCCAGGCGGCATGAAGCCATCCGGCAATGTCTACGGGTACAGCCGTCCAACCCGTGCGTGAGGGATGAACCATCCGTCACATGGGCGTGCGGCCTTGACAAAAATACCGATTGGTATATTCTGGGCTGCATGAATAAAGCCGAACGCACCCGCCAGCTGATCGTCGAGAAGACAGCGCCCATTTTCAACACAAAGGGCTATGCCGGAACATCACTGGCCGACATGACCGAAGCCACTGGCCTCACCAAGGGCAGTGTCTATGGCAACTTTGCCAACAAGGAAGAGGTGGCGCTGGCAGCATTCGACCACAACTGGAAGCAGGTGCTATCCGCCGTGCGTGATGAAATGGCTTCCAAGGGCACCAGCAAGGAAAAGCTGCTGGCATTGACCGGCGTGTATGGGAATCTTCCTGAGTGTTTCCCGAAAGGCGGCTGCCCCCTTCTTAACACGGCCGTTGAGGCCGACGACACCCACCCTGCCCTGCGGGAAAAAGCGATGGCGGCCTTCCGGGGCTGGAAAGCAAACCTCGTGTCGGTCATCAAGGCAGGCATTACCGCCAGGGAGTTCCGCAAAGACGTCGACCCTGAGGAGACTGCCGTCACGCTGATCGCACTGATCGAGGGCGCGATCATGATCTCCCGGCTCACCGGCAACGCGGCGTACAACCAGGCCGTTATGTCGGCGGTGAAGAAAACCATCGCCGATCTCGCTTGATTTTTTTGAGCAAGAATATACCAATCGGTATTTTTTCAAAGTAAAGGAAGTAGCCATGAACGTGCAACTGAAACGGAAAATCGCCTTCGCGCTGTCGATGGGTGTCGTCACCACGGGAATCATCTCGTTCGCCCTGCTCGCTCTCAATATGGGATTCTCCGATGGCTTTGCGCTGACCTGGCTGCGCTCCTGGGGCATCGGCTATGTGATCGTGATCCCCGCCATCCTGCTGGTCGGCCCGCGCCTGCAAGCGCAGGTCGAGCGCTGGGTCCATTGATGTGCGATACCATTTCCACGAACTGCTGACATGTCCAGATCCTTGCTGCAGCGGCTGCTTGCATTCGCTCTCATCCTTGGCGCTGCCGCCATCGCCCAGGCCGCCCCCTCCACCCAGCCACGACAGCCCGATATCGGATGGATCGAGATTGACGCGGACATTTCGCTGAGACGGATGATCGTGCACCACCCCGGCGCGAAAGGGACCGTCCTGTTCCTGCACGGATTCCCCGAAACCCTTTACGCATGGAAGGACATCGCCCTGTCGCTGGGCGATAGCTTCGAAGTGCATGCCATCGACTGGCCTGGCTACGGGCTCTCATCGCGTCCAACGGCGGACAGGTTTTCCTATGCGCCCCGGGACTATGCCCGAGTCCTGGAGGCATACATCCGCAAGGCCGGCATCGACACGTCGCAGCTAACCATCTACGCAACCGATATCGGCGCGCTGCCGGCCTTGCTTCTGGCGCTCGACGCACCGGACATTGCGAGAACGATCATCGTCGGCGACTTCGCCCCGCTCGACAGGCCACAGTACATGTACGAAAGCCTGCAAAGCCTGAAATCTCAGCCGTCGGCCGAACTGGCTCGCGCGCAGCTGAACCGGAATCGCGACGATGTCCTCCAGAACGCCTACCGGCGCGGCCTGCCGGCGCAAGCGCAGTTCGACATTTCGCCCGAACTCCAGGAAGACATGGCCCGCGGATGGAGCCAGGGCGCCATGACGTCTGCCGACGCCTTTTATCACTACTACTCGCACTTCACGCGGGACCAGGCGTATCTGGAGGCGAACCTGCACCGGCTGAAGACACCGGTCAAGGTGGTCTGGGGTGAGAAGGACATCTATATCCGGAAAGAAATGGGCATCGAATTCGCGCAGAAGGCGCACGCCGAGTTCACCGCTCTGCCGGGCATCGGGCACTACCCGCACCTGCAGGATCCCCGGCGCACCGTAGAAGACATTCGCGCCGCATTTCGTTGAATCACATTGCAGGCGGCGCACGCCGGCCGTCCGACCCAGTCCGCTTGCATCGCGCTAAACGCCCAGGCACAGCCAGTTATGGTTATGGCCTTGCCAGATCGGGGATCTTGATCCCGACCCACTTCCACGACCAAAGCCCATCGCGCCGCAAGTCGGCAACGATCGCGTCGCCGTTGTCTTTCGTAGCCGTCGCCTGAACCAGGTTCCAGCTCCGATAGGAAACGTCGTACTTCAAGGTATCTCTTGCCGCTTCCTTGCGAGGTGCTTCCGGCGCCGGCGCCGACGCCTGTGGTTGCGGTGCCGAGGGTTGGGCGGCCGGCTTCTCACCAGCCATCAGCGCCATGACGCCAGCGGGCGATACCATGGTATCCACCAGCGTGTTGACCATGGCGAGGCCGATCATTTGTCCGAGTCCGGCAAACGGGTTGCCCTTCAACTCCGGAGATTGCAGATGAGCATTGATCGACAGGAGCAGTTGGGCCTTGAGGTTTTCGCGCAGCGCGGGGTAGTCGACGTAGCGTGAAAACTTCTCCGGATCCCGGGTTTCAATGGCGGACCGCATTTGGTAAATGGTCCAGTACGGGCTCGCGTAGCTCGTGACTGCGCCAATTGCGATTGCGGCTGTCGCTCCAACCAACATCTTCTTGTTCAACATGGCTTCCCGGGCGTTATGGTGTTGTCTGGGCGTGGAACCGGCCTTGCGGGCAAGCCACAATTGTAGCGTGGCGCCAGCGACCGGTTGATCCGCAGCCGCCCTCATCCAGGCCCGAGATGGAGTCCTATGGTAAGGTTGCCGGGATGAGTTCATGGACTTTAACTGGTGATGCATGTGCCGCATCCGTGTGGTGCCGGGAGGGTGATGCAGCGTGAGAAATGCGAAGCAGGAACCGCGGCGCATGTTGCAGGCTGAGAGAGTTTCAATCAGCAGGGCTTTGCGCCTGAGCGTGCCCCCAGAGGCCAGGCCTGCGCCGGTCAACCGGAAAGACTGGCTGCGGCAGAGGAAAGAGCAATTGCAGGCTGCCCGTGCCGCTGCCAGGCAAAGGCGCGATCTGCTAAGAGCCGAAATCATGTCGGCCGTGCAGGATGTTGCCCGAGAGGAACGCACTGCCGCGCGGCTGGAAGCTGAACGCCTGAAAGTGGAAGCGAGAGCCGCGCAGACCTACGCGCGGGAGGACGCACGTGCCGCCGCCAAGTTTGAGCGCGGCCAGCCAACCCGCCCGGTGTCCAAACGAAAGGCGCTTGCTAATGAGGAACGCAAGCTGGTCTCTTACGCCGATCTGTTGCGGATGCGTGGGTGATCTGGCGCAAGTTCCCCTGGCCGAAGCGGCTGAACGCGTGGTGGAACGTTACGTTAGGGCTCAAGGTTCGTGGCAAACCACTTCGATGTTGTGCCCGTCCGGGCCAATGACGAAAGCCGCATAGTAGTTCGCGTGGTAGTGCGGGCGCAGGCCGGGCGCACCATTGTCTTTGCCACCCGCCTCCAGAGCCGCGCGATAGAAGGCTTCGACCTGCTGGCGATTCTCGGCCGTGAATGCCAGGTGAAGGTGCGCCGGCTTCTCTTCGGTTTGGTACAGGCACAATGAAGCCTTGCGCTTTGAGCTCAGCTCGACACCGTACGTCGGCAGCCCTTCCGAGACAACGGCTACGCCGAGCGGTTCGAGTGCCTTGAGAAAGAACGCTTTGCTCGCTGCATAATCGCTGACTCCGAATTTGACGTGGTCGAACATGCTTTCTCCTGAGGTGTGCGGACCTGCGCAAGGATCCTGACCTGTCCATCGAGAGGCGTCCGGTTTGAAGGTGGCTTCAGTGGTCTCGAACGCATTGCGGTTGCGGAAGGCAAGGATTTGATGGCTTGCGGATTGGGGGTGTTGGTATTGCTCCCCGTACCGATCGCACTAGTGTGCGGCGCCGCCCAACACCGTGCAGGATGCGCCGCGCCGTCGGCGTCACGCCCCAGCCGTTCCCATGCTGAAAGCTGCGCCCGCCCCCGACAGGCACGATGGTTGCAAAGCCCTGTCAGAGCACGCCGCTCACCAATCCTTGGGAGAAATGTCATCAGCACCCTGACCATTCGCGACCTTGCCGGTCACCGCACCCTCGACGCCAGCGCCATGTCTGCGATACATGGCGGCATCTATCGCACGCCGCAGCAGATCCTGGCGTTTGAGCTCACCAATTTGCCGGCGACGCCGGATGGTCGTGTGCTTGGCACTGATGGCCAGTTGCATGTCCCTGTGATCTGAGGACACTTGGCGGGGGCGGGTATATATGCTGGTCAGTCAGGAACGTCCTGCCCTCTGCCCTGCCTGTTACGGCGCCTTGGGCGGCACGATTGCCGCACCGGGTTCAACGGTGCGCTCGTGATGCATCTTCGGCATCATGTTGCTGTTCAGGTGGAACATCACCCACAGCGACCCGGTCAGCGTGATCACCACCAGCGTCAGCGTGAACATCAGCGACAGCATGTTCCATCCACCCTCTGATCTGGCGTTCATATGCAGGAAATAGATCATGTGGACCACGATCTGCACCGCGCCGATCAGCAGGATGACGATGGCGGTGGTGGAAGACTTCTCGAACACCCCGCCCATTACCAGCCAGAACGGGACCGCGGTCAGGAAAACCGACAGCACGAAGCCGGTCAGGTAGCCGCCCAGCGTGGCATGAGGCCCTACGTCTTCCTCGTGCTCGTGGCCATGCCCGTGGCCGTCCAGTGTCTCGTCGTGTGCGCTCATGGCAGCGCCCCCATCAGGTAGACGAAGGTAAAGACGCCGATCCAGACGACGTCCAGGAAGTGCCAGAACATTGACAGGCACATCAGCCTGCGCTTGTTGGCGGTGATCAACCCGTGCCGCGCCACCTGCGTCATCAGCACGATCAGCCAGATGATGCCGAAGGTCACGTGCAGACCGTGCGTGCCAACCAGCGCGAAGAACGAGGTCAGGAACGCGCTGCGCTGCGGCCCGGCGCCCTGGTGGATCAGGTGCGCGAACTCATACAGCTCGACCGCCAGGAAGGCCGCGCCAAAAACCCCGGTGATCGCCAGCCAGATCTGCGTGCCGGCGATGCGGTTCTGCTGCATCTGCAGCATGGCGAAGCCATAGGTGATTGAAGACAGCAGCAGGAAGGTGGTGTTCAACGCCACCAGCGGCAATTCGAACAGCTCGGCCCCGCTCGGCCCGCCTGCGTATTCGCGGCCCAGCACGCCGTACGCGGCGAACAGGCACGCAAAGACCAGGCAGTCGCTCATCAGGTAGAGCCAGAACCCGAGCAGCGTGCCATTCTGCGGGTGGTGCTCTTCGGCCAGGTGGAAGGTGAAGCCCCCCGGCGGCACTTCATCCGCCTCGGAGGTGCCGCTCACGTACTGGGGATAGGTGGTCTCAGCCATGGCCCGCCATCACTTGTGTGCGCGCCGACTCCGTCCGGACCACTTGGTCGGCCGGAATGTAGTAGTCGCGCTTGTAGTTGAAGGTATGGATGATCGCGCCGATGATGATCGCGGCGAAAGACGCCACCACCAGCCACCAGATATGCCAGATCAGCGCGAAGCCGCACAGCGTCGACAGCCCCGCCAGCACGATGCCGGCCGCGGTGTTCTTCGGCATGTGGATGGGGTTGAAGCCCTGCAGCGGACGCGTGTAGCCGTTCTGTTTCATGTGCCACCAGGCGTCGGTGTCGTGCACCACCGGCGTGAAGGCGAAGTTGTATTGCGGCGGCGGCGACGAGGTGGACCATTCCAGCGTGCGGCCATTCCACGGATCGCCGGTCAGGTCGCGCAGCTCCTCGCGTCGCAGGAAGCTGACCACCAGCTGGATGATGAAGCAGGCGATGCCGATGGCGACCAGCGCGGCGCCGAAGGCGGCGATCTGGAACCAGATCTGCAGCGACGGATCGTCGAAGCGGTTCATCCGGCGCGTCACGCCGAGCAGCCCGAGCCAGTACAGCGGCATGAAGGCAAAGTAAAAGCCGGTCAGCCAGAACCAGAACGAGGCCTTGCCCCACGACGAGACCAGGCGATAGCCGAAGGCCTTGGGGAACCAGTAGTGGATGCCGGCCATCAGCCCGAACACCACGCCGCCGATGATCACGTTGTGGAAGTGGGCGATCAGGAACAGGCTGTTGTGCAGCGAGAAGTCCGCCGGCGGCACCGCCAGCAGCACGCCGGTCATGCCGCCGATCACAAAGGTGACCATGAAGCCGATGGTCCACAGCATTGGCGCCTCGAAGCGGATCTTGCCGTGGTACATCGTGAACAGCCAGTTGAAGATCTTGGCGCCGGTCGGGATCGAGATGATCATCGTCGTGATCCCGAAGAAGGAATTGACGCTGGCGCCCGAGCCCATGGTGAAGAAGTGGTGCAGCCACACCAGGTAGGACAGCACCGTGATCACGACCGTGGCGTAGACCATCGACGCATAGCCGAACAGGCGCTTGCGACAGAAGGTGGCGACCACCTCGGAGAAGATGCCGAACACGGGCAGCACCAGGATGTAGACCTCGGGGTGACCCCAGATCCAGATCAGGTTGACGTACAGCATGGCGCTGCCGCCCTGGTCGGCGGTGAAGAAATTGGTGCCGACGTAGCGGTCGAGCGACAGCAGCGCCAGCGCCGCGGTCAGCACGGGGAAGGCGGCGATGATCAGCACATTGGTGCAAAGCGCGGTCCAGGTGAAGATCGGCATGCGCATCAGCGTCATGCCCGGCGCGCGCATCTTGACGATGGTCACCAGCAGATTGATGCCGGATAACAATGTCCCGACCCCGGCCACCTGCAACGACCATATGTAGTAGTCGACGCCGACGTCGGGACTGTGGATGATGCCGGACAGCGGCGGATACGCCAGCCAGCCGGTGCGCGCGAATTCGCCAACGAACAGCGACATCATCACCAGGATGGCGCCGCCCGTGGTCATCCAGAAGCTGAAGTTGTTGAGGAACGGGAAGGCGACGTCGCGCGCGCCGATCTGCAGCGGCATGACAAAGTTCATCAGCCCCGTGACCAGCGGCATGGCCACGAAGAAGATCATGATCACGCCGTGCGCGGTAAAGATCTGGTCGTAGTGGTGCGGCGGCAGATAGCCGGCGTTGTCGCCGAAGGCAATGGCCTGCTGGATGCGCATCATGACCGCGTCGGCAAACCCGCGCAGCAGCATGATGATGCCCAGGATCACGTACATGATCCCGATCTTCTTGTGGTCGATGCTGGTGAACCACTCGCGCCAAAGGTAGCCCCACAGGCCGTACTTGGTGACCGCGCCCACGAGCACCAGCCCGCCCAGCACCACCGCGATGAAGGTGCTGATCAGGATGGGCTCATGCAGCGGGATGGCCTCCCACGTCAGCCGTCCGAAGATCAAATTGGCGAGTTCCGAGCGCTCGGGCATTTTTGTTCACCTGGGGCCTGAAGTAACCAACCGTGGCCGATGGTAGCTGGCCAGTACCGCTGGGAAAATGAGAACGTGGGAGAATCCGCGCCTTACTGCAGCAGCAGCCGGCCCTCGTTGCGTACAACACCGGCCGCGAACGCAGGCGCAACCGCCTGGGTGTTGCTCGCGGTGCAGATCTCGCGTGACGGGTCGAACTTGCCGCGGCTGCGGTCGAGTGCCATGGTATCGGCCATGCACCGGCCACCGCTCACGCAGCGGTTCAGGATCAGGTCATAGAGGCCGGGCGCCACGTTGGCATAGCGCTGCACCGGCACGCGCTCGCTGGGCTGCGCGAGCTGCAGGTAGGCATCCGTCGACAAGCCCTGGCCCGAGGACTTGACCTGCTGGATCCAGCGGTCGAAGTCTTCATTCGACAGCCCGTGGAACTTGAAGCGCATGTTGGTGAAGCCCTCGCCGCTGTAGTTGGCCGACATGCCCTCGTACTCGCCGGGCTTGTTGATCACGGCGTGCAGCTTGGTTTCCATGCCGGGCATGGCGTAGACCATGCCGGCCAGCGACGGCACGAAGAATGCGTTCATCACCGAGGTGGCGGTGATGTGGAAGGCGATGGGCCGGTCCACCGGCGCTGCCACCTCGTTGACCGTGGCGATGCCCTGCTCCGGATACAGGAACAGCCACTTCCAGTCCATGGCCACCACCTGCACCGGCAGCGGCTTGACGTCGGCGGTAACGGGCCGGTTGGCGTCGATGCGCGTGAGCGGCCGATAGGGATCGAGCTGGTGGGTGCTGACCCAGGTCACCGCGCCCAGCGCGATGATGATCAGCAGCGGCGCGGCCCAGATGGCGAGCTCCAGCACCGTGGAATGGTCCCAGTCGGGGTTGTAGGGCGCGGTCGCGCTTTCACGATAGCGCCACGCGAATACCAGCGTGAGGATGATCACCGGCACGATGATCAGCAGCATCAGGCAGGTGGCGATGATGATCAGGTCGCGCTGTCGCACGGCCATGTCGCCGGATGGCGAAAGCAACACTGCCTGACAGCCGGACAGGCACGCCAGCGCGGCTACCGCGCCACATCCTTGCAGTAGTCTTCTTCTTGGCACACGGAAATGCGGTACGGCAGCGTCGAAGTGGCCCATAGTCACTAAAGTGGCGTCTGAGGAATGTCGGCAAGCACCGATGAATCCACCTTTCGATTTTCTAAGGCAGTTTAGGCGCTATTCTTGTGACTGTGCGAGATTAAGTGCAGTATCGAAGCACTCCTGTCGAGAGGAGACTGACGATGGCCAGCCTGACCCACCAGCATCGAGCGTCGCCGACTGCACCTCCGGCCCCCGGCCACCATGAGGTGGCCCCTGCCGAAATCGCCACGGGCGTGGTGATCGGGCGAGCGTCCGAGTATTTCGATTTCTTCGTGTACGGCATCGCTTCCGTGCTTGTCTTCCCGGCGGTCTACTTTCCGTTCGCGAGCGAGCTGGCCGGGCTGCTGTACAGCTTCACGATCTTTTCCTTCGCCTTCATCGGGCGGCCGTTCGGCACGGCGCTGTTCATGCGCATCCAGCGGCGCTGGGGCCGCGGCATCAAGCTGACTGCGTCGCTGTTCCTGCTCGGCACCGCCACGGTGGGGATTGCGTTCTTGCCGTCGTACGCGTCGATCGGGGCCGTATCGATCTACCTGCTGGCACTGTTCCGCTTCCTGCAGGGCATTGCCTTCGGCGGTTCATGGGACGGCCTGCCGTCGCTGCTGGCGCTGAACGCGCCGGAAGACAAGCGTGGCTGGTATGCGATGGTGGGCCAGCTTGGCGCGCCCTCCGGTTTTATCATCGCCGGGTCGCTGTTCCTGTTCCTGCATGTCAGCCTGACCCCGCAAGAGTTCATCGAATGGGGCTGGCGCTATCCGTTCTACGTGGCCTTTGCCATCAACGTGGTGGCGCTGTTCGCGCGGCTGCGGCTGGTGGTCACGCACGAATACACGCAGCTGCTCGAAGAAGACGAACTGGAGCCGATCAGCACGCTGCAGATGGTCAATGCGCAGGGCTTCAACATCTTCCTCGGCGCGTTCGCGGCGCTGGCCAGCTATGCGCTGTTCCACCTGGTCACGGTGTTTCCGCTGTCGTGGGCGGTGCTGCACCAGGAGCAGACCATTTCCGAGGTGCTGGCCGTGCAGATCGCGGGCGGCTTTATCGCGTTCATCGGTACGCTGATCTCGGGCTGGCTGGCGGACCGCATCGGCCGCCGCACCACGCTGGCGACGATGGCGGTGCTGATCGGTGTTTTCAGCCTGGTCACGCCGTGGCTGCTGGGTGGCGGCGCCGCTGGCCAGAATATTTTCATCCTGGTCGGATTCGGCCTGCTGGGGCTGTCGTACGGGCAGGCGGCGGGCGTGGTGACCTCCAACTTCGAACGCCGCTTCCGCTACACCGGGGCGGCGCTGACCACGGATTTCGGCTGGTTGTTTGGCGCCGCGTTTGCGCCGCTGGTGGCGCTGGGGCTGTCGTCGCTGTTCGGACTGGTGGCGGTGAGTCTTTACCTGCTGTCCGGGGTGATCAGCACGTTGGCGGCACTGCGTATCAGCCGGGCGCTGGGAACGCCGGAGTTGTAGGGCGCGCCCGGTACGCGCCCCGTTGAGGACATTCAGGACAAAAAGAAAGAAAAGAAGAACGAAAATGCCGGCGCTGCGGACGCGGTGACAAGCCGCCGCAGCACCAGGCGATGGTCAGCTATCGATCAGCGCAGGCCGAAGAAGCTGAGCACCGCGAGGATGATGACAACCGCGCCAACTAGCCAGACGATATTCATGGCGGCTCCTTTGTGATGTCCGTAGGGACGTGGACGAGGTGACGGACCGGATGGCTCACCTTCCCTTTGTCCAGCAACAAACGTGCCGTGGAGCCGTATGCACTTTTCCATGGAGCGCGGGCAGTATGCTGCGCCGGGATAACGGAGGGGCCGCCGGCGCGCCAGTGGCCAGTGCAATTCCGCCAGGTGGTTATTACAAGAGGGTTTCAACGTGCGTGAAGGATGCCTGCAGGCTCATGCGGCAGGCCTGCGTCTTCAGCGTGCTTTGCCGCCCGCTTTGCCGCCCGCTATGCCGCCGGCGTTTCGACGCCTCGCGCCAGGCGTCGGATCGCCTGCGGCGGCTGGCCAAAGGCCCGCAGGAACGCCCGCCGCATGCGCTCGCGGTCGCCGAATCCGGTATCCCGCGCCACCACGTCGATGGCATGGCGCCCGCTCTCCATCATCAGCCTCGCGGCTTCGACGCGCAGGTGCTCGACGGCCTTCGCCGGCGTCTGGCCAGTCTCGTCCCGGAAAGCGCGCGCGAACTGCCGCGGGCTCAGGTGTGCCGCCTCTGCCAGCTGCTCCACGGAGAGCTCGCTTTGCAGGTTCTGCCGCGCAAAGTCCAGCGCGGCGCGGATGCGGTCGGAGCGCGGCTCCAGGTCGAGCAAGGCCGAGAACTGCGATTGCCCGCCGGCACGGCGGTGGTACACGACCAGCTTTTTCGCCACGTCGCGCGCGACCGCGCCGCCGGCGTCTTTCTCCACCAGCGCCAGTGCCAGGTCGATGCAGGCTGACATGCCGGCCGACGTCCATACCGGGCCGTCGATGATGAAGATGCGGTCCTCTTCCACGCCCACGTTGGGAAAGCGCCGCCGCAGCTGCTCCGCGTAGTACCAGTGCGTGGTGGCGCGGCGGCCATCCAGCAGCCCGGCCTCCGCCAGGTTGAAGGCCCCGGTGCAGGTGGCGCCGATGCGCCGCGAGGTGCGCGCCGCTCGCTGCAGGAACCTGACCAGCGCCGGCGGCGTAGGCGTGATGTCGTTGTCGCCGACCACCAGCACGGTATCGAAGCGGCGCCTGCCGAACGGCTCGGTGCTCACGGCAAAGCCGCCGGAACACATCACCGGCCCGCCCTGCTCCGACAGCAGGTGGACCTGGTACAGCGGCATGCCGAGCGTCCGGTTGGTGAACTCCAGCACGGTTGTAACCGCCAGGTTCATCGCCTGGAAGCCAGGGTACAGGGCGAGCGCTACGTGATGCATGATCGGACGTCCTTGGGTGGCAGAAAAGGTGGCATCCTCGGTTTTTGATGCCACGCCATTGTGCCCCGGATCATGGGGTCGCGTGCGACGAACCCTTTGCTTCCCATTGAGTTCCGGACTGCCGGGCCTTCGAAGCTGCGCGCGGCGCACCTGAGCCGGATCTTTCGTGTGACGGGCCCGGCGCCCGGCACGGGCGTGGCGCGGCTGACTGCCGCTCGCAAACGGCATCCGGGGCACGCGTTTGTACCGCTTTGTATCCGCGGCAAACATCGATACGTGTCCTGACAGAATCGCCGCTGACCCGCTACAGGGCAGATACACCGGTCTCCTTTAATTCCTCTCGTGGCCCGGCGGCAAAGACGACGAAGACGACGCCCCGGCCGCGCAGATACGCAAACCGAGACAGATCCACTGACATAAAGGAAACCGATCATGGCTACCCAATTCACCCGACGCCTCGTCCTCGCCATCGCCCTCGCCGCTGCCGCCGCTGGCGCACAAGCTGCACCGAGCGCGCGCGACCCGTTCAGCGAAGGCGCCCGCGCCGTCCAGGACGCACGCAGCCCGTTCGCCGATGGCGCGCGCAGCGTGCAGGACGCACGCAGCCCGTTCACCGATGGCGCTCGCGGCGTGCAGGACGCGCGCAGCCCGTTTGCCGACGGCGCGCGCAACGTCGACCCATACAGCGACGGCGCACGCACCCTCGCCGGCCTGGACCGCACCGGCCCCTCCGCCGACCCGGCGCGCGCAATCGACCCCTACCTGGACGGTGCGCACGCGTGAGGATGCGGCATGCCGCCGCTACGCCAGCAATAGCCGCGCGAGGCCGCAGCGCCACCGCTCCGCTTCCGGCGCATGACAAGCGAGCAGGCTATCCGTTGCACTGGATGCAACGATGCCCTGCCCGCTTGATCAGATCAGCGGGAAGGCCTTCATCACATGCCGCAGCATGCTGCTGGCCACCGGCGAAAGGTGCCTGCCCGCCCGCGAAATGATATGGATGCGGCTGTTGTTCAGAATCGGGTTGGCCAGCGGCAGCGACACCAGTTGCCTGAACTGCGCCCCTTTCAGCGGCACAGAGCGCGGCGTCAGGATGTAGCCCAGCCCCATCGCTGCGAACTCCCACAGCACCTTGAATGAGTTGGTCACCAGCATCGGCTTAAGCGTGATGTGCTCGTCCAGCTCCGCCGCCTGCACGTGCTTGCGCACGCCAAATGATTCAGCCAGCGCCGCACCCTGGTGCGCAGCCAGGTCCGCCAGCGTCAGCGCGCGCCGGCGCCGCGCGAGCGGATGGTCCTTGCGCACATGCACGCGGATCGGCGACAGCCGTGAATAGTGCGAGCGCAGGCGCACATCGTCGGGCGGCTGGAAAACAAAGCCGATATGCGCCAGGTCTTCCAGGATATGGCGGACGGTTTCGTCGGTGCCCGCCACCTGAATGCTGCAGGTAACGTCGGGATGCTTGCTCAGGAACCCCTGCAGCACCGGCTCGAGCACCAGGTCGACGAAGCCCTCGCCGAAGACGAGCTCGACATGGCCGCGCCTGGCGTTCTTCAGGTTGTTGACCTCGGCCAGGAAGGTGTCGTTCAGATCCTGCTGGCGCCGCGCGAACAGCGCCAGCAGGCGCCCCGCGTCGGTGGCGACCACGCCGCGCCCGCGCCGCTCCAGCAGCGTCAGGCCGGTGTCCTGCTCCAGCTTGGCCACGGCGCGGCTTACTACCGAAGGGTCCAGCTCGAGCACCTCCGCCGCGCCGCGCACCGTGCCGGTCTCAATGATCTGCAGCAGGCACAGCGCCCGCTTGCGGTCCAGCACGTCATCCATGTCTTTGCTCCTTCTTGCCTGATCCTGCCTCCCGGTCGAGCGAGGCTTTTTTTGATTGTTGCTATTTATACAACGTTTCTGCCCAAACATTGTCATGGATGCCGCGACCAAGGGCGTGGAGAATAGGCCGGAATACCACGTACGCCGACATTCATGACCCAGTCCCCCACCGCCAGCCTGCGTCAGGCCGTCCAGGCCATTGCGCCCGAGTTCGTCCGGATCCGCCACCAGATCCACGCCCATCCCGAGCTCGCCTTCGAGGAGCGCCGCACCAGCGACCTGGTCGCCGAACAGCTGGCGGCGTGGGGTTACGCGGTGCATCGCGGCCTGGGCACGACCGGCGTGGTCGGCACCCTGCGCAAGGGCGACGGCGGCAAGGCACTCGGCATCCGCGCCGATATGGATGCGCTGCCGATCCAGGAGCAGACCGGCCTGGACTATGCCAGCACCATCGCCGGCAAGATGCACGCCTGCGGCCATGACGGGCACACGGCGATCCTGCTGTGCGCGGCGAAATACCTGGCCGAGTCGGTCGATTTCAACGGCACGCTCAACCTGATCTTCCAGCCGGCCGAGGAAAACGAAGGCGGCGCGCTGCGCATGCTGGAGGACGGCCTGTTCGAACGCTTCCCGTGCGACGAGGTCTACGCGCTGCATAACTCGCCGGGGATGCCGGTCGGCCAGATCGGCGTTATCGCGGGCCCGGCAATGGCATCGTTCGACCGCGCCACGGTCACGCTGCACGGCCGCGGCGCGCATGGCGCCATGCCGCACCACGGCATCGACCCGATGCAATGCGCGGCCAGCATCGTGCTGGGCCTGCAGTCGATTGTCAGCCGCGAGATCGATGCGCTGAAGTCGGCCGTCATCACGGTGGGCTCGATCCAGGCCGGCAGCACCTACAACGTCGTGCCGGAAAGCGCGACCATCAAGATCGGCGTGCGCACGCTCGACCCGAGGGTGCGCACCCTGGTGGAAACGCGCATCCGCGAGTTCGTCACCGCGCAGGCGCAGAGCTACCAGCTCCAGTCCGAGGTGGTCTATGAGCGCAAGTACCCGGTGCTGGTCAATCATGCCGCGCAGACCGAGTATGCACGCCAGGCCGCCATCCGGCTGGTAGGCACCGACAACGTGGTCGAGCGCCCGCCGGTCATGGGCAGCGAAGATTTCGCCTACATGCTGGAGCAGCGGCCCGGCGCCTATATCCGGCTCGGCAACGGCCTGGGCGAGGACGGCGGCTGCATGGTCCACAACCCCCAGTACGACTTCAATGACAAGGCCTTGCCCGTGGGCGCCGCATTCTGGGCGCACCTGGCGCAGAGCTACCTGGTTTGAGCAACGCTTTTTTCGGGAGTCCTCATGTATTCACTGAACCGCCGCCGCTTCCTGCAACTGGCCGGCTGTGCCGCCGGCAGCCCGGCACTGGGCGCACTGGCCTCCCTTCCCGCGCTTGCCGCGGAAAACTTCCCCGCCCGGCCGCTGGCGCTGGTGGTGCCGTACCCGGCCGGCGGGGCCAGCGATACCTCTGCCCGGATCTTCGGGGAATCGATCGGCAAGAGCGTCAGGCAGCAGGTCGTGGTCGAGAACTACGGCGGCGGCACCGGCCTGATCGGTGCCAACAAGGTGCTGGCCGCACCCGCCGATGGCTACACCTTCTTCCACGGCTCGATCAACGAGGTGTTCCTGGCCCCGCTGCTGAATCCGGCCGCGCGCTACAAGCCGCAGGACTTCATGCTGGCCGCGCCGATCAGCGATGCCAATATCGTGCTGATGGCCAGGAATGGCCTGGCCGCCGACAGCCTGGACAAGTTCCTTGACCTGGCGAAGCAGAGCAAGGCCAAGCCGCTGACCTATGCGACCGTCGGCATCGACTCGATCTATCACCTGATGGGCGACGCGCTGGCCGCCAGGCTCGGCGCACCGCTGCTGCACGTGCCATACAAGGGCGGCGCGCCGGCACTGCAGGGCCTGGCCGGCGGCGAAGTCGACTTTGCCATCCTGCCCTACCAGTCGAGCTTCGACGCCATGCAGCAGCAGGGCCGGCTGCGCATCCTGACCAGTTTCTCCAGGGCACTGCCGCCGGCGCTGAAGCATGTCCCGCTGATCTCGCAAAGCAAGCAGATTCCCGACTTCGAATACACCATCGGCGGCGGCTACTTCGTCAAGGCCGGCACGCCCGCGGACCGGGTCGCGGTGCTGCGCAAGGCGATCGGCGAAGCGCTGGCCAAGCCGGATATCCTGGCCAAGCTGGAGGCGGAAGGACGCACCGTCGCCAGACCCATCGACAGCCAGGCGCAGGCGAACCAGGCGTTCGACCAGTACATGACGCGGGTCACGCAGCTGATCCGCAGCGTGGGACGCAAGACCAACGCCTGATTTTCGGCCCCGCCGCTGCGGGCCATGCCGGTGTTGGCGGATAATGCGCGATTCGCCCAACATCGCCTTCGCCATGCAAGCAAGCCGCGCCGGCTCCGGACGCATCGACTGGACCACCCTGTTCCTGCTGACTTTTCCGCCGCTGAGCTGGGCCGGCAACGCCATCGTCGGCCGCCTCGCCGCCGGCACGATTCCGCCGATCACGCTGAATGCCGTGCGCTGGGTGCTGGCTGGCCTGCTGCTGGCGCCATTCGCCTGGCGCGGCGTGCTGGAACATCGTGCGGCGCTGCGCCGGCACGCCGGCGTGATCGCGGCCATGGGCGTGCTGTCCATCGGCAGCTATAACGCGCTGCAGTACCTGGCACTGACCACGTCGACCCCGATCAACGTGACGCTGATCGGCGCGTCCACGCCGCTGTTCCTGATCGTGATTGGCGCGCTGTTCTTCCGCGAACGCGTCAAGCCAGTGCAGGTCGCCGGTGCGTTGCTGTGTCTGGTCGGCGTGTCCTTCGTGCTGGTGCGTGGAGAGCCGGCGCGACTGGCCCAGCTGGACCTCGTGCCCGGCGACCTCTACATGCTGGCGGCCACCATTGCCTGGAGCGCCTATACCTGGCTGCTGCGCAAGCAAAGGCCCGACGTACCGCTGCCGGTACTGCTGTTTTCCCAGATCGTCGCCGGCGTGCTGGCGAGCGCGCCGGTGACGGTATGGGAACTGATGGCCCAGGACCAGCCGCTGCCATGGAACGGCAAGGTCGCCGCGATACTGCTCTACGTGGCGACGATTCCCTCGCTTCTGGCCTACTTCGCCTGGGACCGCGCCATTGCCCGGGCCGGCGCGCAGCTGCCTGTGTTCTTCATCACGCTGACGCCGGTGTTCGCGGCGCTATTGTCGACGCTGCTGCTGGGCGACTGGCCGCGGTGGTATCACGGGGTCGGGCTGGCGGCGATCGGGGCGGGGATCTGGCTGGCGCAGCGGCGGTGAGCGGCTGTGCGAGGGCTGTCGTGGGTCGAGTTGTGCCCTGCCCTGCAGGTGCGCACGGGAAAAGCCGTAGAATCCGCGGTGACCTATCGATCCGACCCCGTGAATCCGTTCAGCACCCTGATGATGAAGAAGGCTTTCCCTCACTGCGCCGCGCTGCTGGCCACGTTTGCAGCATTTGCCGCGCAAGCCGCGCCGCAGGCAACGGCCAATGCCACCGCCAGCGCCACCGCTGCCGTCTCCAACACCGCGGCGCCGCTCGGCCTGGAGCTTGGCAAGTCGAAATGCGCACGGCTCGCCCCGGCGGAAAACCATGCCCGCACCGGCAGGTCAGAATGGGCCGGCGGCGATACGGTGGAGCTCAAGCGCCTGGAGCGCTTCCACTTCCCCGGCCTGACGCGCGTGACGCTGAACTGCGACGCGCAGGATACGGTGGCGTTGATCACCATGACCTTCGACCGTTCGGCGCTGGAAGACGTGCGCGGCAAGCTCGATGCCCGCTACGCCTCGCTGCGCAAGACCGAAGCCTCGGCGGAGAACGGCTATGCAGAATGGGCCGCGGCCAATGGCAGCCTGGAACTGCTGTACGGCCGTGACGGCAAGCACTTCACCGTGGCCTACTGGGCCCGCAACGCCAAGGCAAAGTACTTCTCCTACAGCGGCGCCGGCAGCAAACCGGCCGCTGCGTCCGCACCTGCAGCAACGGCGGCGCCGCAGCCCGCGCCGCTGTAACGCAACCCGGGCGCGCCGCTCAGTAGCCGGCCTGCCGGTCGACCTGGTTCAGCAACGGGCGTCCGTCGCGCGCGCGGCGCAGGTTTTCGATGCACTGCTGCGCTACCAGCTCGTACGAAGGATCGGCGGCGATATGCGGCGTCGCTTCGATGCGCGGGTGGGTCCAGACCGGGTCGTCGGCTGCCGGCGGCTCCTTGGCGAACACGTCCAGCGCCGCGCCGGCAAGGTGGCCTTCGTCGATCAGCGCAAGCAGGTCGGCTTCCACCACATGCTCGCCGCGCCCCACGTTGATGAAGTAGGCACCCTGCGGCAACCGCGACAGCGTCTTGCGGTCGAGCATGCCGTTGGTCTGCGGCGTCAGCGGCAGCGTGCAGACCAGGATATCGGTCTGCGCCAGCATGGCATCCAGCCCGTCGTCGCCGGTAAAGTCCGCCACGCCGGGAAGGTGCTTGGGGCTGCGGCTCCAGCCCGCCACCGGAAAGCCAATGGCCGCGAACATGCGCGCCACCTCGCTGCCGATCTCGCCCAGCCCCAGCACGCCCACGCGGCAGCGCGACAGCGCGCGCCCGCGATGGCGCTTCCATTCGCCGCGGCGCCGCTGCTCGGCATACACACCCAGTTCACGCGTATGGCGCAGCGCCATGGCCAGCACGAAGTGGGCGATGCCGGTCTGCTGGCCCGGATCGACAATGCGCGTGACCGGCATGTCCTGCGGCAGGTCCGGCGCGGCCAGCAGCTTGTCGACGCCGGCGGTGGCGGCGCACACCAGCCGCAGCTTCGGGTAGGCCGGCAGCACGCCCGGCTTGAGGCCCCAGGCGATGATGGCCTCGACGTCTTCCGGCACGGCGGCTTCGCGGCCGTTCCAGACGGTGATATCCGGCGCTTGCTCGCGCAGCAGGCCCGTGATGGGGACCGCCATGAACGACGGCAGGTGAACAAGGATGGCCATGGTCAGTTTCAGCTCGGTTGCGGCTCAGTTGCGATAGTCGGGGTTGATGCGATCGAGCCGGCGCAGCAGGCCCGGCCAGGCCAGGTTGGAGCCCTTGCCCTTGGTGGCCTGGCGCGCCTGCTGGCCCATGTTGGCGCTGGCGGATTCCGGCACCGTGGTCAGCGGCGTGCCGCCGCTCTGCGCCAGGATCTGGATGCGGCAGGCGGACTCCAGCGTGTACATGGTCAGGAACGCATCGGACACGGTGCGCCCGCACGTCAGCAGGCCATGGTTGCGCAGGATCATTTGCTTGCAGCGGCCCAGGTCGGCCACCAGCCGCGCCTTCTCGTCTTCGCGCAGCGCCACGCCTTCATAGTCGTGGTAGGCCAGGCCGGTCAGCGCGAACATCGATTGCTGCGAGATCGGCAGCAAGCCCGCCTGCTGCGCCGAGACCGCGACGCCGTGCGAAGTATGGGTGTGCATCACGCAGCCGACTTCGGGGCGCGCCTCGTGCACGGCACTGTGGATGATGAAGCCGGCCGGGTTGACGTCGTACGGCGTCTCCAGCACCGGCTGGCCCTCATGGTCGACCTTGACCAGGCTCGACGCGGTGATTTCGTCGAACATCATGCCGTACGGGTTGATCAGGAACTGGTCCGGCGCATCGGGCACGCGCGCCGAGATGTGCGTGAAGATCAGGTCGTCCCAGCCGAAGTGGGCCACCAGCCGGTAGGCCGCGGCAAGGTCGACGCGCATTTGCCATTCCGCGTCGGAAACGCGGTCCCTTACTGAATCGACGAGCTGGATCTGCGCCATCTGCGTAGTCTCCCGGGGGTGAGATATGTGACTGGACGCAGCCATTATCGCGGCGCACCGTGCCAAAGTCTGTTAAGTATTGGACAATCTCGGCTCAACCGGAACGGCAATGAGAGATCAGGTGGCCAGCAAAATGAAGCGCATCGAACCCGTGCGGGCGCTGCCGCGCGGCGTGCTGGCCAGCGGCTGGCTGCGCAATGCGCCGCCCGATGTGCTCGACGCCGTGGCCGGCGCGGCACGCCGGCTGCGCTTTGCCGATGGCGAGATGGTCTTTGCGCGCGGCGACCCGCCGACTTACTTCTGCATGGTGGTGTCGGGACGCGTGCGCATGAGCCGCGTCAGCAGCGGCGGGCGCGAGTCGGTGTATTCGGTGATCGGGCGCGGCCGCTGGTTCGGCGAGATCTCGCTGCTCGACGGCAAGCCGCGCACGCATGACGCCTTCGCGGTCGGCAATACCGAGTTGCTGGTGCTGGACCGGCGCGCGTTCGACCGGATCCTGGCGCAGCACCCCGAGGGGATGCAGTTGATCGTGCAGCAGATCTGCGCGCGGCTGCGCGTGGCCTTCGACCACGCCGAGAGTGCAGCGCAGGCGCCGGTCGATGCGCGCATGGCGGCGCGGCTGCTGGAGCTGGCCGACCGCACCGACCATATCGTGCATATCAGCGCCGAAGACCTGGGCGACATGGTCAACCGCTCGCGCCAGACGGTGGCCAAGTATCTGCAGGCATGGGAAGACGCCGGGTGGATCCGGCGCCAGTACCGGCAGATCGAACTGCTGGAGCCGGGGGCGCTCAAGCGGCTGGCGCGGGGCTGAGCGCTGAGAATTGGAAACGGGCAAACGGGATGGCGCTTGCTGCCGCCCCTCGCAAAGGCTCTCCTCTCCCGCGAAGTGGGAGAGGGGTGGGGGTGAGGGTCGGAATACCCACGGAGTGACCCGGCATCGTGCTTGCCAAACGCCCACCCTCACCCCTGCCCCTCTCCCGCAAGCAGGAGAGGGGAGCAAACCAGGGGTCTGACCGCCTGCTCTCAGTCAGCCGTGATCTTGCCCACCTCGATCACCTTCTTCCAGCGCGCATACTCCGCCGCCTGGAACGCCGTGAACTGCTCCGGCGTATTGGCGACGATCTCGAAGCCCAGGTCAAGCAGCTTGGGCTTGACCGCGGGATCGTTGAGCGCCGCGACCACGGCCGCATGCAGCTTGGCCTTGATCTCCGGCGCCAGCCCCTTCGGCGCCGCCACGGCCTGCCACGAGTAGACCGTCACGCCCTTTACTCCCGCTTCGTCCATGGTCGGCACGTCAGGCAGGATCGGCGAGCGCTTGCTGCTGGTAATGGCCAGCGCGCGCAGCTTGCCCGCCTTGATATGCGGGATCGCGGTGTTGATGTTCATGAAGGTGGCATCGACCTGCCCGCCCAGCAGGTCGTTCAGCGCCGGCGCGCCGCCCTTGTACGGCACGTGCAGGCCGGTGGTGCCGGTCTGCTGCCAGAACAGCTCGGCGGTCAGGTGGTCGCTGGTGCCGTTGCCAGCCGAGGCGAAGGTCATCTTGCTGGGATGGGCCTTCTCGTAGGCAATCACGTCCTGCAGGCTCTTGTGCGGCGAGCTGGCGGGGACGGCCAGCACATTGGGCGCCTGCACCGCCACGCTGATGTAGTCGAAATCCTTGAGCGGATCGTAGCCGGCGTTCCTGGTCAGGTGCGGCCCGATCACGAACGGACCCAGCGACGACACGAACACGGTGTAGCCGTCCGCCGGGGCGCGCTTGACCATGGCGGCGCCGATCATGCCGGCCGCGCCCGGCTTGTTGTCGACCACGAAGCTGCCGCCGAACTGCGACTGCATCTTGGCGCCCAGGATGCGGGCGACGTTGTCGCTGGAGCCGCCCGCGGGGAACGGCACCAGCAGCGTGACGGGTTTTTCCGGCCAGGCGGCGTGCGCGGTGGCCATGGCTGCGCCAAGCAGCAGGGATACGATCAGCTTTTTCATGGGTTGTCTCCTGTGTGCTGTGTGCTGTGTGTCTTGTTTCTCTAAGTCGTGCTTATGGCTGCTGGCCGAATTCCGCCTGCTGGCGCGTCCAGGCCCTGGCCTGCTCGCTGAGGCTCAGGCCGAGCCCCGGCGCGGTCGGCACCCGGATGCGGCCGTTGCCGATCTGCAGGCGCTCGTTGAAAAGCGGCTCGAGCCAGTCGAAATGCTCGACCCACGGCTCGCGCGGATACGCGGCGGCAAGATGTACGTGCAGTTCCATCGCAAAATGCGGCGCAAGCATCAGCCCCGCGTGCTCGGCCAGTGCCGCCACCTTGAGGAAGGGCGTGATGCCCCCTACCCGCGGCGCATCGGGCATCAGGTAGTCAGCGGCGCGGTGGCGGATCAGGTCCCAGTGCTCGGCGGCGCTGGTCAGCATTTCGCCGGTGGCGATCGGGGTGTCGAACTGCGTCGCCAGCGCGGCGTGGCCTTCGTGGTCGTAGGCGTCGAGCGGCTCTTCGATCCACACCAGGTTGAACGATTCAAAGGTGCGGCACATGCGCTGCGCGGTCGGGCGGTCCCATTGCTGGTTGGCGTCGACCATGATCGGCACCGCGTCGCCCAGGTGCTCGCGCACCGCGGCCACGCGCTTGATGTCGAGGGCGCCGTCGGGCTGGCCCACTTTCAGCTTGATGCCGCCGATGCCGCGCTCGACCGATGCCGCGGCATTGACCATCAGCTGGTCCAGCGGCGTATGCAGGAAACCGCCCGAGGTGTTGTAGCAGCGCACCGCATCGCGATGCGCGCCCAGCAGCTTGGCCAGCGACAGGCCGGCGCGCCGGGCCTTGAGGTCCCACAGCGCCACGTCGAAGGCCCCGATGGCCTGCGTCGACAAGCCGCTGCGGCCGACCGAAGCCCCAGCCCAGCACAGCTTGTCCCACAGCCGCGCGATATCGCTAGGGTCTTCACCAATCAGCGTCAGCGCGATCTCGGCCGCGTGCGCGAACTGGCCAGGGCCACCCGCGCGCTTGCTGTAGCTGAAGCCCAGCCCCTCGTGGCCGTTGGCGGTGCGGATTTCGGCGAACAGGATCGCGACCTCGGTCATCGGCTTCTGCCGGCCGGTCAGCACCTTGGCGTCGCTGATCGGGGTGGCCAGCGCCAGGTAGCTGGAGGACAGCCGGATCCAGGCGATGCTGTCGGCGGGTTGAGGGGAAGCTGCGGTTGCGGTCATGTTCAGGATCCGATCTCGTGGTTGGCCATCAGCTCCAGCGCGCGCACCAGCGCGGAATGGTCCCAGCCGGCGCCGCCGTGGCTCGCGCAGGCGTTGAACAGTTCCTGGCAAGTCGCCGTGTTGGGCAGCGACAGGCCCATCTCGCGCGCATTGGACAGCGCCAGGTTCAGGTCCTTCTGGTGCAGCCCGATGCGGAAGCCGGGCTCGAAGGTGCGCTTGATCATGCGTTCGCCATGCACCTCCAGCACCTTGGACGAGGCAAAGCCGCCCATCAGCGCCTGGCGCACGCGCGCCGGGTCGGCACCGGCCTTGGCGGCAAACAGCAGCGCCTCGGCCACGGCCTCGATGTTCAGCGCCACGATGATCTGGTTGGCCACCTTGGCGGTCTGGCCGGCACCGTTGTCGCCGACCAGCGTGATGTTCTTGCCCATCAGCTCGAACAGCGGGCGCACGGTCGCGAACGTGTCTTCCGGGCCGCCGACCATGATCGAGAGCGTGGCGTTGCGCGCGCCGACCTCGCCGCCGGACACCGGCGCATCGAGGTAGCGGCAGCCGAGCGCGTTGATGCGGCTGGCGAATCCCTTGGTCGCGATCGGCGAGATCGAGCTCATGTCGACCACGATCTTGCCCGGGCCCAGGCCGGCGGCCACGCCGTCTTCGCCGAACAGCGCCGCTTCCACGTGCGGGGTGTCGGGCACCATCAGGAAGATGATGTCGGCGCCCTGCGCCACTTCGCGGGCCGACGCGCAGGCGATGCCGCCCAGGTCGACCAGCGCCTGCGGCGCGCCGCTGCGGCTCGACAGCCTGACTTCATGCCCGCCGGCGATCAGGTTCTGCGCCATCGGGCTGCCCATGATGCCAAGGCCAATGAATCCGAGTTTCACGTTTTGCTCTCCTTGCGTGCGGTGCGGTTCGGTATTGTTTGGTGTTGTTTGGTGCCCGGCCGGATTAGTAGCCGCCGTTGTCGGGCGCCGGCGCTGCCGTCTGCCGTGGCTGTCCGGCGCGCATTTCGGCCATGACCTGCTGGGCCCCCGCGGCCATCAGGCGCGCATCGGAACTGACCGTGACGAAGCCGAAGCCTTGCCCGATGCGGCGCAACGCCGCCGCCGGCGCACCGTTATGGACGCCCGCGACACGCCCGTGCGCCCTGGCACGGGCAGCCACGTGCTCGATGGCCTGTGCCACCGGCGGGTCGACGTCGTCGAAGGTCGGCCGGCAGCCAAGCGCGAGCGACAGGTCGGACGGGCCGATATAGACGCCGTCGAGCCCGTCGACCGACAGGATCTCGTCCAGGTTTTCCAGCCCTCGGCGGGTCTCGATCATCGCCAGCACCACCACGGTGTCGTTGGCGTGCTGAGCGTAGTCGGCGCCGCCGTACAGCAGACCGCGGATCGGCCCGAAGCTGCGCGTGCCCAGCGGCGGGTAACGCGTGGCGGCCACCAGGCGCTCGGCATCGGCGCGGGTGTTGACCATCGGGCAGATCACGCCGTACGCGCCGGCATCGAGCACCTTCATCAGGATGCCGGGCTCGTTCCATGGCACGCGCACGACCGGCACGGTGTCCGTGGTCGAGATCGCGGTCAGCAGTGCCAGTGCATCGGCGTAGTCGAGCGCGCCGTGCTGCAGGTCGATGGTGAGCGAGTCCCAGCCCTGGTGGGCCATGGTCTCGGCGGCAAAGGCGCTGGGAATGGAAAGCCAGCCATTCACCACCGCCTGGCCTGCCGCCCACATCTTTCGGATCCGGTTTTCGCGCATAGGGGGTCTCCGCTGGCAGCGTAATACGTCGTCGTACAACATTCTACGAGAACGCGGAAAAGATTGCGCTGGGGATTACCCGGGATTCCCTAGGAATCTGCGGTGTAGTGTGCGAAATATTGATTTTACGCCACCAAATCCAGCCGGATGTAAGGCCTTCCAAGCCAAAATGCTGTTTGCCACACCCATCCATGTCATAGGATGACTGATGAAAGAAGCAATAGCGGAGAGCCCTGCGCCAGAATGAAGACAGCGGGTGGCGGCCAATTAACAATCGATTACACCCATGACCCGGGAGCTCGACTATGCTCCCGTGGCCCGCACGAAGCCGCGACACATCCGTCTGCCGCGTGCCGTAGGGCACCGACGACCGGAACGTTCCATGCATCGCCTCCCTGCCCTTCCTCTTGTTATCGCCGCGTTGCTCGCGGCCTCCGGCACCGCCCATGCGCAGCACGTCACCGGCGGCATGGGCGAGCCCGTCAGGATCGGGGCATTCTCCGCGCCCGGGGAACGCATTGACGGCGAGCGCCGGATGGCTGCGCCTCACGGTTCCAGGCAGGCCAAGGCCGGCACTGCGCGCCGGCAAGGCTCCGCCACTCAAGCTGCGCGACCCAACGGCGCGCCGGCGGCCCGGCTGCCCGGCAGGCACCTGCCGTAGTGTCGGACGCGGGGGTCTCTCCGCACGCATCTGCAGCACCGCATCTGCAGCCCCATTCCCGGCCCCACTCGTGGCGCAAGCCTATTCACGATTCCTTACAATTGACGCCAGATCAAAGCAGTATCCTCGGGCGCATCCAGATCCCCACAATAAGGAGAAATCAATGAAACCAGTCCTGGCCTTGCTCGCTGCCTGCAGCGTCCTGCTTGGTGGCTGCGTGGTTGCCCCATATGACACCTACGGCGGCGGGGGTCCCGGCTGCCCGCCGGGCCAGGCCAAGAAGGGCAATTGCCGTGTCGACCCGTACGGCAACGAATCCTTCTGCCCCCCGGGGCAGGCCAAGAAGGGCCGCTGCTGACCTGCCGGCGGCAACAGGCTTCCCGGCACGCGGGGTCCTGTTGCGCCGGCCATCGCACTAGTCGGAGAATGGCGGATGCGGGCATGACGCCCGCAGGAGAACGCCATGCAGCTTCGCATGCAACTTCGGCTGGCCGGCCGCCTGTGCGCGGCCGCATGGCTGGCCGGCACGCTCGGGGGCTGCGCCACGCTGCAGCCCGTACAGACCGGCCAGAAGTTGATCGGCAGCCCGGAAAGCGCCGTGCGCCAGACCTTCGGCCCACCCACCGAGACCTTCCGCCTGGCCGACGGCACCACCCGCTGGCTGTGGTCGCGCCAGCCCTTCGGGCATGAGGTCTATGCCGCCGATTTCGATGCCGGCGGCAAGCTGACCAATTACCGCCAGATGCTGACCGAAACGGAGGTCTATCGTGCCCAGGTCAATGTCTGGACCAAGAAAGACATGCAGGAGCATTTCGGCATGCCCCGCGAACCCATCCAGTACTATCCCCTGATGAAGCGCGAAGCGTGGTCGTGGCGGATGTACAAGGACGGCCTGCAGTCCGCGCATTTCAGCGCCTACTTCGATGACGGCGGGGTGCTGCGCCAGACCATGATCATCGTCGACCCGCTCGGCGGCGACTCGCGCCGCTCGCGCTGAACCGGCATGGGGCAACGCACGGGGCGCGTTGCCCCAACCCAAGTATGACGGTGTCAACGCCGGTGCCATTGCCGGCAGCAGGGACTCCCGTGGCCCCACGCTGTTTTGCGCGCAGAATGGAGGGGTACCCATCCCTCCAGGCGGAAGACGAACGTGACCACTGCGATCCTGCTCGAGAACATCCACCAAAGCGCCACCGCCCGGCTGGCTGAAGCCGGCCTGCAGGTCGAGCGCCGTACCGGCGCACTGGCCGGTCCTGAATTGCACGAAGTGCTGGCCAGCCACGACGTGGTCGGCATCCGCTCGGCCACGCACCTGCGCGGCGACGATATCCGCCGCGCCCCGGGCCTGCTGTCGATCGGCTGCTTCTGCATCGGCACCTCGCAGGTCGACCTGGAGGCCGCTACGCATGCGGGCATTCCGGTATTCAACGCGCCCTTTTCCAACACGCGCTCGGTGGCCGAACTGGTCGTGTCCGAAGCGGTGATGCTGCTGCGGCGGATTCCCGAGAAAAACACGCTGGCGCATGCCGGCAAGTGGGCCAAGGGCGCGAGCGGCGCCTTCGAGGCGCGCGGCAAGACCATCGCCATCATCGGCTACGGCAATATCGGTTCGCAGGTCGGCGTGCTGGCCGAATCGATGGGCATGCGCGTGGTCTACTATGACGTGCTGGCGCGGCTCTCGCACGGCTCTGCGCGCGCCGCGGGTTCGCTCGAGGAAGCGGTGTCGCAGGCCGAGGTGGTGACGCTGCATGTCCCGGCCACGCCGCGCACCAAGAACATGATCGACGCGAGCGTGCTGGCCGCGTTCAAGCCTGGCGCGATCCTGATCAATGCCTCGCGCGGCAGCGTGGTCGACATTGCCGCGCTGGCCGCGGCGCTGCGCGAAGGACGCCTGGGCGGTGCTGCCATCGATGTGTTCCCGCAAGAGCCCAAGACCAACAACGATCCGTTCGTCAGCGAGCTGCAGAACCTGCCCAACGTCCTGCTGACCCCGCACGTCGGTGGCAGCACCGAAGAGGCGCAGGAGAACATTGGCGCCGAGGTCGCGGCCAAGCTGGCGCACTTCCTGGCGACCGGCGGCACCATCGGGGCGGTGAATTTTCCCGAGGTCGATCCAGGCCCGCTGCAGTCGTCGGCGCGGCTGCTCAACGTGCATGGCAACGCGCCGGGTGCGCTGGCCGCGCTCAACACGCTGCTGGCGCAGGAGGGGGTCAACATCACCGGCCAGCACCTGCAGACGCGCGGCACCACCGGCTATGTGGTGACCGATCTCGACCGCGTTCCATCGGAGCAGCTGATGCAGGCCCTGCGCACGCACGCCGGTTTCGCGCGCTCGCGCCTGATCCTGCGGGAAGGTACTGGCCAGGCTGGCTGAAACCATGCAGGGCGCCCTCGCGCCCTGCCCCGCAGCGGTGCAATAGTCACAGCATTGTTCCAAATCTCAAGTAATCACTATTGCGGCTACTAACATCAGGTGGCGCATGTACTGTCCCTTCCGGTCGCGCAGTGGCAGCACCGCATCGCGCGGGGGCTTGCATCCGCACTACACCGACAGCGGAGTGATGCCATGAGATCAATGAAACGAAGCGGGATGATAGCGGGTGGAGTTCTGGCGCTGGCATTGGCCGGCATCGCGACGGCGCAGACGGGTACGATCACGTTTCGCGGTGCCGTCGCCAATCCGTCGTGCGGCTTCACGCCAACGTCGGCACATGTGCAGGCGCGCTGTGTCGACGCTTCGGGGCGGACGGTCTCGACGCCGGTGCCGATGCCGCCGGTGCGCGCCAAAGGGCATGCGCATGTCGCGACGGCGAAGATGCGCGTGGAGCCGGTGTTCCGCAGCCTGCCTGGGGGGCGGCGCGGCAGGCCGGATGGCTTCGTGATGGTGGTGACTTACCACTAGGCGTGGCGCGCGGGGCGGTGCGGCCGCCCGTTCTCAGGCGCTCGCCTGGCTACGCCTGGATGCCGGCGGCAACAACCTGGAGCGCCTGCTGGCACACCTGGCACACCGGCCCTGGCGCCATTGCGCCGCAAACGCGGGGCGTCGGCCGAGCCGGGCGTCCGCGGCCCGCGGGCTCGAAGTCCTGCGCATGCTGTCGGCGGGATACCGCGATCGGGTGATTGCACAGAAACTGTTCGCCTCCGAACTGACAGTCAAGTCGCATTTGCGTCGCATCCACGCCAAGCCCGGTGCCCAAAGCCGCGCTGAAGCCGCAGCGCTGACGCGTGCGCGCGGGCTGATTGCATGAACCGCGCGAGTGCAGTCTTGACACCTTCGGCCGCACTTCCTTTAATGGTGTTACGCATCAGGTGCATTGCCTGACCACTTTCACCGATTACTTCAAGCCATGATGGAAACCGGGGAAGTCCACGATCCGCAGCGCAAGAAAGAAGAACTGCGCAGCTTCCTGTTCCTGACCGCCGTGATGGTGCCGGTGCTTTCCGTCATCGTCGTGGCAGGCTATGGGTTCATTGTCTGGATGACCCAACTGGTCAGCGGCCCCCCAACGCACTGAACGCGCGGCGCGCCGCTGGCGCGAATTGTGAGATAAGAACAAGCTGCAGCACAGACTGAAACGGCATTGAACCGGAGCTTGCGCATGCCCGCAGCCAGATGTGCGATCCCCATCCAGCCGCTGCCAGCCAGCGACGAGTGGCATATTGCCGGCATCGTCGTGCATGCGCATCCGGCCAGCGTGGCGCAGGTACGCAGCGCCATCGACTCCCTCACCGGCGCAGAGGTCCACGCCGCCAGCGATGCCGGCAAGCTCGTGGTCACCATCGAAGCGCCGACCTCGCGCGCCATTGCCGCGCACCTCTCATACCTCCACCAGCTCCCCGGCGTGCTGTCGGCCGCGCTTGTCTACCAGCACAACGAAGACGCCGAAGCCATGAGCGAGACCATCTACGAGGAGGGCGCAAGATGAACATCTCCCGCCGCGATTTCATCAAGCAGACCGCCGTCGCCGCGACGGCATCAGTGGCTGGCGTCACGCTGCCGGCCGGGGCCGCCAATTTTGTCACGGACAGCGAGGTGACAAAGCTGAAATGGTCCAAGGCGCCGTGCCGCTTCTGCGGCACCGGCTGCGGGGTCACGGTTGCGGTCAAGGACAACAAGGTCGTGGCCACGAACGGCGACCCGCAGGCCGAGGTCAACAAGGGGCTGAACTGCGTCAAGGGCTATTTCCTGTCGAAGATCATGTACGGCCAGGACCGGCTGACCAAGCCGCTGCTGCGCATGAAGAACGGCAAGTACGACAAGAACGGCGAATTCGCGCCGGTCACGTGGGAGCGCGCCTTTGACGAGATGGAGCAGCAGTTCAAGCGCGTGCTGAAAGAGAAAGGCCCGACCGCCGTGGGCATGTTCGGCTCGGGCCAGTGGACCGTGTGGGAAGGCTATGCCGCGTCCAAGCTCTACAAGGCCGGCTTCCGCTCCAACAACATCGATCCCAATGCGCGCCACTGCATGGCTTCCGCAGTGCAGGGTTTCATGCGCACCTTCGGCATGGACGAGCCGATGGGCTGCTACGACGATTTCGAAGCCGCCGATGCCTTCGTGCTGTGGGGCTCGAACATGGCCGAGATGCATCCCATCCTGTGGACCCGCATCACCGACCGGCGCCTGAGCCATCCGAAGACGCGCGTGGCGGTGCTGTCCACCTTTACGCACCGCTCCTTCGACCTGGCCGACATCCCGGTCATCTTCAAGCCGCAGACCGACCTGGCGATGATGAACTACATCGCCCACTACATCATCAAGAACAACAAGGTCAACAAGGACTTCGTCAACAGGCACACGGTCTTCAAGGAAGGCGTGACCAATATCGGCTACGGCCTGCGCCCGGAGCATCCGCTGCAGCAGGCTGCCAAGAACGCGGCCAACCCCGGCGCCTCGCGCCCGATCACGTTCGACGACTTCGCGCGCTTCGTGGCCAAGTACGATGCCGATACCGTCAGCAAGCTGTCGGGCGTGCCCAAGGCCAAGCTCGACCAGCTGGCCGAGCTCTATGCCGATCCCAACGTCAAGGTGATGTCGCTGTGGACCATGGGCTTCAACCAGCATACGCGAGGCAGCTGGGCCAACAACATGGTCTACAACCTGCATTTGCTGACCGGCAAGATCTCTACGCCGGGCAACAGCCCGTTCTCGCTGACCGGGCAGCCGTCGGCGTGCGGCACCGCGCGCGAGGTGGGCACCTTCTCGCACCGGCTGCCGGCCGACATGGTAGTGACCAATCCCAAGCACCGCGAAGAAGCCGAGCGCATCTGGAAGCTGCCCGCGGGCACCATCCCCGACAAGCCTGGCTACCACGCCGTGCTGCAGAACCGCATGCTCAAGGACGGCAAGCTCAATGCGTACTGGGTGCAGGTCAACAACAACATGCAGGCGGCGGCCAACCTGATGGAGGAAGGGCTGCCGGGCTATCGCAATCCGCAGAATTTCGTGGTGGTGTCTGACGCCTACCCCACCGTGACCGCGCTGGCCGCGGACCTGATCCTGCCCAGCGCGATGTGGGTCGAGAAGGAAGGCGCCTATGGCAACGCCGAGCGCCGCACGCAGTTCTGGCACCAGCTGGTCGACGCGCCGGGCGATGCGCGCTCGGACCTGTGGCAACTGATGGAGTTTTCCAAGCGCTTCAAGGTGGAGGACGTCTGGCCCGCCGACCTGATCGCGAAGAAGCCCGAATACCGCGGCAAGACCCTGTTCGACGTGCTCTACCGCAACGGGCAGGTCGACAAGTTCCCGCTCAAGGAAGTCAACGCCGAGTACCACAATGCCGAGGCCAAAGCCTTTGGCTTCTACGTGCAGAAGGGGCTGTTCGAGGAATACGCCACCTTCGGCCGCGGCCATGGCCACGACCTGGCGCCGTTCGATGCCTACCATGAAGCGCGCGGGCTGCGCTGGCCAGTGGTCAACGGCAAGGAAACCCGCTGGCGCTACCGCGAAGGCAGCGACCCCTACGTCAAGGCCGGCACCGGCTACCAGTTCTACGGCAACCCGGACGGCAAGGCGGTCATCTTCGCCCTGCCCTACGAGCCGCCCGCCGAATCGCCCGACAAGGAGTATCCGTACTGGCTGGTCACGGGGCGCGTGCTCGAGCACTGGCATTCGGGCTCGATGACGCGGCGCGTGCCGGAGCTGTACCGCGCCTTCCCCAACGCGGTGGTGTTCATGCACCCCGAGGACGCCAAGGCCATGGGCTTGCGCCGCGGCGTGGAAGTAGAAGTGGTGTCGCGGCGCGGGAGCATGCGCTCCCGCGTGGAAACCCGCGGGCGCGACGCGCCGCCGCGCGGGCTGGTGTTCGTGCCGTGGTTCGACGCCAGCCAGTTGATCAACAAGGTGACGCTGGACGCAACCTGCCCGATCTCGCTGCAGACCGACTTCAAAAAGTGCGCGGTCAAGATCGTCAAGGTCTAGTGCGGCCGATACAACAGGGAGACGCCATGAAACCGAGTCGATCCTGGCTGCCACTGCTGGCCTTGCTCACGCTGCTGCTGGCGGTGCTGGCGACGGCGCCACTTGCGGCGCGCGCGCAGCAGCAACAACAGCAGGGCCTGGTCGATGCCATGCGCGGGCCCACGCCCATCGGCAACGAGGCCAAGGCCCCGGTCCTTTACCCGACCGAGAACAAGGACATCCGCCGCAATCGCAACTACACCATGCAGCCGCCGACGATCCCGCACAAGATCGACGGCTACCAGGTCGACAAGGATTTCAACCGTTGCATGTTCTGCCACGCGCGCACCCGCACCGAAGAAACCCAGGCGATCCCGGTCAGCATCACGCACTACATGGACCGCGACAACAACGTGCTGGCCGAGGTGTCGCCGCGCCGCTATTTCTGCACCCAGTGCCACGTGCCGCAGGCGGAGGCCAAGCCGCTGGTGGGCAACAGCTTCATCGATGTCGAGCAGATGCTCAAGCGCAAGCCCGGCGCGAAGGGGGCAGCCGACACCAAGGGAGCGGCCAAGTAAGGGAGCGACCGGATCAGGGAGCGACCAGATAGCAGCGCCCGGCCAAGATCAACCTCATTGCGGATGCGCGTCATGCTCGACCTGCTCAAGCGCTACTGGCGGACCATCACGCGGCCCAGTGCGTATTTCAGCCTGGGCTTCCTGACACTGGGCGGCTTTGTCGCCGGCGTGGTGTTCTGGGGCGCGTTCAATACCGCGCTGGAACTGACCAACACCGAGCAGTTCTGCACCGGCTGCCACGAGATGCGCGACAACGTCTACCAGGAACTTCAGGGCACCATCCACTTCACCAACCGCAGCGGCGTGCGCGCCAAATGCTCGGACTGCCACGTGCCGCACAACTGGACCGACAAGATGGCGCGCAAGATGCAGGCTTCCAAGGAAGTCTGGGCCAAGGTCTTCGGCACCGTCGACACGCGCGAGAAGTTCCAGGCGTACCGGCTCACGCTGGCACAGCACGAATGGGCGCGCTTCAAGGCCAACGATTCGCTGGAATGCCGCAACTGCCATGACTACCAGTCGATGGACTTCACGCGGCAGAGCCCGCGCGCGCAGGCCATGCACTCGACCTACCTGGCCAACAAGGAAAAGACCTGCATCGACTGCCACAAGGGTATCGCGCACCACCTGCCGGACGTATCCAAGGCCGAGGAGAAATGACGCGTGCCGCCATCCGCCGTCCGGCCAGATTCCGCCCCCGCGCTGAGCGGTGAAGGGCTCGGCCTGTCGCGCGCCGGCCGCCCGGTGCTGCGCGGCATCGACCTGGCCCTGTCGCCGGGCGGCCTGCTGCAGATACTGGGCGCCAATGGCAGCGGCAAGACCAGCCTGCTGCGCGTGCTGTGCGGCCTCGCCGTGCCGGACGAAGGCACGTTGCACTGGCACGGCCGGCCGGTGCGCAGCGGCGATCCTGCCTACCTGCAGGCGCTTGCCTATGTCGGCCATGCCAATGGCATCGACCCGGACCTGAGCCCGACTGAAAACCTGCGTTTCTCCGCACGCATGGCGGGTGCCGACGACGCGGGCGCGGTGGACCGTGCCCTTGCCGCCCAGGCACTGGAGCGCGTCGCGCACACACCAGTGCGCGCGCTGTCGCAGGGCCAGCGCCGGCGCGTGGCGCTGGCGCGGTTGTCGCTCGCGCGGCGCGCGCTGTGGCTGCTCGACGAACCGGTGGCGGCGCTGGATGCCGACGCCTGCGCGCGCTTCGATGCGCAGCTCGACACGCACCTGGCGGCGGGCGGCATGGCAGTGATCGCCACCCACCACTTGCTGAGCGCGGGCGGCACGGTGCTGCGGCTGGAGGCGGTGACATGACCCGCGCCCTCGCCGCCATCGTCACGCACGACGTGTCGCTGGCCTGGCGCCGGCGCGGCAGCCTGCTCGGCAGCGTGGTGTTCTTTGTCATCGCGGCGAGCCTGTTCCCGCTGGCGATCGGTCCCGAGCCGCAGCAGCTGCGCGCGCTGGCGCCCGGGATCCTGTGGGTCACGGCGCTGCTGGCGTCGATGCTGTCGCTGTCGCGGCTGTTCGCGCAGGAACATGCGGACGGCAGCCTCGACCAGCTGCTGCTGTCGCCGCATCCGCTGGCGCTGCTGGTGCTGGCCAAGATCGCCGCGCACTGGCTGACCAGCGGCCTGCCGCTGTTGCTGCTGACGCCTTTGCTGGCGCAGCAGTATGGGCTGCCGTGGAGTGCATCGCTGCTGCTGTCGGCCTCGCTGCTGGTCGGCACGCCGGCGCTGAGCCTGATCGGCGCGGTGGGCGCCGCGCTGACGCTGGGCGTACGCGGCGGCGCGGTGCTGCTGTGCATACTGGTGCTGCCGCTGAGCGTACCGGTGCTGGTGTTCGGCGCCAGCGCCGCGGCGGCCGCCGACGCGGGGCTCGACGTGGTGCCGCAGTTCTCGCTGCTGGGCGCATGCCTGGCGCTGTCGCTGTTCCTGTGCCCGCTGGCCACTGCCGCCGGGCTGCGCATCGCCATGGAGACGCCGGCATGAGCCAGCCACTGCCATCGCTGCACACTGCCGAGGCGCCGCGGGCGCGTAGCGCCTGGATGGCGTACGCGGCGCCGGTACGGTTCTATCCGCTGGCCGGACGACTGGCGCCGTGGTGCTTCGCCGCGGCGGCGCTGTTTGCCGTCGCCGGCCTGTATGTCGGCTTTGCCGTGGCGCCGACCGACGCGCAGCAGGGCGAGGTCTACCGCATCATCTTTATCCACGTGCCGGCGGCATGGATGTCGATGTTCATCTACCTGGTCATGGCCGGCTACTGCGCGCTGGCGCTGGTGCTGCGCACGCGGCTGTCGTCGATGATGGCCTCGGCACTGGCGCCAACCGGCGCGCTGTTCACCGCGCTGGCGCTCTGGACCGGTGCGCTGTGGGGCCAGCCGACATGGGGCACGTGGTGGGTCTGGGATGCTCGGCTGACCTCGGAGCTGATCCTGCTGTTCCTGTACCTTGGCTTTATCGCGCTGGAGTCCGCCATCGACGAGCCTCGCCGCGCCGAGCGCGCCTGCGCAGTGCTGGCGCTGGTGGGCGTGGCCAATATCCCGGTGATCTACTTCTCGGTGCAGTGGTGGAACACGCTGCATCAGGACGCCTCGGTCAGCCTGACCGCGGCGCCGTCGATGGCGGCCACCATGCTGGCCGGCATGCTGCTGATGACGCTGGCGTGCTGGATGTACACCATCGCCGTTGCGCTGGTGCGCGTGCGCTGCATCCTGCGCGAGCGCGGCGAGGTGCCGGTTACCGGAGAGACGTCATGACCCTGTCGCTGCTCCAGCATGCACTGCCATACGGACCCCATGGCATCTTCATCGCCGGGGCGTTCGGCATGAGTGCGCTGCTGCTGGCGCTGGAGCTGCTGCTGCTGGCGCGCCGCTGCCGCGCCAGCGCGCAACAGGCCAGCAACCGCCGATGACGCCGCGCCAGCGCCGCTTCGGCATGCTCGCCGCGGCCCTGGCCTGCGGCGGCATCGCGCTGGCGCTGGTGCTCAATGCGTTCCGCTCCAACCTGGTGTTCTTCTTCAGCCCGAGCCAGGTCGCCGCACAGGAGGCGCCGGTGGCGCGCAGCTTCCGGCTCGGCGGTTTGGTCGAATCCGGCTCGATCCGGCGCGAAGGCGACGGCATGACCGTACGCTTTGTCGTCACCGACACCGCGCACCAGGTGCCGGTGCGCTACCGCGGCCTGCTGCCGGACCTGTTCCGCGAAGGCAAGGGCGTGGTCGCGCGCGGCAAGCTGGAGGCCGACGGCACCTTCGTTGCCAGCGAGGTGCTGGCCAAGCACGACGAGAACTACATGCCGCCCGAAGCCGCCGATGCGCTGAAGCAGGCCGAGCAGGTGAACCGCCGCATGGCCGGGGCACCGGCGCAGGGAGCGCGCCAGTGATCGCCGAGCTGGGGCACTTCGCGCTGATCGTCGCGCTGCTGGTCGCGCTGGTGCAGGCGGCAGTGCCGCTGGCCGGCGCGGCGCGCGGCAAGCTGGCGTGGATGGCGGTAGCGCGGCCGGCGGCACGCGTGCAATGCGCGCTGGTGGCGTTGTCGTTCGCGGCGCTGGCATGGAGCTTCGTCGCCAACGACTTCAGCGTGCGCTATGTCGCGGCCAATTCCAACAGCGCGCTGCCACTGGCTTACCGCATCGCCGCCGTATGGGGCGGGCATGAAGGCTCGATGCTGCTATGGACGCTGATGCTGGCGCTGTGGTCGCTGGCGGTGGCGCACTGCAGCCGGCAGCTGCCGCTGGCCGCGGTGGCGCGCGTGCTGGGCGTGATGGGGGCGATCAGCGCGGGCTTCCTGCTGTTCCTGCTGTTTGCCTCCAACCCCTTCGTGCGGCTGCTGCCGCCGGCGATGGCGGGCCGCGACCTCAATCCGCTGCTGCAGGATCCCGGCATGGTATTCCACCCGCCGCTGCTCTACATGGGCTATGTCGGCTTCTCGGTGACCTTTGCCTTTGCCGTGGCGGCGCTGCTGGCCGGGCGCGTCGATGCCGCCTGGGCGCGCTGGTCGCGGCCGTGGACGACGGTGGCGTGGGCCTTCCTGACACTGGGCATCATGCTCGGCAGCGCGTGGGCGTATTACGAACTGGGCTGGGGCGGCTGGTGGTTCTGGGATCCGGTCGAGAACGCCTCCTTCATGCCGTGGCTGGCCGGCACCGCGCTGATGCATTCGCTGGCGGTCACGGAGAAACGCGGGGCGTTCCGCGCGTGGACCGTGCTGCTGGCGATCTTCACGTTCTCCCTGAGCCTGCTCGGCACCTTCCTGGTCCGCTCCGGCGTGCTGACCTCGGTCCATGCGTTCGCGGTCGATCCGAAGCGCGGCATCTTCATCCTTGCCCTGCTTGGCATGGTGACCGGCATCGCGCTGGCGCTGTACGCATGGCGCGCGCCGCGCTTGTCGCGGGGTGTCGAGTTTGCCGCGGTCTCGCGCGAATCGCTGCTGCTGGCCAACAACGTGCTGCTGGCGGTGGCGGCGGCAACGGTGCTGCTCGGCACGCTCTACCCGCTGCTGGTCGATGTGCTGGGGCTGGGCAAGATCTCGGTCGGCCCTGCCTACTTCGAGCAGGTGTTCGTGCCGCTGATGGCACCCGCGGTGCTGCTGATGGGCGCGGCGCCGCTGGCGCGTTGGCGCCATGGCAGCCTGCCCGACATGGCGCAGCGGCTGCGCTGGGCCGGCATCGCCAGCGTGGCCATCGGCCTGGGGCTGCTGCTGGCGCTGCGCAACGCCTCCGCGATGACCGGGCTGGGGCTGCTGCTGGCGGCATGGTGCGTGCTGAGCGCGGTGGCGAGCCTGGCGGCACGGCTGCGCCACCAGCGGGGCCACCGGTTCGGCGCGCTGCGCCAGCTCGCGCCTGGCTACTGGGGCATGCTGCTGGCGCACGCCGGCGTCGGCATCTTCATCGCGGGCGTGACGCTGGTCACCGGGCAGGAAAGCCTGCGTGAACTGCCGATGCGCGCGGGCGACACCGTCAGCGTCGGCGGCTACGACTTCCGCTTCGCCGGCGTGAGGCAGGCCGTCGGCCCCAATTATGACGCGCTGCGCGGCACGCTGACCGCGTCGCGCGACGGCAAGCGCGTGGCGGTGCTCTATCCCGAGCGCCGCATCTACCGCAGCCAGGACATGCCGACCACCGAGGCCGCGATCGACAGCGGCCTGACGCGCGACCTGTACGTGGCACTCGGCGAGAATGTCGACGGCAGCGCCTGGGCCGTGCGCATCCACGTCAAGCCCTTTGTCGACTGGATCTGGGCCGGCTGCGTGCTGATGGCGCTGGGCGGCCTGCTGGCGGCGTGCGACAAGCGCTACCGGCTGCGCCGCCGTGTCACGGCCGAGGCCGCGCCGCCGACTGCACCCGCCGCGCCCGCGCTGGCCTCCACGCGCGAGGAGACGCCGGCATGACGCGCTTCCTGCTGCCACTCGCCGCTTTCCTCGCACTGGCCGTTGCGCTGGCCGCGGGGCTGCGCAACGATCCGCGCGAGCTGCCCTCGCCGCTGGTCGGCAAGGCCGCACCGGTCTTCGCGCTGCCGCTGCTGGAGCCGGAAGGCCGCACGCTGGCGTCCGCCGACATGCGCGGCAAGGTGTGGCTGCTGAACGTGTGGGCCTCATGGTGCGCGGCCTGCCGCACCGAACATCCGGTGCTGGTCGACTTCGCCGCGCGCGCGCCGGTGCCACTGTACGGCCTGAACTACAAGGACGAGGCCGGCGCCGCGCGCGAATGGCTGCAGCGGCTCGGCAACCCCTACACGGCATCGCTGGTCGACGCCGACGGGCGCGTGGGCATCGACTACGGCGTCTATGGCGTGCCCGAAACCTTTGTCATCGACCAGCACGGCGTGGTGCGCTACCGCCAGGTAGGCCCGGTCACGCGCGAGGTGCTGGAGCAGAAGCTGATCCCGCTGATCGAGCGGCTGCAGCGCCACGGAGGCGGCCATGCATAGGCTGCGCTCCGCGCTTGCGCTGTGGCTATGCTGCCTGTCGATGCAGGCGGCCGCCGCGCCGACCGAAGCCGAGCTCGATGCGCGCGTGCATGCGCTGTCCAATGAACTGCGCTGCCTGGTGTGCCAGAACCAGACGCTGGCCGATTCCAATGCTGACCTGGCCGTCGACCTGCGCCGCCAGATCCGCGAGCAGCTGCGCGGCGGCGCCAGCGACCAGGCGGTCAAGGACTACCTGGTGCAGCGCTACGGCGACTTCGTGCTGTACAAGCCGCCGCTGCGGCCGCTGACGTGGCTGTTGTGGTTTGGTCCGCTGCTGTTGGTTGCAGGCGTTGCATGGGCGATCGTGCGCGCCCGCGCGCGCCATCGCGGGACGGACGCTCCGCTTGACGACGGCGCACGGCGCGACCTGGAGAGCCTGCTCAACGACGCCGCCGATCCCGCCGCTCCCCGACAACCATGACGACCTTCTGGCTGCTCGCCGCTGCACTGATCGCCGCCGCCATCGCGGGCCTGCTGTGGCCGCTGCTGCGCCGCCATGCCCCTCCTGACCCCGGCACCCCGGAGCGCATGCTGCTGGTCGACCTGTACCGCGACCAACTGCGCGAACTCGACGCCGACCTGCGCACCGGCACGCTGAGCGCGGCCCGGCATGCCGAAGCCCGCGACGAGCTCGGCCGCCGGCTGCTGGATGAAGCCACAGACACCGCCCCTGGCACGCGCCGCGCCAGCACGGCTCCGCTGCTCGCCGCGGCATTGCTTGCGGCGTTGCCGAGCGCCGCCATCCTGCTCTACCTGCACCTGGGCAACCCCGTCGCGCTCTGGCGCGCCGGCGACATGCCGCAAGCGAGCGGCAGCCCGCACCAGCTCAGCGGCGCGCAGGTCGAAGGCATGGTCAACCAGCTGGCGCAGCGGCTGCGCGAAGCCCCTGCCGATCCCGAAGGCTGGGCCATGCTGGCGCGTTCCTACAGCGTGCTGGAGCGGTATGCCGACGCGGCCGCGGCCTACGCCCGCGCGGTCGAGCTGGCGCCCGAAGTGGCATCGCTGCGCTCCGATTACGCCGATGTGCTGGCCAGTCTCAACAATGGCTCACTGCAGGGCCTGCCAATGGCGGAGATCAAGCGGGCGCTGACGCTGGATCCGGATGACCCCAAGGCACTGGCGCTGGCGGCCAGCGCGGCAGGGGAACGCGGCGACACGGCAGCGGCGATCGGCTACTGGGAGCACCTGCACCGGCTACTGCCGCCGGACTCGCAGACCGCGGCACGCATTGCCGCCAACCTCGCCGCGGCGCGCGGAACTTCCGCCGCGCAGGCGGCGAAGCTTACCGGCATGGTCACGCTCAGCGAAAAAGCGGGGCGCACGCCGCAGCCGGGCGACACCCTCTTCGTCTATGCCCTGCCCGCCGACGGCTCGCGCATGCCGCTGGCGGTGCTGCGCCGGCAGGCGCGCGACCTGCCGCTGACCTTCACGCTGGACGACGCGATGGCGATGCGGCCCGACCACAAGCTGTCGGCGCATACGCAGGTGGTGGTGGAAGCGCGTATTTCCGCGAGCGGGAACGCCATGCCGCAGTCAGGCGACCTGGTCGGGCGCAGCGGTCCGATGGCAGTCGGCAGCGAAGGCGTGCGGATCGCGATCGACGCTGCCGTGCCGTAGCGCTCAGGCAGCAAGCGTCGCCCTCAGGTTGGCCAGCATGTCCGCGACCATTTCCCTCAGGCCGTACTGCGCCTTCCAGCCCCAGTCCGCGCGCGCCACCGAATCGTCGATCGAATCCGGCCAGCCTTGCGCGATTGCCTGGCGGTAGTCGGGCTCGTAGCGGATCTCGAAGTCCGGCACATGTTCGCGGATCGCCGCGGCGATCTGCGCGGGCGTGAAGGTGGTGCCGGCGATGTTGTAGCTGCCGCGCTCGCCCAGCCGTTCGGCCGGTGCCTCCATCAGCTCGATGGTGGCGCGCAGCGCGTCGGGCATGTACATCATCGGCAAGGCCTCGTCTTCCTTCAGGAAGCACGTGTAGGGCTCGCCCTTCACGGCCGCATGGAAGATGTCGACCGCATAGTCCGTGGTGCCGCCGCCCGGCGGCGTCTTGTGCGAGATCAGCCCCGGATAGCGCACGCTGCGCACGTCGACGCCATGGTTCGCGTGGTACCAGCGGCACCAGCCCTCGCCCGCCTGCTTGGAGATGCCATAGACGGTGGTCGGCTCCATCACGGTCTTCTGCGGCGTATCCACCGACGGCGTGGTCGGACCGAAGGCCGCGATCGAGCTGGGCCAGAACACGCGCTCCAGCCCGGTCTGCCGCGCCAGCTCCAGCACGTTGAGCAGGCTCGTCATGTTCAGGTTCCACGCCCACTGCGGCGCCTTTTCGCCGGTTGCGGACAGCGCCGCCGCCAGCAGGTAGACCTGCGTGATGCCATGGCGCTCGACCACGGTGGCGAGTTCGCCGCGGTCGGTGGCGTTGAGCATCTCGTGCGTGATGTGCACGTGCCGGCCGGTCGGCACCACGTCGGAGGTGATGACGTTGGTGCGGCCGTAGCGATCTGCCAGCGCCAGTGCCAGTTCCGAGCCGATCTGGCCGTTGGCGCCGACGATCAGGATCTTGGGAGTGCCGCCGGCCATCAGATCAGCCCCAGTTCACGGCCGGCCTGGCCGAACGCATCCAGCGCCGCCTGCAGCGCGGCTTCGTCATGCAGCGCGCTCATCTGCACGCGGATGCGGGCCTGGCCCTTTGGCACCACCGGGTAGAAGAAGCCGACCACGTACACGCCCAGGTCCAAAAGGCGCTGCGCGAGCTGCTGCGCCTTCTCCGCGTCGTAGACCATGATCGGGATGATGGGATGCTCCCCGGCCTTGACGTCGAAGCCCAGCTTGTCCAGCCCCGCGCGGAAGAACTTGGTGTTGCGTTCCAGCCGGTCACGCAGCTCGGTGCTGGTTTCAAGGATATCGAGCACCGCGATCGATGCCCCGACGATCGCTGGCGCCACCGTATTGGAGAACAGGTACGGCCGCGAGCGCTGGCGCAACAGCGCCACCACCTCCTTGCGCGAGCTGGTGAAGCCGCCGGAAGCGCCGCCCAGCGCCTTGCCCAGCGTGCCGGTGATGATGTCGATCTTGCCGAACACGCCGCACAGCTCATGCGTGCCGCGCCCGCGCGCCCCCAGGAAGCCCGTCGCGTGGCATTCGTCGATGCCCAGCAGCGCGCCGTACTCGTCGCAGATCGCGCGCATCTCGTCGAGCCGCGCGATGGTGCCGTCCATCGAGAACGCGCCGTCGGTAAACACCAGCATGAAGCGCGCGCCGTCCGCGCGTGCTTGCGCGAGCTGCACGCGCAGGTCGTCGAGGTCGTTGTGCTGGTAGCGGTAGCGGCGCGCCTTGCTCAGGCGGATGCCGTCGATGATCGACGCATGGTTGAGTGCATCGCTGATGACCGCGTCCTCGGCGCCCAGCAGCGTCTCGAACAGCCCGCCATTGGCGTCGAACGCGGAGCCGTAGAGGATGGTGTCCTCCGTGCCCAGGAATGCCGACAGCCGCGCTTCCAGTGTCTTGTGCAGATCCTGCGTGCCGCAGATAAAGCGCACGGAACTGAGGCCGAAGCCATGCGTGCGCAGCGCCTCGTGCGCGGCCTCGATCACCTGCGGGTGCGACGACAGCCCAAGGTAGTTGTTGGCGCACAGATTGATCACCTCGCGGCCGTCGGTGGTGCGCACCCGCGCGCCCTGCGGCGTGGTAATCACGCGCTCCTGCTTGAACAGCCCGGCCTCGCGGATCGCGTCGAGTTCGGTGCGGATGGATGCGTAGAATGCCTCGGCATTCGGCATGGCTGGCTCCCTGTGGTGTGCAGTGATGTGCTGGGGATATGCTAGGATTCGATCGATAAATCGAACATGTTCTGTATATCGAACATTTTGCGCAATATAACGAACATCCATCCATGATGCAAGCCCCGGCCCAGACCCCGCAAGCCGAAGGTCCGCCAGCTGTCGGCCTGGCGCTGCAGGCACTGCGTCAGCAGCAGCGCCTGTCGCTCGACGAACTGTCGCGCCGCGCCGGCGTATCCAAGTCGATGCTGTCCCAGATCGAACGCAACCTGGCCAACCCCACCGTCGCAGTGCTGTGGCGACTGGCCAATGCGCTGGGCGTGAGCCTGACCGACTTCCTCGCCGGCGGCGCCGCGGAGCGCCCTGGCGGCGGCATCACCGTGGTCCAGCCGCACGCGATCCCGTCGCTGAAAAGCCCCGACACCCGCTGCGACTTGCGCATCCTGGGGCCGATCGAGCTGGCCGGGCGCTTCGAGTGGTATGAGCTGACCATCCAGGCCGGAGGCGAGCTCGCCTCCGAGCCGCATGAGGCCGGCACGCAGGAACACCTGACGGTATTGGGGGGGGCGATGACGGTGCGCGCCGGCGCCGACGAGAAGAAGCTGCGGCACGGCGAGACCGCGCGCTATGCGGCCGATGTCGCACATGCGATCTCCAATGGCGGCAAGACCACTGCCACCGCACTACTGGTTGTAGTGCATCCGGGGTAAGGCGGGCAAGGAAGGCGGCAAGGGAGCCCTCGCCTCGCCCCTGCCTCCCCGGCCAGCGTTGTTCAGCGGGCGCCTAACAAGCGCTTCACACGCTCCCACAGCACGCCGAAGAACATTGCCACCGGGTTCAGGCGCACGGCCTGGTTGCGCTCGGCATCGGACAGCGTGGGGTTCATCCTGCGCGATACCGACCTGCCAAAGTCGGCGATCATCCGCCGCACGAAGTCGCGCACCAGCCCCGAGCGTGAAAACTGGGCGAGCGGCCCTTGCAGCGAATACTGCAGGTCGACCGCGACTTCGGTCTCGCCGGCGGACAAGGCCTTGAGCACGTAGGCGATATCGCCCGCGGCCTTGGCATTGCTGAGCGAGTCCTGTCCGGCCCCCTTCAGCACGCCGCGCTTGTTGGCGTCATCGCGCTGCAGGCGCGCGGCGCCTTCGAACCTCGCCGACATGGGGCCGAACTTGATGGCGATATGGCCCTTGACCTTCTCCCCGGCCACTTCCGTCAGCACCGCACCGGGCAGGCAGCCCGCCACGGCCGGCAGGTCCGCCATGAAGGCCCATACCTCGTCCAGTGCATAGGGCACGGTGAAGCCGCCTTCGATGCGCGACCAGCCCTTGCGGTCGGCCGAGCGTTCCGGCTCGGCACTGCTCGCCGTCGCCAGATGCGGCTGCGAGCCGAGCACCTCCTCCGCGACCGTGAAGCCCGCGAACGGCATGGGGGCGGTGGCTGTGCTGGCGTGCCGTGCGATCACGCCGGCGGCCGCGCGGCGTGCGTCCAGCACCGAACGGATCGCTGCGACAATGCCCATATAGCCGGTGCAGCGGCACAGGTTGCCCGACAGCTCATGGCGGATGACCGCTTCGTCGGCGTCGGGCAGGCGCAGCACGATATCGCGCGCGGTGGCCAGCATCCCGGGCGTGCAGTAGCCGCACTGCAGCGCGTGATGCCGGTTGAAGGCCGCGCGCAGGTCGGCCATGACCGCGTCGTCCTCATAGCCCTCCACCGTGACAATGTCTGCGCCCTGGCAAGCGGCGGCAAAGGTGATGCACGATCGTACAGGCTTGTCGTCGAGCAGCACGGTGCAGGCGCCGCACACGCCGTGCTCGCAGCCAAGGTGGGTGCCCGTCAGGCGATGCGTGTCGCGCAGGTAGTCGCCCAGGTGCGTCCGGTCCGCGCACGCGCCGGACACTCGGCGGCCGTTGACGGTGAATTCGATGGTCTGCACGGCGCTCCTCAGTTCAGCAATTGCGTGACGCAGCGCATCACGACGGTTCGGTACAGCTTGCGGTCGATCGCGTCCTTGCCCGGCGCGGCGTGCGCGACGGCTTCTGCGACGGCATCGGCCGTCAGCGCGGCCGAGCCCTGCGCCGCGACGGCGCGCGTCAGGCCGGGCAGCACCATGGGCGGACCGTCCAGCGCGCCGAGCACGATGCGGGCGAAGCGGTGGCTGGCGTCGAAGTACGCGGCGCAGCTGGCCTCGGCGAATTCACCGGTCTTGCGGCACAGCTTCTGGTAGCCCCAGCGGCTGTGCGCAGTCTTCTGCGGCACCCGCACCGCGGCGATCAACTCGCCGTCGGCCAGTACCGTGGTGTAGGCGCCGAGCATGAACGACTCCATCGGCACTTCGCGCGTGCCGGCGGCGGACGCGATCTCGATCTGCGCGCCCAGCGCGGTCATCGCCACGACCCAGTCGGCGGCCGGATCGGCATGCGCAAGGCTGCCGCCGACGGTGCCGCGGTTGCGGATCGCCCGATAGGCAATGCCGCCGGCAACGGCCTGCAGCAGGGTGCCGCGCAGCGGTTCGAACACGCCGTCCTCGATCTGCGCGTGGGTCACGCAGGCGCCGATGCGGATGCCGTCAGGGGTTGCGGTCACGTCGCGCAATTCGCGCAGCGCCGACACATCGACCACCGTATCGGGCCGGGTCAGGCGCAGGTTCAGCATCGGCCCGAGCGATTGCCCGCCGCCCATGGCCTTGGATACATCGGTACCCGCGCCCAGGCGGGACAGCGCCTCCGGCAGCGAGCCGGGCGCGTGGTAGGAAAATGCAACGGCTTTCATCGGTCAGGCAGCCTTCCGGTTATGCGCATCGGCCTCGGCCGCATCCAGTGCTTCCAGGATCTTGCGCGGCGTCAGCGGCGTCTCCTTCAGCTCGACGCCGAAATCGCGCAATGCGTCATTGACGGCATTGAAGATGGCCGCCGGCGGCGCGATCGCCCCGCCCTCGCCCATGCCCTTGGCGCCGAACTCCGTATGCGGCGACGGCGTCTCGAAATGATGGATGCGGATCGACGGGATCTCGGTCGGCCCAGGCAGCATGTAGTCCGCCAGCGTCGACGCCAGCGGCTGGCCGTTGCCGTCGTAGTGCATGGCTTCGAACATCGCGGTGCCAATGCCCTGCGCCACGCCGCCGTAGGTCTGCCCTTCCACCACCATCGGGTTGATCATGGTGCCGCAGTCCTCCACCACCACGTAGTCGAGGATCCCGACGTGGCCGGAGTCGATATCGACTTCCACTGCCACGGCATGCGTGGCGTAGGTGAAGCTGCCGGTGTCGACGGCAGGCTTGAAGCCCATCGTGACTTCCAGCCCCTGCGCGTCGACGTCCGGCGGCAACAGGTGCGGGTTGATGTACCAGGCGTTGGCGATGCGCGCGATATCGGCGGTGCCTGCATCCTCGGCTGCCACGGCGCCATCCCGGAACGCCACGTCGCCCTGCGGCTGGCCCAGCATGTGCGCGCCGATCTTCAGCAGGCGCGGCAGCAGCGCCTTGCACGCACGCGACACCGCGCCACCGGACATCACCAGCGAGCGCGACGCATACGTGCCCGTCGAGAACGGCGTCAGGCCGGTATCGCCGTGCACGACCTTGATCCGCGCGATATCGATGCCGAGGACCTCGTGGGCAATCTGCGCGAAGGTGGTCTCCATGCCCTGCCCGTGCGAATGCACGCCCACGCGCACCTCCAGCCCGCCGTCCGGCGTGATGCGCACCGTCGCAGAATCGAAACCCGGGATCACCGGCGTGCCCCACGCGGCGAACACCGAGGTGCCGTGCGCCGATTGCTCGGTGTAGGTGCCGAAACCCACGCCGACATAGGTGCTGCCCTGTGGCCCCGCCTTCTGGCGCGCGCGGATCGCGGGCAGGCCGATCATCTCCATGGCCTTGCGTACGCTGGCCGGGTAATCGCCGCCGTCGAAATGCTTGTTGGTGACGTTGACATAGGGCATAGCCTCGGGCGGCACGAGGTTCTCACAGCGGACTTCCCACGGCTCGCGTCCCACTTCGCGGGCGATGGCGTCGATCATCAGTTCCATCGCAAAGCAGACCCCGGTACGCGCCACGCCGCGATAGGGTACGAAGCCGGGCTTGTTCGTGGCCACGCAAGTGGTTTCGCAGCGGTAGCCGTCGAAGGCGTACGGCCCCGGCAGGTTGCCGATCGCCTGCCCCGGTTCCAGCCCGATGGTGAACGGCCACACCGAATAGGCACCGCCATCGATCACGATCCTTGCATCGAGCGCCAACAGGCGGCCGCGCGCATCGGCATACGCGGTCAGCTCGTAGTGGTGCTCGCGCGAATTTGCGCCGGCGGTCAGGTGCTCGCGCCGGTCCTCGATAAAGCGGAACGGGCGCTTGTAGTTCAGCGCCAGCCACGCGATGCACAGCTCCTCCTGCTGCAGCACGCACTTGTAGCCGAAGGCGCCGCCGACGTCGGGCGAGATCACCCGCACGCGCTCCTGCTCAAGCCCCAGGCAGTGCGCCAGGATCGTGCGGATCATGTGCGGTACCTGCGTCGCGCTGTAGACCACCAGCTGGTCGAACTGGTGGTCCCAGTAAGCCAGCACTGCCTTGCCTTCCATCGGCACCATGCACTGGCGCGCCAGATCGATCTTGCGGCGAACTACGACCGTGGCCTCGCGCTGGCGCGCCTCGAAGTTCTTGTCGGCGGTCAGCGTCAGGAAGGTGTTGTCGCGCCAGTGCTCGTGCACGCGCACCTCGCCGGCAAGCTGGCTGGCCTGCGTCACGTCGGCCAGCGCGGGCAGCTCGTCGAACGACACGGCGACCTGTTCGGCGATATCCTCCGCCTCGGCGCGCGTGGGCGCGAACGCCATCGCCACCGGCTCGCCGACGAAGCGCACCTTGCCGCTGGCCAGCGGCGGCTGCGCCGAAGGCTGGTAGGACGGGAAAGCCGAGTCGGCGATGATATCGCTGGCCGCCGTCATGTCTTCGCGCACGATCACCGTGGCGGCGTGCCGGGAAGGCTTGATCACCGACAGCAGCCGGGCGTGCGCGACCGGGCTGCGCAGGAATGCCACCTCCTGCAAGTCGGGCATGGCGATGTCCGCGACAAAGCGGCCCTTGCCGTGCAGATGACGGGCGTCCTCCTTGCGCGCCACGCGCGCGCCGACTCCCTGGCCGCGCGCGATTTCCGGGTGATGCGGTTCGATCGACGATGTCATTGCCTTGTCCGTTCCGATGATAAGCGTGGCTTATTCAGCATACTGACCAAAATCCTATGAAAATGCGGGCGACCCTGTCAATTGCGGCTTTACCGCATCCCGGCAGGGCCGCCATGTCCTTGCGCGCCTAGTCCCGCACGCCGATGGCGGCAAGCCCCTCCGCCCGCGTGGCGACCGTTGCGTATTTCTGCGCCATGTCGAACAGGTTGGCCTCATGCGGCGCCAGCGCTCGGTCGCCCACGCAGTCGGACAGCACCAGCGGGCGGAAGCCGTACTGCATCGCATCGACCACGCTGGCGCGCACGCAGCCGCTGGTGACGGCGCCGGCCACCACCAGCGTGCGCACGCCGCGCTGCGTCAGCCACGCCGCCAGCGACGTGCCGAAGAACGCCGACGGAACCGTCTTGCGCACCACCAGTTCGCCCGGCTGCGGCGCCAGTTCTGCCACGATGGCGCTGTTGAAGGCATGCTCCTTCAGCGTCAGCATGTTCGGCACCTTCATCGAGAACACGTTGTGGTCGGCGCCGTCGTCGGCATACACGATGCGGCTGTGCGCGACGGGCCAGCCTTCGCTCCGCGCCACCGCGAGCAGCGGCACGGTGTTGGCAATGGCGTCGCGGATATTGCCGCCGCCGAATACCGCCGGATCGGCGAAGCCGTTGACGAAGTCCACGATCAGCAGCCCGAAGGGGCCGGCCAGCTCGAGCGTATTGCCGAAGCCCTGGCGCTGGTACGCGCCGATTTCCTTGTGCATCACGACTTGTCCTCCGGGTAGCGGAAGCCGTCGGTCACCTTGCCCGCGGTTACCATGTCGACGCCGTCCAGGCGCACGGTGCAACGGCGCACCGGTATGTCGATATGGCAGGCCGTGGTGCGATGGCCGCCGGCCTCGTTGTTGGGGCCAAGCGAAAACAGGAAGTTGCCCTCGAACGCACGCGCATCCATGCCGATGGTGGCCTCACGGTTGTACAGGCCCAGCGTCGACCAATGCGCGCGCGGCTGCAGCCCCCAGCCAATATGCGAGATCGCATAGGCTTCGGGATCGTTGAACGACGCCATGTATTCGCTCAGCAGCTCCGCATGGAGCCCGCCTTCGATGCGCGTCGCAAAGCCGGCTTCCACCGTCACGCGGATCGGCTCGGTGACGTAGGTCTTCTGCGGCAGCAGGATGTCGCCCTTGTCCAGCACGATGGTGCCGTGGGCGGCGCCTTCATTCGGCCAGGTCAGCGCGAAGCCGCTCGGCCAGTGGTCCCAGCGCCCCGGCGCGTCAACAAAGCCGTACTCGCTGATGGCGGGGAATTCCCCCAGCGGGCAGCGCAGGTCGGTGCCCGCTGGCGAGACAACGTGCATTTCCCTCGCGCTTGCCAGCCGTTGCGACGCCGCCTTCACGCGTTCGCGATCGGCCTCGCACGGCACCATGCGCACCAGCACCTCCGGCGGCTCGACGGCCAGCAGGATCCTGGTCCCGCCCTGCAGGATCTCGTGCTGCTCGGGCGAGAACAGCAGCGTCATCAGGTCCAGCACCAGGTCGCTCGCCTTCAGCGCAGCGATGGCCGCCGGGTTGCCGGTCAGCGGCGTGGTGCCGAGGTAGGCGAGCGCATCGCGGCTCAGCGCCTTCTCGCCATTGACGGGCGGCAGGTCGAGCCGGTTGACGATGGCGCCCATCGACTGCGTGGCGGTGAGCGCGGTGGACAGCGTCTGCGGGTGGGTAGCGGCACTGGTCAGGATGGTGACGGTCTGTCCCGGCTCCAGCCGGGACAGCCGCAGCACCTTACGCCAGGCCTCGATCATCTGGTGGTCGCTTACCGGCATGTCGGCTCCTTGTTCGTCATTGCAACAGCGGCGCGCCGAGGAAATCCTCCAGCGCCGCGTAAAAGCCCGCTTCGTCGTCCCACGGGATCATGTGGCCCGCATTGGCGACGTGACTGACCAGCAGGCCTGGCAGCAGCGTGCGAATTTCCACGACGTCTTCGGGCCGCACCACGTCGCCGCGGCCGGCGGTCATCAGCAACGTGGGCACCCTGACCCGCGGCATGTCGGCATGGATGTCGTCACGGTGGAAGTCCTCGAAGCTGCGCACCACCGCGTCTTCATTGCAGGTGTGCAGCCATTCGGCGCGCAGGCGCAGTTGCTCGTCGGTCCAGGTCGGGCAGAAGCGGCGCATGCCTTCCAGGTCGGTGCCTTGCCGGGACAGCCGGATCGAGTCGACGTACCACGGCAGCTGCGCCGGATACGGGCGACGGCCGGGTCCCGAGACGGGCGGGTCGACCATCACCAGCCGCGCCAGCCCGCCCGGCTGTCTCGCCGCCGCACGCAGGCCGATCCGTGCGCCCATCGAATGGCCGACCACGCTGTAGCGCGGCAGCCCCAGCGCTTCGGCAAAGGCCGTTACGTCGCGCGCCTGTGCATCAAGTCCGTAATCGAGCTCCGGCTCCGCCGACGACAGCCCGCGGCCGCGCACGTCGAGGATGTAAGTGTCGAAGCGCGTGCCGAAATGCTCGCCGACAAAGCCCCAGGTGATCGCGGGGCTGGTGATGCCCGGCACGATAACGACGGCGTCGCGCGCGACGCGCTCGCCCTCATTGCCGCCGTAGCGCAGGTAATGCTGCCGGATGCCGTTGGCGTGGACATGGCCTCCGTACTGGAAGGTACTCATGGTCGCTCCTCAGTAGGCGCCGGACAGCAGCGCACCCGCGCCCGGCACGACCGACTCCAGGTCCAGTGCACGGAGCATCGCGTACGTCGTGGCGATGGCGGCGGTAAGCACCGGCTTGCCGGTCATCGCCTCGACCTTTGCCACGGCCGGAAGCGACGGCATCTGCACGCAGGCAGACAGCACGATCACGTCGGCGTCCCGCGTGTTCATCTGCGCGACGATACCGGGCAGGCGCGCGGGGTCGTGGCGGCCGACTTCCAGGTTGTCGGGGATTTCCAGCGCGCGGTAGTCGACGACTTCATAGCCCTCGTTACGGATGTAGTCGACGACCAGTTCGGTCAGCGGCTTCATATAGGGCGCGACCACTGCAATGCGCTTTGCGCCCATCACCTTGAGCGCATCCACCAGCGCGCCGGCACTGGTGATGACCGGCGCGTCGCCGCCGTTCGCCGTGGTATGTGCCTTCAGGCGCTGTTCGGACTGCCGGTGGTAGCCATGGCCCATCGCCATGATCGCGACCAGGCAAGCATAGCCGAGCACATCGACGCGGGCATCGCTCAGCTCCACCGCGCAGCGGTCGGACTCTGCGTCCATTGCCGCCAGCTCTTCCTTGACTACCTTCTTCATCCGCATGCGGCTTGAATGGAAGGTGAAGCGTTCCGGGCGGATCTGCTGGCGCGCCGTCAGCATGGCGGGGATTTCGGTTTCCATCGTCGTGTTCGAGCTGGGGACGATCTGGCCGATACGAAAGACTTTTTGCATGAGGGTTCCCGGTTGGTGCGCTCAGAGCTTGAGCAGGCGTTGCGCGTTGCCATGGCAGACCAGCGCGCGCGTGGAGTCGTCGAGCGGTGCGCTGTCGATGAACCGCGCGGCCACTTCGGTGGATTCATAGGGATAGTCGACCGAGAACATCACCGCCTCGGGTCCCAGTTCGGCGATGGCGCCCCTCAGCGCGCCGTGCGAGCACACGCCCGAGGTGGTGATGACAATATTGCTGCCGATGTATTCGGACGGCGCACGCTCCAGCTTGACGCCATGCGAATAGACCGCGAAGCGGCTGTCGAAACGCCAGCGCTGGTACGGCAGGCCCTCGCCCATATGGCCGAGGATCAGCTTCAGGCGCGGGAAGCGGTCGAACACGCCGCTGAACAGCAGCCGCAGCGCGTGCGAGGCGGTTTCCACGCCCCACCCCCACGCGGCCCCGACCAGTTCCGGATGGCCCGCGAGCACTTGCGGCGACACGACGGCGTCGGTCGGATGCAGATACATCGGCACGTCCAGCGCCTGCATGCGTTCCCAGAACGCGTCATAAGCGGGGTCGTCGTAGTAGCGCCCATGCGTATGGCCGTTCACGAGCGAGCCCTTGAAGCCGAGCTGCTGCACGGCGCGCTCCAGTTCGGCCGCCGCCTGCTCGGGGTTCTGCATCGGCAGCGCGGCAAAGCCGGCGTAGCGCGTCGGATGGCGGGCGATCTGCGCCGCGAGGAAGTCATTGCTCTCGCGCGCCCGTGCCAGCGCCAGGCCCGCGTCGGGCTCGCCCTGCACGCCCGGGCCGGTTTGCGACAGCACGGTGATGTCGATGCCGCACCGGTCCATCTCGGCCAGGCGCTCTTCGTCGAAATCGGCAAGACGGCGACCGAGCTCGGCGAACACCGCCGGATCGATATGCTGCGTGAACCCGTTTGAGTAAGCCTGGAAACCGGGGGTCATGAAATGCTCTTCCAGGGCGATCTTCTTCACGTAGGTCATGCTGGTGGGGGCTCCTGATGGATGGAATCGCTGCGTGCCGAGCTTTTCCCGCGTATGCGAGCGCGTTGTCTCGTTAATTGATCAGTACACTGATTAGTTTTGGATTCTAGTCAGCGACATTTCAAAAGTCCAGACGCAGTGCGAAGGGTTAACACCTATAACGATGGGCAAAGTCGCTCAGTACACTGATTCGCAGATGCTCAGTATGCTGACAATATGAAATAACCGTTTAAATCGGGCTTTCCGGCGCCTTTGCAAGACAGCGGGCGGCGTCGGCAGTGGCCCGCATTTTGCTCAGCATACTGCGCTTCTCATCAGCATACTGACTGATGCACCGGCAGGATGCGGCGCTGCACAGTCTCGGGTCATCAACGACCCGCGCCACCGACGCCGGCACCACCCGGGAAGCAAACAAACAATAGAGACGTACGGCCTGACCAAGAGGAGCCCCCGCCATGACGATCAGCCTGACCCGCGCCGAGACGCGCGCCCCAGCCTCCGGCATGACCGCCGAAGAACGCAAGGTCATCCTTGCCTCATCCTTCGGCGCCCTGATGGAGTGGTATGACTTTTACATCTACGCGGCGCTGGCTGTGTACTTCGGCGCACTGTTCTTTCCGCCAGGCAATGAGACGGCCGCCTTCCTGGCGAGCCTGGCCACCTTTGGCGCCGGCTTCCTGATCCGCCCCGTGGGCGCGCTGCTGTTCGGGCGCCTGGGCGACCTGATCGGCCGCAAGTACACCTTCCTGGTCACCATCCTGCTGATGGGCGTGGCCACGGTGGGCGTGGGTGTGCTGCCGACGTACCAGCAGATCGGCATCACCGCCACGGTGCTGCTGGTCCTGTTGCGGCTGCTGCAGGGCCTGGCCCTTGGCGGCGAAGTGGGCGGCGCGGTCACGTACGTCGCCGAGCACTCGCCGACGAGCAAGCGAGGCCTCTACACCAGCTCGCTGCAGACCACCGCCACGCTGGGCCTGCTGTCCTCGCTGTTCGTGGTCTACCTGCTCAAGACCTTCCTGACCGAGGCGGAGTTCCGCGCGTGGGGCTGGCGCATCCCGTTCATCGTGTCGCTGGTGATGCTGGTGATCTCAGTCTATATCCGCGGCAAGCTGCATGAATCGCCGGTATTCGCGCGCATGAAGGCGGGCAACGCCACCTCGAAGTCTCCCATCCGCGAGAGCTTCACCCAGTGGAAGAACCTGAAGTCGGTGCTGCTGCTGTTCGTGGTGGCTGCCGGGCTTGGCGCGATCTTCGGCACCGGCCACTTCTACAGCATGTTCTTCCTCAACAAGACGCTGCAGGTGCCGATCGAAACCGTGCACAAGCTGATCGCGATTGCACTGGTGGTGGCGACGCCGTGCTACCTGTTCTTCGGCTGGCTGTCGGACCGCATCGGCCGCAAGTACATCATGATGGCGGCATGCCTGCTCGCTGCGCTATGCACCCAGCCGGTGTTCAAGGGACTGACCCACTATGCCAATCCGGCGCTGGAGCAGTTCCAGCGGCAAGGCACGGTGCAGGTGACCGCCGGCGACTGCAAGGCGCGCCTGTTCGGCGAACCGGTGTCGGCCTGCGACAAGATCCGCGGCTACCTGACCGACCTGGGCGTAGGCTACACCTTCGCGCCGGCCAGCGACCCTGCACAGGCGGAAGTGCGGATCGGCGAGCGCACGCTGCAGGGTTTCGACCGCGCCGCCATCAAGGGCGCACTGGTCGAGGCCGGCTGGCCGGAGCGCGCCGATCCGGCCAGGATGAATACGCCGATGGTGTTCCTATTGCTGCTGGTGCCGATCCTGTTCCTGGCCATGGTCTATGGCCCGATGGCCGCCTTCATGGTCGAACTGTTCCCCGCGCGGGTGCGCTACACCTCCCTGTCGCTGCCTTTCCACCTTGGTGCGGGCTGGGTCGGCGGCATGCTGTCGTTCGTGGTCACGGCAATGAACGTGTCCAGCGGCGACGTGTACTTTGGCCTGTGGTACCCGGTCGTCATCGCCGGCCTCGCCTTCGTCATCGGCATGGTGTTCGTGCCGGAGACGCGCGGGCGCGATCTTTCCACCTAAGCACTGCCACCCGGCGGACTTGCAGGGCGGAGAAATCCGCCCTTTTCATCAGCATATATTCAGCATACTGAATTATTTACCGCGCGAGCGCAGCGATGACGCCCGCGACGGGCCACTGCAGCCATCGCCAACTTCCATCCCTTCGCGCAGACAACCTGGAGCCCCCATGTCCACCTCTCGCATCCTCCGCACCCTTGCCGCGTCATCCGCCCTGCTCGGGCTGGCGCAGGCCACGCCCGCCCTGGCCGACGCCAGCGGCGTGAAGATCGGCGTCATCACCGATATGTCCGGCTCCTATGCCGACCTGTCCGGCAAGGGCTCCGTCGTCGCCGCCCAGATGGCCGTCGAGGAGTTCGGCGGCAAGGCGCTGGGCAAGCCAGTCACTGTGCTGTCCGCAGATCACCAGAACAAGGCCGATATCGCTTCGTCGCTGGCGCGCCGCTGGTTCGATACCGATGGCGTCGACATGGTGATCGATTTCCCCAATTCATCGACGGCGCTGGCGGTGCAGGAAGTGGCGCGCCAGAAGCAGAAGATCGACATCGTCTCCACCGGCGGTGCCATGGCGCTGACCAACCAGAACTGCTCGCCTACGGGATTCCACTGGGCCTGGGACACCTATTCCGTGTCGTATCCGCTGGTCCGGCGCCTGATCGACCAGGGCCGCAACAGCTGGTACTACATCACCGTGGACTATGCCTTCGGCCAGTCGCTGGAAGCCGACTTCCGCAAGGCCGTGGATGCCGGCGGCGGCAAGAACGTCGGCAGCACGCGCCATCCGCTCAATGCCAGCGACTTCAGCAGCCCGGTGGTCGCCGCCTCGGCCTCCAAGGCCAAGGTCGTGGTGCTGGCCAACGCCGGCAACGACATGATCAACGGCGTCAAGGCGGCCGGCGAGTTCGGGCTGATCAAGGCGGGGCAGACCGTCATCACGCCTTCGACCTTCATCACCGATCTCAAGAGCCTGGGGCTGCCTGCCGCGCAGGGCCTGACCTATGTCGATCCGTTCAGGCTCGACCTCGACGCGCAGTCGAAGGACTTCGTCGAGCGCTATTACAAGCGCCACAAGGCGTATCCGACGCACGGGCAGATCGGCGTTTATTCGGGCGTGCTGCACTACCTGAAGGCCGTGGAAGCCGCCAGGACCGTCGAGGGCCCCGCGGTGGCGGACAAGATGCGCGCCCTGCCCGTCAACGATGCCTTCGTGCGCAATGGCAAGGTCCGGATCGATGGCCGCATGGTGCACGACATGTACCTGGCCCAGGCCAAGACGCCGGCGGAATCGAAGGGCCCGTGGGACCTGGTCAAGTACATCGGCACGATTCCCGGCGACGAGGCCTTCCGGCCCCTGTCCGCGAGCGAATGCGCGCTGGTCAAGAAGTGAGTGCGCCCATGCCCGAGCAAGACGTAATCCTGCGCACGCAGGGGCTGACCAAGGCGTTCAAGGGCTTTACCGCTGTCAGCGATGTCAGCCTGTCGGTGCGGCGGGGCTCGATCCATGCGCTGATCGGCCCCAACGGCGCCGGCAAGACCACCTGCTTCAACCTGCTGACCAAGTTCCATGCCCCGTCTTCCGGATCCATCCATTTCAACGGCAACGACATCACCGCGCTGCGCCCGGCGCAGATCGCCCGCATGGGCGTGATCCGCTCGTTCCAGATTTCCGCGGTGTTCCCGCAGCTGACCGTGCTGGAAAACGTACGCATCGCGCTGCAGCGCAAGCTGGGTACGTCGTGGCATTTCTGGCGCGGCGGGCGGTCGCTGTCGCGGCTGGATGCACGCGCCATGGAGCTGCTGGACGAGGTGGGCCTGGCCGGCTTCGCGCATCTGGGCACGGCCGAACTGGCCTATGGCCGCAAGCGCGCGCTGGAGCTGGCCACCACGCTCGCCACCGATCCCGAGCTGATGCTGCTGGACGAGCCCACGCAAGGCATGGGCCATGAGGACGTCGAGACCGTGACCGCGCTGATCAAGCGCGTGTCGGCGGGACGCACCGTGCTGATGGTGGAGCACAACATGAGCGTGGTGTCGTCGATCGTCGATCGCATCACGGTGCTGCAGCGCGGCGCCGTGCTGGCCGAGGGCACGTATGACCAGATCTCGCGCAATCCGCAGGTGAAGGAAGCCTATATGGGAACCACGGAAGACCAGCAGGAGGCCGCATGACCGCAATCGCCACCCCTGCCCTGGAGTTGCGGGGCCTGCATGCCTGGTACGGCGAATCGCACATTCTGCACGGCGTCGACCTGGCGGTCCGGCCGGGCGAAGTGGTGACGCTGCTGGGGCGCAACGGCGCGGGCCGCACCACCACGCTGCGCGCCATCATGGGCCTGGTCGGCACGCGCAAGGGCTCGGTGCGCGTATTCGGCCAGGAAACCATCGGCATGAAGACGCACCGCATCGCGCCGCTGGGGCTGGGGTATTGCCCGGAGGAGCGCGCCATCTTTGCCAGCCTGTCGTGCGAAGAGAACCTGATGCTGCCGCCTGGCTTTGCCACAGCGACAGGCGCCACAGGCCTGCGCGAGCCGATGTCCGTTGCCGAGATCTACGAGATGTTCCCCAACCTGTACGAGCGGCGCAAGAGCCAGGGCACGCGCATGTCGGGCGGCGAGCAGCAGATGCTGGCGGTGGCGCGCATCCTGCGCACCGGCGCCAGCGTGCTGCTGCTGGACGAGATCTCGGAAGGGCTGGCGCCGGTGATCGTGCAGAAGCTGGCGAAGATGATCGCCACGCTGCGCCGGCGCGGCTACACCGTTGTCATGGTGGAACAGAACTTCCGCTTCGCGGCGCCGCTGGCGGACCGCTTCTTCGTGATGGAGCACGGCCGCATCGTGGAGGCCTTCGCCGCCAGCGAACTGGAACGGAAGATGCCCGCGCTCAATGCCCTGCTGGGCGTGTAAGGAGACCTTGTCATGGAATTGTCTGGAGTGCCCCTGCCCGCGCTGCTGAGCCAGCTGCTGCTGGGGCTGGTCAACGGATCGTTCTACGCGATCCTGAGCCTGGGGCTGGCGGTGATCTTCGGCCTGCTCAACGTCATCAACTTCGCGCATGGCGCGTTGTTCATGCTGGGCGCGGTGCTGGCCTGGATGGGCCTGAACTACCTCGGGATCAACTACTGGCTGATGCTGCTGCTGGCGCCGCTGGTCGCCGGTGCGCTGGGCGTGGTGCTGGAGCGCACCATGCTGCGCCACCTGTACCGCTTCGACCACCTGTATGGGCTGCTGCTGACGCTCGGCATCTGCCTGCTGATCGAAGGCTTGCTGCGCTCGGTCTATGGCGTCTCCGGCCTGCCCTACCCCACCCCGGAAGCGCTGACCGGCGTCAGCCAGTTGGGCTTCATGGTGCTGCCCAACTACCGTGCCTGGGTAGTGGTCGCTTCGCTGGCAGCGTGCTTTGCCACCTGGTACACGATCGAGAAGACCCGGCTGGGCGCCTACCTGCGCGCCGGCACCGAGAATCCACGCATGGTCGAGGCCTTCGGCGTCAACGTGCCGCTGCTGGCGACGCTGACCTATGCCTTCGGCGTGGGCCTGGCGGCGCTCGCGGGCGTGCTCGCCGCGCCGGTGATGCAGGTGTCGCCGCTGATGGGGCAGAACCTGATCATCACCGTGTTCGCGGTGGTGGTGATCGGCGGCATGGGGTCGATCCTCGGCTCGATCTTTACCGGGCTGGGGCTGGGTGTGTTCGAAGGCATCACCAAGGTCTATTACCCTGAAGCCTCCGCGACCGTTGTCTTTGTCGCCATGGTCTGCGTGCTGCTGGTGCGACCGGCCGGCCTGTTTGGAAAGGAGAAATGATGGCAAGCCCCACTAACGCAACGCGGCCGCTGCTCGCCTATGGACTGCTGCTGGCGGCCCTGCTGCTCGCGCCCTGGCTGGGCGCCTACCCGGTTCTGGTGATGAAGCTGCTGTGCTTCGGGCTGTTTGCGTGCGCCTTCAACCTGTTGTTGGGTTACACCGGGCTGGTGTCGTTCGGCCATGCTGCCTTCTTCGGCGGCGCGGCCTACGCCTGTGGCTACGCGATGAAGTCGCTGCAGCTGACGCCAGAACTGGCGCTGCTGGCCGGCACCGCCTTCGGCGCCCTGCTGGGGCTGGTGGTCGGTGCGCTGGCGATCCGCCGCCAGGGCATCTACTTCGCCATGATCACGCTGGCGCTGGCGCAGATGTTCTACTTCTTCTGCCTGCAGGCGCCGGTCACCGGCGGCGAAGACGGCATGCAGGCGGTGCCGCGCGGCGAGCTGTTCGGCTTGCTGCCGCTGGCGTCCGACCACACCATGTACTACGTCGTGCTGGCCGTCACGGCCGCGGCCTTCCTTGGCATCATGCGCATCGTCAATTCGCCCTTCGGGCAGATCCTCCGGGCGATCAAGGAGAACGAGCCGCGCGCGGTCTCGCTCGGTTATGACGCGGATCGCTTCAAGCTGCTGGCATTCGTGCTGTCGTCAGCGCTGGCGGGGCTGGCCGGCGCGCTCAAGACCCTGGTGCTGGGCTTCGCCACGCTGACCGATGTCCACTGGATGATGTCGGGCTCCGTGATCCTGATGACGCTGGTCGGCGGCATGGGTACCCTTTCCGGCCCGCTGGTCGGCGCGCTGGTCATTGTCGCGCTGGAGAACAAGCTGGGGGATGCGGGCAGTGCGCTGGCGGCGATGACCGGGATCGGCTGGTTCGATACGCTGGGCGAATCGGTCAGCATGGTGACCGGGCTGATCTTCGTGGTCTGCGTGCTGACGTTCCGCCGCGGCATCATGGGCGAGATCCTGGCGCGGTGGCAGGCACGTCCCGCGCGGCAGCACAGTGCCGCGGCCACGCCGGGGACCGCACGCACCCGCCAGGGTTAACGAGGATATTTCGCGCCCAAAACATCAGTACACTGATCTTATATAATCAGCATACTGACAAATTAGCTTCACGGAGATAACCATGGCATGGATTCACATCGATGCGGCCGATACGCTGCAAAACGACGAGGTGATGCCGCTGACGCTGGGCGATCGCCAGCTTGCCGTCTATCGCAGCGACGACACGTACTTTGTCACCGACAACGTCTGCACGCACCAGTATGCCCTGCTGTCGGACGGCTACCTGGAAGACGGCTGCATCGAATGCCCGCTGCACCAGGCGCGCTTCGACATCCGCACCGGCAAGGCAATGTGCGCGCCCGCCACCGGCGATATCCGCACCTATCCGGTCAAGATCGAAGACAGCCGGGTGTGGGTCGAGCTGTAAGGGAGCCGGTCATGACACAGCACACGCCCATCCTGATCGTCGGCGCCGGCCAGGCCGGGGCCATGGCCGCCGCGGCGCTGCGTAGCCTTGGCTACGGCGGCCGCATCGTCATGGCGGGCGGCGAGCGGCACGCGCCGTATGAGCGCCCGCCGCTGTCCAAGTCCGTGCTGGCCGACGTCGAGCAGGACGGCAAGATCGGCGTGCACCCCCCCAGCTTCTATGCCGACCAGGACATCGAGCTGCGGCTGGGCGCCTGCGTCACCGCGCTGGATGCCACGCGGCATGTCGCGCAACTGGCCGACGGCAGTGCCATCGGCTACGACGCCTGCCTGCTCGCCACCGGCGGAAATGCCCGCGTGCTGCCGGCGCTGCCGCCGGGTACGCCGCATGTGCACTACCTGCGCTCGTTGGACGACGCGGCGCGCCTGCGCCATGCCATGCAGCGCGCTGGCGAACTTGTGGTGATCGGCGGCGGCTTCCTTGGCCTGGAAACCGCTTCGACCGCCGCAGGCATGGGCCTGAAGGTCACGCTCATCGAGAGCGCGGAGCGCCTGCTTGGCCGCGCCCTGCCTCCGGAGCTTGGCACCTGGCTGGCAGATCGGGGGCGGGCACAAGGCGTGACTTTGCACCTCGGATGCAGCATCGAGGTTTGCGGCACCAGCGGAGATGGCGTGCATCTGCAACTGGCTGGCGGCGCCGTGTTGCGCGCACCGCTGGTGGTGGTCGCCATCGGCCTGTCCCCGGAAGTGACGCTCGCCGCCGGCGCCGGACTGGCGCTGCATCCGCAGAACGGCGGCATCCAGGTCGACGAACGGTGCCGCACCAGCGCGCCGGATATCCATGCCGCCGGCGACTGCTGCAGCCAGTACCAGCCGCTGTTCGGCACCGAGATGCGGCTCGAGTCGTGGCAAAGCGCCAATGAACAGGCACGCATCGCGGCGGCATCCATGCTTGGCGTGGATGCGGGGCCCACGGCGCTGCCGTGGTTCTGGACCGACCAGTTCGGCTGCAATGTACAGATGCTCGGCGCCGCGCACCCGGATATCCGCTATGACTGGCGCGGCTTCGCTGCCCACGCTGACGCCACCCCGAAGTTCATGCTGCTCGGCACCTGCCACGGCCGCCTGCGCCATGCCATTGCCGTGAATGCCGGCGGCGACCTGCGCCAGCTGCGCTCACTGGTCGGGCACGACGTCTCCGCGCATCTGGCACGCCTGTGCGACGACACATTGCCGCTGCGGCAGGTTGTCCGCGAACGCCAGCCAGAAGCAGACCGCTCCATCACACTCTGAGAGGACCCCCACATGTACCAGACACAAGCGGTGATCCAGCACACGCTGGGCAAGAAGAACCCGGCACTGGATGAATGCCGCTGGCCCGATGATGGACTGCACTGCATCCCCGACTGGGTCTACACCAGCCACGCCGTCCATGACCTGGAGCTGCAGAAGATCTTCCGCGGCCGCTCGTGGAACTATGTCGCGCTCGAAGCAGAAATCCCGCACGCCGGGGACTTCAAACGCTCGTATGTCGGCGCGACTCCGGTGGTCGTGTCGCGCGCCGAGGACGGCTCGATCAACGTGTTCGAGAACCGTTGCGCGCACCGGGGCGCCGAGTTCTGCCGGCATAGCCAGGGCAACGCCAAGGAATTCGTCTGCCCTTACCACCAGTGGTCCTATGACCTGAAGGGCAACCTGCAGGGTGTTCCGTTCAAGCGCGGCGTCAACCGCGCCGGCGGCATGCCCAAGGACTTCCGCAACGAAGACCACGGGCTGGTGAAGCTGCACGTGGCGGCACGCAACGGCGTGATCTTTGCCTCCTACGCGCCTGACATGGAAACCCTGGAAGACTACATGACGCCGGAGATCCTGAAGGACTTTGACGTGGTCTTCAACGGCAAGCCGCTCAAGGTGCTCGGCTATTACAAGAACGAACTGCCGTGCAACTGGAAGATGTACCACGAGAACCTGAAGGACCCGTACCACGCCACGCTGCTGCACTCGTTCCTGGTGGTGTTCGGACTGCTGGTGGCGGGCAATGAATCGGCGATGATCGCCGACCCCGTCCATGGACGCCACGGCACCATGGCATCGGCCAAGAAGGAAGACAAGTACGCGGCCGTCAGCGACGAGAACAGGAAGGAGATGCGCTCGTACCACGAAGGCATGCGCCTGGAGGACGAACGCTTCCTGGAGTACGTGCGCGAGTTCGACTCGCCGTGGTCTGTGACGATGCAGACGATCTGGCCGAACCTGATCGTGCAGCGCGAGATGAACACGCTGGGCGTGCGGCAGATCGTGCCCAACGGCCCCGACAGCATGCTGATGCTATGGACCATGTTCGGCTATGAGGACGATACCGAGGAAATGACGCAACACCGCCTGCGCCAGGGCAACCTGATGGGCCCCGCCGGCTTCCTCGGGCTGGAAGACAACGAGGCAATGAAGTTCGTGCAGGAAGGCGTGCGCCGCTCCAGCAGCGACCTCAACGTGCTCAAGCTGGACGCGCAGCAGATCGGCACTTCGAGTTCCCTGATCTCCGAATCCGCCATCCGCGCGATGTACCAGTACTACCGCGGCGTGATGGGGTTCTGAACACAGCCTGACGGGAATCCAACAGCAAATGAAACCGATGAACTACTCCCTCTATCGCGAGAGCACCCTCGGCACCGCGCGCGCGATCGAACTGCGGCTGGAGATCGATGCCTTCCACGCTGACTATTGCGCGGCACTGGACGCCGGCATGGTCGAGGACTGGCCGGGCTTCTTTACCGACGATGCACTCTACCGCATCACCGCGCGCGAGAACGCGGAACGCAACCTGCCCGTGGGACTGGTGTATGCCGAAGGCATCGGCATGATGCGCGACCGCGCCGCGGCGATCGCCAATACGCAGATGTTCGCGCCGCGCTACAACCTGCACCTGGTGACCAACACGCGGGTCAGCGATGAAACCGCCGACGGGGATATCGTGGCGCAGGCCAACTTCATGCTGTTGCAGACGCTGGTCGAAGGCCCCACCACGATCCACCTCGCGGGGACCTATCACGACCGCTTCCGCCGCCAGGCCGGCAGGCTGCTGCTGCGCGAGCGGCAGGTGGTGTACGACACCACCATCATTGCGAACGACCTGGTCTATCCGGTCTGATCCGCATCGCAATGAGAAACGGCGGGCATTGCGCCCGCCGTTTTGGCTTACATGCTCCGCAGCACGGTGCGGCTGTACTGGTTGTTGGCCTCCACCAGTGTCGCCAGCAATTCCATGAACACCTCCCGCTGCGCCGGCTTCAGCGGCGCCAGCATACGTTCCTGCGCGCGCGCCATGTCGGCACGCAGCGACGTGACCACGCTCTTGCCTTCGCGCGTCAGGTGGACATGGCGCGTACGCCGGTCCGCAGGGTTCTCGCGGCGCTCGACCAGGCCGCGGTCTTCCAGCCGGCGCACCACGTCCATCGTCGTGGTCCGGTCCAGCCCTACTTCCTGCCCAAGCGAAGTCTGGTCGAGTCCCGGCAGCACCGACAACACGGTCAGGATGGCGTACTGCACCGGCGTGATATTGGGCGCCTTGCACTCCTCGAAGAACATCGCCACGTGAATCTGGTGAAGCCGCCGCACAAGAAATCCGGGACGTGCCCAGAGCAGTTCCTTGGCCGGATCCGCTTCCGGCACCGCAGTTGCCGTACTGCCGCTTTCACTCGTTGCGCTGCGTCTTGCTCTCGGAGACATCGCTTTCACCATTTTGTATGCACACTGACAGTATATATGAGGCTCGGTGGAGGCGATCCGTCGGAACGGGTCACAGCGCGTCGCGTGAATGGCCCGGAGCGCCGGCGCCTCAGCGCGCGCCAGCGGCACTGAGAATGCGCTCGATCTGCGCATAGCCGCGCTGGCGCGCATGCTGCAGCGGACTGACGCCCTCGCCGTCGGCGAGGTTCACGTTGGCGCGCGCCTGCACCAGCAGGCGCACGATCTCGGTATGCGCGGCGCCGCCGTTGCCGAGGATGATGGCCTCGAGCAGCGCCGTCCATTTCAGCCGGTTGACATGGTCGACATCCACGCCGGCCGCGATCAGCATGCGCACGGTCTCGACATGCCCGCGCTCGGCGGCGGGAATCAGCGCGGTGCCGCCATAGCGGTTGGTGCTGCGCAGGTCTGCGCCGTTGGCCAGCGCCATGCGCAGGATCTCGTTGTGGCCACGCGCGCCGGCGTAGAGGTAGGGGCTGTCCTGGATCGCATCCTTGGCATTGACGTCGGCGCCGGCCTCGATCAGCACCTTTGCCGCTTGCACGCGGTTGTGATGCGTGGCGACCAGCAGCGCGGTACGTCCCTGCGCGTCACGGGCGTCGATGGCCACGCCGCTGGCAAGCAGCGCGCGCACGCGTGCGGTGTCGCCACTGGCCGCGGCGGCATGGAGTTCGGTGGCCGGCAAAGCGCCGGCCGCGAAGGAAACGTGGGTCACCATGGCAATCACAATGGCAAGAGAGAGAAGCAGGCGCGCGGCCAGCATGCGTGTATCTCCATGCGGGATGAGAAAAAAGAGGCCATGGTCGCGCAGCAGGAGCGGCCTGGTCGCGGCATTCTGTCACGCCGGCACCGTGCGCCGGAAGTTAAGCCTTTGAATGGGATCCAGTGACAAAACGAATGAGTCGCCGCGATGAATCGCCGAGCCTGCCACCGGTCAAGCCCACGCCACCTGCATGGCCATCACACTGTCATCGTCGCTGGCCGATAATGGCTCCGACACCGGTCAGCGAGAGGCAACTTGTAACGGCAAGTACTGGCAAGGAACCGTGCGCCACCGGTACCGTCAAACAAGCTAGCCGCCAGAGACCGGACATGCGACCGGGCACCGCGCTGCAGCATTCGTGCCGCAATGCAGCACGCGCCGTCGCAAGTGCCAGGGTCTCCACGGCGCGCTTCTTCGCGCGGGCGCCGCGTGCGCCCTGCAGACCCCCAGCAAACGCCCCCTCTAGCCAAGGAGATGAACGTGCTGAGCCCGCATGAATTTGCCACGCTATTGCTCCTGAGCGACGGCCCCGACTCCCTCGATTCGAACGATTCCCGCCAGATCGATCCCACTGACCTGAAGGCCCTGGTCGAAAAACAACTGGTCCAGCTCGAAGTCCTGCACGGTTGCCGGCAGGAACCACGCATCACCAGCCACGGCTACTCGATGCTGAAAGCCATGGGACGCTGAGGCGTCCCGCCCATCACCCGACCGGCTGACCCGCGATTCGCGCAGCAGTGCGCACCCCGACATCCCACGGAGACCCACATGGACGTGCGCCTTGCAGCCGGCCCTGACGGGACAGCCCCCCCAGACACCGCGCGCCGCTGCTTCCTGCAAGAAGTGGCGGCCCTGCTTGCGCTCGGGTGCATCGGCACCGCAGAAGCGCAGGCGCCGGCGGCCTGCCTGCTCACCCCTGAGGCAACCGAAGGGCCCTTTTACCTGGACGATGCACTGATGCGCGCCGACATCCGCGACGGCCGCCCCGGCCAGCCGCTGCGGCTGCGGCTGCGCGTGGTCGAGGCACGGCGCGGCTGCGCGCCCGTCCAGGGCGCGCTGGTCAGCGTGTGGCACTGCGACGCCAATGGCAGCTACAGCGGCGAAAGCGCCACCAATCGCCAAACCCGCTACCTGCGCGGCGTGCAGGCCACCGGCGCCGACGGCGTGGCGACGTTCACGACGATCTATCCCGGCTGGTATCCGTCGCGCGCCATCCATATTCACTTCAAGGTGCTGCTGGCGCAGTCGGAAGTCCTGACCAGCCAGCTGTATTTCGATGATGCGCTCAGCCGACAGGTGCTCCGCAGCCACCCTGCCTACCGCGCACACGGCGTGCCGACGCGTCCGACCACAGGGGATCCGATTGCCGGCAGCAGACCCAGCACCGTGCGCGTGAACCAGCCCGGGGATACCGGCAGCGCGCTCGAGGGCGAGTTCACAGTTGGGATTGCGCGCGCCTGAATCTTGCGGCAGTGCCGCATCAGCGCCCGCGCCGCGGAGCCAAAGTGAGCCAGCCCACACCGCGCGGGTAATCCCTAGATTGTGGTTCTCTGTCCATTTCCTACCATGAAGGGAATCAGGGACCACCCTGCGCAGCGCGCGCGCAGCTTTCCTGGTCCATCGCTTTCCCGATTTTCCCGACTTTTCCGGTGTTCAAGACAGTGGCGAGCTGACTCGGCCCATGGCCAGTGCTCGCGGCCATCCCACCCATACATGGAGGCAATCATGGCATCCAGGACGAGGAAAACACAGGCGAAGCAGTCTGCCGCCGAGACCGGCGGCGCGGGTGGCGTCTCGCGGCGCGGCTTTCTCGGCGGCGCCGCCGGGGCAGCAGCCGGCGCTGCGGCAATGGGATTCCCCGCCATCGTCAAGGCGCAGGGCCCCGTCACCATGCGCTGGCAGAGCACATGGCCGACCAAGGACATCTTCCACGAGTTTGCCGGCGATTTCGTTGCCAAGGTGAACAATATGTCGGGCGGCGACCTGAAGATCGAACTGCTGCCCGCCGGCGCGGTGGTCAAGGCGTTCGACCTGATCGATGCCGTCAGCAAGGGCACCCTCGACGGCGGCCACGGCGTGATCGCGTACTGGTACGGCAAAAACTCCGCGCTGGCGCTGTGGGGCTCCGGCCCCGCGTGGGGCATGGATCCGAACATGCTGCTGGCCTGGCACAAATACGGCGGCGGCAAGCAGTTGCAGGAAGAGATCTACCGCAGCCTGAACCTCGACGTGGTCTCGTTCCTGTACGGGCCGATGCCGACGCAGCCGCTGGGCTGGTTCAAGAAGCCCATTACCAAGCCGGAGGACTTCAAGGGACTGAAGTTCCGCACGGTCGGCCTGTCGATCGATATCTTCACCGGGCTGGGCGCCGCGGTGAACGCGCTGCCCGGCGCAGAGATCGTGCCGGCCATGGACCGCGGCCTGCTCGACGCCGCCGAATTCAACAATGCCAGCTCGGACCGGGCGCTGGGCTTCCAGGACGTGTCCAAGGTCTGCATGCTGCGCAGCTTCCACCAGGCCTCGGAGCAGTTCGAGATCCTGTTCAACAAGAAGCGCTATGACGCGCTGCCGGCCAAGATGAAGGCACTGATCGCCAACGCGGTGGAGGCGGCCTCGGCGGATATGTCGATGAAGGCGATCGACCGCTATTCCAAGGACTATCAGGCGCTGCAGGCGCAGGGCGTGAAGTTCTACGCCACGCCCAACTCGGTGCTGCAGGCACAGCTCAAGGTCTGGGACGAGATCGTGGCGCGCAAGGAAAAGGAAAACCCGATGTTCAAGAAGGTCAACGACTCGATGAAGGCCTTCGCGCAGCGCGCCACCCGCTGGCAGAACGACACCAACGTCGACTTCCGGCTGGCGACGAGCCACTACTTCGCCAAGCGCACCTGAGCAGCGCCGGGGCACCATCGTGCAACGCCTGCTGCTCGGCATCGACCGGGTAAGCACTTTCGTCGGCCAGGCCGGCTCGTGGCTGATCATCGCGCTGACGCTGATGATCAGCTACGAGGTGTTCTCGCGCTACGCGCTCGGCGCGCCGCACGCTTGGGTGTTCGATGCCAGCAACATGCTGTACGGCACGCTGTTCATGCTGGCCGGCGCCTACACGCTGGCCAAGCGCGGGCACGTGCGCGGCGATATCCTGTATGGCTTCCTGTCGCCGCGCATGCAGGCGGCGATCGACCTGGTGCTGTACCTGGCCTTCTTCTTTCCCGGCGTGATCGCGCTGGCCTGGGCCGGCATCGACTTCTTCGAGGTCTCGCTGGCGCAGAACGAACATTCCTCGATCGCCGCCGACGGCCCGCCGATCTACCCGTTCAAGGCGGTCATTCCGATTGCCGGCGCGCTATTGCTGCTGCAGGGCGTAGCCGAGACCATCCGCTGCATCCTGTGCCTGCAGCGCGGGCAATGGCCGCCGCGCGAAGGCGATGTCGAGGAAGTGGACGTCGAACAGCTCAAGGAAATGGTGCAAGGCACGCCGACGGCCGAGCTGGTTGACACGCCCCCGCCACCCCACCGCGAGGACGCCGCGCGATGAGAAAGGAACTCTGGTTCGGCGTGACGCTGATGGCGCTGATTGTCGGCGCCGTGATCTGGTTCATGCCTGCGCCCGGCGACTGGACCAACGGGCATCTCGGCCTGCTGATGCTCGCCCTGATCGTGGTGGCGATCATGCTGGGCTTTCCCACCGCGTTCACGCTGATGGGCATGGGCGTGCTGTTCTCATGGCTGGCCTATCGCCACGCCAATCCCGAGATCGCGGTGCAGCAGACGCTGGACCTGATGGTGCAGCGCGCGTATGCGGTCATGACCAATGACGTGCTGATCTCGATCCCGCTGTTCGTCTTCATGGGCTACCTGGTCGAGCGCTCCAACCTGATCGAGAAGCTGTTCCGCAGCCTGCACCTGGCGCTGGCCTGGATCCCCGGCTCGCTGGCGGTGGCCACGCTGGTGACGTGCGCGATCTTCGCCACCGCCACCGGCATTGTCGGCGCGGTGGTCACGCTGATGGGGCTGCTAGCGTTTCCTGCCATGCTGCGCGCCGGCTACAGCTCGACGCTGTCGGCCGGCGCGGTCACCGCCGGCGGCTGCCTGGGCATCCTGATCCCGCCCTCGGTGCTGCTGATCGTGTATGGCGCCACGGCGGGCGTATCGGTGGTGCAGCTCTATGCCGGCGCCTTCTTCCCGGGGCTGATGCTGACCGGGCTCTACATCCTGTACATCGTGCTCATCGCCAAGCTCAAGCCGGCGCTGGCGCCACCGCTGCCCGAGAGCGAACGTGCGGTGCCGCTGCCGGCACTGGCCGGCACGCTGCAGGCCGGGGGCGCGGTACGCGCGCTGCCCGCCTTCGGTGCCGGCATGCTGCGCGCGTTCAAGGGCCCGCGCAATGCAGACGTACCCGCCGCGGCGTTCGCGCGCCAATTGGGCATCGTCTTGCTGCCCGCGCTGGCCGTGGCGGTGATCATGGGCACGTTATACGAGGCAGTGACCACGCCAGGCGCAAGCGTCGCAGTCGAAGCGCCGATTGCGCTTGGCGGGGCCGAGGAAAGCAGCGCGCCACTGGATGATCTGCAGGCGCCGCCGGAAGAATCACCGGTGCCGGCGCCGGACGCGCCCGCGGGCACTGCCGCACCGGCCGCGGCTTCGCCCGGTACTCCCGGTACTCCCGCTGCAGCACCCGCCGCACAGGCCGATGCACAAGCCAATGCACAGCCGGCACCCGCCGCAGGCGCGGCCACGCCGGCGCCGCGCTGGTTCTGGATCACGTTGGGCGTGGTCGCGGTGCTGCTGGTCTACTTCTACTGGCGCTTCAGCTTCGCGCGGCTGGAAATCTTCAAGATGCTGCTGGCGTCGTTCTTCCCGCTGGCGCTGCTGATCCTGGCGGTGCTGGGCTCGATCGTATTCGGGCTGGCCACGCCGACAGAAGCGGCGGCGGTGGGATCGCTGGGCGGCGCGCTGCTGGCAGCCGCCTATCGCCAGCTCAATTTCCGCGTGGTCAAGGAATCGGTGCTGCTGACGGCCAAGACCAGCGCCATGGTGTGCTGGCTGTTCGTGGGCTCGTCGATCTTCTCGGCAGCATTCGCGCTGCTGGGCGGGCAGGCGCTGGTCGAGCAATGGGTGCTGTCGCTGAACCTGTCGCCGGTGCAGTTCATGATCCTGGCGCAGGTCATCATCTTCCTGCTCGGGTGGCCGCTGGAATGGACCGAGATCATCATCATCTTCATGCCGATCTTCATCCCGCTGCTGGATAACTTCGGCATCGATCCGCTGTTCTTCGGCCTGCTGGTGGCGCTGAACCTGCAGACCGCGTTCCTGTCGCCGCCGGTGGCAATGGCCGCGTTCTACCTGAAGGGCGTGGCGCCGCCGCACGTGACGCTGAACCAGATCTTCCTCGGCATGCTGCCGTTCATGGGCATCCAGCTGATCGCGCTGGCGCTGCTGTACGTCTTCCCCGGCATCGGCCTCTGGCTGCCCACGGTGCTGTACCGCTGAAGCCGGGGGGCGCCGCGGCGCCTATACTAGGGTCTGTTCCCATAATGGGAACAGACCCTTGGCAATGCCGAACGCAACGCCAGCCGATAGCGCGCTCGCCACCCTTCCGCTCGATACCGCATTCCGCACCGACATCCCGGGGCGGCTGGACCGCCTGCCGTGGTCGCGCTGGCACTGGCGCGTCACCGTCGCGCTGGGCATTGCCTGGGTGCTCGACGGGCTCGAGGTCACCCTGGTAGGCTCGGTCGGCGCCGTGCTGGAGCGCCCCGACACGCTGGCGCTGAGCGCGACGCAGGTCGGCTGGACCGGCTCGCTCTATATCCTCGGCGCGGTCATCGGCGCGCTGGTATTCGGCCGCATGGCCGACCGGCTCGGGCGCAAGCGGCTGTTCCTGGCCACGCTGACGGTCTATATGCTCGCGACGCTGGCCACCGCGTTCGCACCGGATTTTGCCTTCTTTGCCGCCTGCCGTTTCCTCACCGGGCTGGGCATTGGCGGCGAATACGCGGCAATCAATTCCGCCATCGATGAGCTGATCCCCGCGCGCGTGCGCGGGCGCGTCAACCTGGCGATCAACGGCAGCTTCTGGCTTGGCGCGGCATTGGGCGCGGGCCTGAGCCTGGCGGTGCTCGATCCACGCATGCTAGGGCCGGTATGGGGCTGGCGCGCGTGCTTTGCGCTGGGTGCGCTGCTGGCAGTGGCAATCGTGCTGGTGCGCCGGCACGTGCCCGAAAGCCCGCGCTGGCTGGCCACGCACGGGCGGGTCGAAGAAGCCGAACGCGTGGTCGCCGCGATCGAAGCAGAGGTGCGCGCGAGCCATGGGCCGCTGCCGCCGGTGGCGTCCGATTGCGCCCCGGTTGCGATGCGCCGGCGCGCAGCCCCCGGCGTGGGCGAGGTCATGCGCCTGCTGCTGCGGCGCTATCGCCGGCGCAGCACGATCACGCTGGCGCTGATGGTGGCGCAGGCGTTTTTCTACAACGCCATCTTCTTCACCTATGCGCTGGTGCTGACGCACTTCTACCACGTGCCGGAAGCAAGTGTGGCGCTATACATCTTCCCGTTCGCCCTGGGCAATGCCGCAGGGCCCTTGCTGCTGGGGCCGCTGTTCGACCATATCGGGCGCCGGCGCATGATTGCCTCGACCTATGTGCTGGCCGGCATTGGCCTGGCGCTGACCGGCTGGGCCTTTGTCGAAGGCTGGCTCGATGCGCGCGCGCAGGCGTTGTGCTGGTCGGCCGTGTTCTTCCTGGCTTCGGCGGCGGCCAGCTCCGCGTATCTCACCGCCAGCGAAGTGTTCCCGCTGGAAATGCGTGCCCTGGCGATCTCGGTGTTCTATGCCCTCGGCACGGGCACCGGTGGCTTTATCGCGCCATTGCTGCTCGGCGCGCTGATCGAGAGCGGCAGCCGCGAAGCGGTGGCTGCGGGCTATGGTCTCGGTGCGGCACTCGTCATCATCGCCGGCCTGCTGGCGTTGCGTTTTGGCATCGATGCCGAACGCCGTCCGCTGGAACAAGTCGCGCCGCCGCTTGCTTCAGACGATCGTCCGCAATGGTAAACAAGCGATCCGTCAGCGCCTGTCCGAAATTCTGCAGCCCGCGCCGGACAACGTTCCTGGCCCATGCGTGCACCGGTCGTGTCCCTGCTTTCGCAACCGCCAGTATTAAGGCCGTATTAAGCAAGACTACGACCTCCCCTTACACATTCTTACAGCAAGCCAGGGGGCAACTGTCTAGCCTTAACTCACGCGCGGCGGCCTGAGTGCATGAATCTTATCGTCAACAGGCTGCCACCTAGTGGCCATCGCCTTGCTGCTCGCAGCAGCGATCGGCCATTGTTCAACGCTGCCCGAATCAGAACGGGCAAATCTACGGACCGGACCGAGGTCCGATGCAAGGTGCGCCGCCGCGGCTGACTGCCGCAGCGCGCGTGCTGCAGACAACAAGCTGAATTGGGGACTACCAGGCCGGGCATCGCGCGACAGCCCTTGCGCGACGCCACGCGCTTGCCTGTGAATTTGCTCATCCGGCCTGCGGTGCCAGCAGCCGGGAGGGATGCTTTTGACCGTTTGCCGGAGAACAACGACCATGGCCGACCAGCGCAACAACCCACCGCCGCCGCCTTCCCCCCCGCGCCACACGCTGGCCCCCGCATCGCAGCGCCAGTCGCATGGCGACGGCCTGGTGCAGCGCCAGCAGCCCGTGGCCGTGCCGCTGTGGCATATCGTGCCGCGCATGGCCGGCTATGGCGTGGTGCTGTTCATCGTGTGGGCGGTGCTGACGATTATGTTTCCGAATGTGTTTACGCGTTCGTCGGAGCGTGCCGTGATCAACAGTCCCGTCAGCCTGGTGACCTCGCCGGTCGAAGGCATCGTCATGCAGCAGAAGGTGGCAGCGGGCCAGAGCTTCACCGCCAACCAGCCGCTGATGGTGGTGCAGAACCCGAACATCGACCGCTCGCTGCTGGTCGAGCTGACCGGCAAGAAGCTCGATACACAGCAGCGCTACGATTCCGCGCGGGCACGGCTGGAATCGAACCGCCGGATGATGGGCGCCACCGAGCAGGACCTGCAGCGCTACAACAGCGCCGCGCAGCGCGAGCATGCGACGCGCGTGCGCGCGCTGCAGGCACGGCTGGCGTCGGCCACCGCGCAGGAAGACCAGCAGCAGGAGATCGTCAACCGGAACCAGAACATGCAGTGGGCAGGCGCGGTGAGCGAGGCCTACACCAATGCTTCGCGCTACCAGTTGTCGATGCTCTCCAATGCCAAGGCCGCGGTGAAAGCCGAGCTGGACAGCGCCGTCGGCGAAAGCGAAGCGTCGCGCAACAAGGTCTATGCCTCATCGGCGGACGGCCCCAGTGCATCGCTGGCGCAGCGGCGCCAGGCGCTGAGCGCCGAATCCGCGCAGTTGACCGCCGAGCTGGAGCAACTCGAGGCGTACGGCAAGTCAGTCGACGAGCTGCTCGCCACCGAGCAGCAGCGCATCGATCGGCTGTCCAACCTGGAGATCCGCGCGACCGAGCCTGGCACCATCGAAGACCTGATCGCGCAGCCCGGCATGCGCGTGGCGGCGGGCGCCACGCTGGCGCGCGCCAGCAACTGCGCGCAGACGCGCGTGGTGGCGGTGTTCCCGCGCAGCCTCAGCGACAACCTGTTGCCGGGTGCGCGCCTGAACGTGCATGTCGACGGGCTGCCCGCGGCGCTGCCCGCATCGGTGGCGGAGATCCTGCCGCGCGCGCCAGACGGCGACCAGGCGCGCTACTTCGTGCCGTTCCCGCCGATCGAGAAGAACGAGATCTACGTCATCGCCAAGCTCGACCGGCCGCTGGGCAAGCTGCCGAACAAGCCGAATGCGGCCGCATCGGCGACCACGGCCGGCGCGGGCGGTACCGCACCGGCGAGCTCGGGTCACTGCGGCATGGGCCGCTGGGCGCGCGTGACGCTGGATCAAAGCTGGCTTGGGCAGCTACGGGCATCGCTGACCTGAGCCACGGACCTGAATGGGCCTGAATGGGCCTGAATGGGCCTGAATGGGCCTGAATGGGCCTGAATGGACCTGAACGGACACCACGGAGACGAGCATGAACCGATCACCGTTGCCTCCACCGCGCATGCGCCGGCTAGCCGCTGCACTGTTGCTGCCGGCAGCGCTCGCACTCGCCCCCGCGGCCGCGCATGCGCAGGCGTCGCAGCAAACCCTGCTGGCCGAAGGCTGCAAGGCACTGGCCGAGCGTGTCGGCCGTGAAGCCGGCAGCGGCCCGGTCTTCCTCGCCAGCTACGAGCCCGCGCCGGGCGGCGAGCCGCTGGTGCCGGCGCTGCGCAACGCCGCTTTCGTCTACGACAACGCGCTGGCCGGCATCGCGCTGGTCGCGTGCAAGCGTCCCGCCGAAGCACGCCGCATCGCCGACGCAGTGCTGCAGGCCAGCCGGCAGGATCGCCACTATCGCGACGCGCGGCTGCGCAATGCCTATCGCGCCGGCCCGCTGCCCGCGGGGCCGGCTCCGTTGCCCGGCTGGTGGGACGAGCCCAGCAAACGCTGGTTCGAGGACGCCTACCAGGCCGGCACCGCCACCGGCAACGTCGCCTGGGCGGCGCTGCTGTTGCTGGCCGTGCACGAAGCCACGCGCGACGCGCGCTACCTGGACGGCGCCGCGGCACTGATGGGCTGGGTCCACGCGAGCGTGCCCGATACCGGCGCGCCCGCGGCCTATACCGGCGGCTTCTTCGGCCACGAGCCCAAGCAGATCCGCCAGGGCTGGAAGTCGACCGAGCACAACGTCGATACCTATGCCGCCTTCAGCTGGCTCGCCAGCCGGCGCAACGACCCGCGCTGGCGCGACGGCGCCGCGCGATCGCGCGGCTTTGTCAATGCCATGTGGCAGCCGCGGGAGGGCCGCTTCGTGATCGGCACGAAAGACGACGGCCGTGCCCTCAATGCCGGCCCGTCGGCGCTCGATGCCGTGCTATGGCCGCTGATCGCGTTGCCCGATCCGCCGCAGGACTGGTACCGCGCGCTGGGCTGGGTCGACGCACGCCATCGCGCCGGCGCGGGCTATGGCTTCAAGGCCAGCCCGGACGGCATCTGGACCGAGGGCACCGGCCAGGCCGCGCTGGTGCTGCAGGCCGCTGGCCGCGCGCAGCAGGCGCAGCCGTTGTGGCCGCTGCTGCTGTCGCAGCGCGCTCCCTCGGGCATGCTCTACGCGACGCCCGATACGCGCATCAGCACGGGGCTGTCGATCGGGCCCACGTCGACCACTGAAGACTTCTACTACTTCCACCTGCCGCACCTTGGCGCCACCGCGTGGGCCGTGCTGGCGGCAGCGCGCTGGAATCCGTTCCGTCCCGGCGGCTGCCTGTACCCGTCGTGTCCGCCGCCAGCCATTGCCGCGGCCAATGCCAACACCACCAACGCCTCCGGCAAGGACTGACGATGTTCACCCTCTTCCTCGAGAACCAGTCGCTGCTGGCCATCAACGGCGGCGTGCTGCTGGCGATGGTGCTGCTGACGCTGCTGTGCCGCCAGGAGCGGCCGGCTGACCGCATGCTGTTCGGCGGCATCACCTTCCTGCTGCTGGTGGTCTACCTGACCTGGCGCGTGCGCGAGACGCTGCCCCCATGGCAGCCGACCTTCGCCAGCGCATGGGCGCATGTTTTCTTCGCGTTCGAGTGCATGACGCTGGCCTACACGCTGCTGTCGATCGTGGTGCTCGGCCGCAACAGCAACCACTCGCCCGCGGCCGACGCCGGCGAATCCGCGCTGCGCCGCGCCGCGCACGTGCCGCGCGTGGACATCTTCATCGCCACCTACAACGAAGGACTGGACATCCTGGAGAAGACAATCGTTTCGGCGCTGGCGATCGACTATCCCGATTTTCGCGTCTGGGTGCTCGACGACACGCGCCGCGACTGGCTGCGTGAATTCTGCGGCCGCGTCGGCGCGTACTACGTGACCCGCCCCGACAATGCCCACGCCAAGGCCGGCAACCTCAACAACGGCCTGCGCCACAGCGCCGAAGCCGGCGGCGCGCCATACATCCTGGTGCTCGACGCCGACTTCGCGCCCCACCGCAATATCCTGCTGCGCACCGTCGGCCTGTTCGGCGATGCGCGCGTGGGCGTGGTGCAGACGCCCCAGTTCTACTACAACGCCGACCCGATCCAGTACAACCTGCGCGCCACCGAGTGCTGGGTCGACGAGCAGCGCGCGTTCTTCGACGTGATGCAGCCGGCCAAGGATGCATGGGGCGCGGCGTTCTGCATCGGCACCTCGTTCGTGGTGCGGCGCGACCTGATCGAACACATCGGCGGCTTCCCGACCGGCACCGTCACCGAAGACATCCACCTCACCTACCGGCTGCTGCGGCACGGCTATATCACGCGCTGGCTCAACGAGCGGCTCAGCGTGGGACTGTCCGCCGAAGGGCTGCCCGAGTACATCAGCCAGCGCAGCCGCTGGGGGCTGGGCACGGTGCAGGTGGCGCTGACCGCCGACGGGCCGCTGCGCGGGCGCGGCTACACCGCGGTGCAGCGGCTGCACTACGTGCATGGCCTGCTGCACTGGATGTCGCGGCCATTCACGCTGATGCTGCTGGCGGGTCCGCTGCTGTACTGGTACTTCGGCGTCTCCACGCTGTACGGCGAGCCGCTGCAGTTCCTCGCCTACGGCCTGCCCGCGCTGGTGGCGTACTGGGCCTACAGCATCTGGATCACCGGCCAGCGCGCGCTGCCGATCTTTACCGAAGTCACGCAGATCGTCGCGTCGCTGGCGGTGACGGTGTCGCTGGTCAGCGCGATGTTCAAGCCCTTCGGGCGGCCGTTCAAGGTCACCAACAAGGGACTGGATCGTTCGAAGCTGGTGATCCACGGCAAGTTCGCGGCGCTGTACGCGAGCCTGCTGGCGTTATCGGCGCTGGGACTGGGGCGCGCGCTGGTGGTTGATGCCGATGCGCAGGGGCTGGCCTTCAATACGGTATGGACGGGCATTGCGCTGATGCTCTACTTGGCTTCGTTCCTGGTCTGCGTGGAGCTGCCGCGGCCGCGCAAGGAAGAGCGTTTCCCGCATCGCGCCGCGGCCTTGCTGCGCGTGGACGGGCGCGAATACCGCGTCACCACGCGCGACCTGTCCTGCAACGGCGTGGCCGTGACTACGCCGCTGGCCGCTGCCTTCCAACCTGGCGCCGAAGGCGCGCTGTGGCTGGCGCAGACCGGCTGGATTCCATGCCGCGTGGTGCGGCGCGATCAACAGCTGCTGGGCATTGCATTGCATGCCGACATGGCGGCGCGTCACAGCCTGATCCGCCTGCTGTTCAGCGATCCCGCGCACAACATTGCCCGCCAGGGCCAGCCGCGGCTGGCGATCTCGCGCTTCATGCGGCGCGCGCTGCTGGGCTGAACAAAGACTGCCTTTCACTGACTCTCCGGGAACCCGTCATGCCAAGCCTGAGCCGCCACTTCTTCCCCGCACAACGCCTGCTGCCCCGCACCTCGGTGTTGGCACTGTCGCTGGCGCTGGCAGCCTGCACACTGGAGCCGCAATACCAGCGGCCCGACGCGCCGATCCCTTCGGCGTTTCCGGATGGCGCCGCCTACCGCACGCCGCAGGCCCGCACCGCTGCCGGACAGCCGGGCCAGCCTGCTCAGGCGGTGCAGCCGCCCGGCCCTTCCGCCGCCGATCTCGGCTGGCGCGATGTCTTCGTCGATCCGCAACTGCGCCAGCTGATCGAACTCTCGCTGGCGAACAACCGCGACCTGCGCATGGCCACGCTCGCCATCGACGAAGCCCGCGCGCTCTACCAGATCGAACGCGCGGCGCAGTTCCCGACGGTTGAGGCCAATGCCGGCCTGGTGTCGCAGCACCTGTCGTCGCGGCTGCGCGCGCCGGGCCAGTCGCAACAGATCACCACCTACAACGCCGGCATCGGCTTTACCGCATTCGAACTCGATTTCTTCGGCCGGGTGCGCAGCCTCAAGCATGCGGCGCTGGAGCAATACCTGGCCACCGAGGAAGCACGCCGCAGCGCGCAGATCGCGCTGGTGGCCGAGGTTGCCAACGCCTACCTGACGCTGCGCGCGGACCGCGAGTTGCTGCGGCTGTCGCAGGACACACTGAAGACGCAGCAGGAAGCGGCCGAGATGGTGCGGCGCGGGCGCCAGGCGGGCGCGATGGCACAGCTGGACCAGCATCGCGTGCAAACCCAGGTGCAGACCGCGCAGGTCGGCGTGGAACAGTACACGCGGCAGGTGGCGCAGGACGAGAACGCGCTGACGCTGCTGGTCGGCACCCAGTTGCCGAAGTCGATCGCCGGGGGCGGCAACCCGGCCGCGGGCGCGGCGGCAGACCCGCTCGAGCCGCGCACGCTGATGCAAGAGTTCCCGGAGGGGCTGCCATCGAGCCTGCTGGAGCGGCGCCCCGACATCCTCGACGCCGAGCACCGGCTCAAGGCCGCCAACGCCAATATCGGCGCCGCACGCGCGGCGTTCTTCCCGCGCATCTCGCTGACCGGCGCGCTGGGCGTGGCCAGCACCAGCCTGGCGGGGCTGTTCTCCGGCGGCATGGCCTGGCTGTTCGCGCCGCAGCTGACGGTGCCGATCTTCGATGCCGGGCGCAATCGTGCCGGGCTGGATGCCGCCAACGTGCGCAAGGATATCAACGTGGCCAACTACGAGAAGACCATCCAGACCGCCTTCCGCGAAGTGGCCGATAGCATGGCGGCGCGCGCGACCTACGAGCGGCAGGTCAAGGCGCAGGAAGCGCTGGTGCGCGAAGGCAGCGAGACCCGGCGGCTGTCGGAGATGCGCTTCAAGAACGGGGTCGACGACTACTTCGGCGTCTTCGATGCGCAGCGCCAGCTCTATACCGCCCAGCAATCGCTGGTCACGTACAAGCTGGCCGGGCTGACCAGCCGGGTGTCGCTGTACAAGGCGCTCGGCGGCGGATGGCGGGAGGTGACGCAGAGCCCGGCGCCCGGCGCAAACCCACAGCAGGCCGCGCCGACCCAAGCCGCTCCTCGGGCGGCGGCGACCCAGCCGGCCACCCAGGCGGCCACCCAGGCGACCCCTCAGGCGACCCAGGCAGCCCAGGCGGCCCAGGCGGCCCCTCAGGCGGCCCCTCAGGCGGCCCCTCGGGCTGCGCCGGCCCCGGCGACCCCTCAGGCGGCGGCAGCGCCGGCAACAGTTCCCACGGCGCCGCAACGCCAATAACTCAGCTGCAAGCCGAGCCGCGCACTGCGGCCCGCACCCGCTGGCAAGCCGGGCAAGGGGCGCAGGGCCGCGGCGCACAGCCATTGAGCGCGGGCAGACCGGAACAACTGTACAGCGCCGCGCACCGAAACCTGTATATGGCGCCCTGGCGGGACTTGCCGCATGATGCGGCTGCATCGCGCACCAGACGCGAGCGTTCCCCCAGGATTCCAATTGCCGCACACCGCCTCCGGAAAAAGCTCGACCCTTGTTGCCGTCCTGGCCCTGACCGGCTCGATGGCCTCGCTGTGCGTCGGCACGTCGTTCGCCAAGCATCTGTTCGACGCGCTCGGCGCGCAAGGCACCACGGCGCTTCGGGTCAGTTTCTCGGCCCTGATCCTGCTGTGCGTATGGCGGCCGTGGCGCATTCCCCTGACGCGCGCCAATGCGCTGGCGATCGCGCTGTATGGCGCGGCGCTGGGCGCGACCAACCTGCTGTTCTACATGTCGCTGCGCACGGTACCGCTGGGGCTGGCGATCGCCATCGAGTTCACCGGGCCGCTGGCGGTGGCGGTGCTGTCGTCGCGGCGCGCCATCGACTTCCTGTGGATTGCGTGCGCGGTGACGGGCCTGCTGCTGTTGCTGCCGATTGGCGAGGCGGCCGGCACGCTCGATCCGGTCGGCATCGGCTACGCGCTGGCCGCTGGCGTGGGCTGGGCGCTCTATATCGTGTTCGGGCAACGGGCCGGCAATGCGCACGGCGGCCAGGCCACCTCGCTGGGGCTGACCATGGCGGCGCTGGTGGTGCTGCCGTTCGGCGTGGCGCATGCCGGCAGCACGCTGCTCAGCCCGCCGCTGCTGCTGGCGGGGCTGGCGGTGGGCGTGCTGTCCAGCGCGATTCCTTATTCACTGGAAATGGTGGCGCTCAAGCGCCTGCACCGGCGCACCTTCGGCATCCTGCTGAGCATGGAGCCGGCCATGGGTGCGCTGGCGGGGCTGGTGTTCCTGCATGAACAGCTGAGCCCGCTGCAGTGGCTGGCGATCGCCAGCATCATCATTGCTTCGGTCGGTTGCACGGCGACCGCGCGCGGCAAGCGCGACGCCGGCCGAGACCTGGCGTAGCGCTCAGTACGCGCCGAACCAGTCTGCCGGCAGCTGATGGCTGCGGCCGGCTTCCTCCCGCAGCGTCATCGAGACTTCATGCAGGAAGCTGTCCTCGGGATTGCGGCGGCTGCTGAAGCCCAGGCCCCGCAGGATCGCCAGCATGCGGCGGTTCTCGCTGAGCACGTCACCGCGCATGGCGCGCAAGCCAGCCGCGCGGGCATGGTCGCGCAACCGCGTGATCAGGCGCCGGCCCAGGCCCTGCCCTTGCCAGCCATCGGCGACGACCACCGCAAATTCGGCGACGCGGCCGGTGACCACGTATTCGGCGCTGGCGACGATGGCCGGTGTCCCTTGCGCGTCGGGTGCGACCACCACCAGAGCCATGCTGCCCGGCGCCGGGCTGGCCAGCCCTTCGACGACCTCGTCAACCACCCGCCCGCCGGTGAGGAAGCGGAAGTAGCGGCTTTCACGCGACAGCCCGTCGACCATGGCCCGCAGCGCGCCGCGATCCTGCTCGTTCGTGCGGCGCATCGTCACCTGCCCGCCCCGTCCTGCCGGCCAGCTTTCTGCCTCCGGCTCACTGGCGACTTGCCCTGTCATCGATTCGGTTCCGCCTGTCATGCCGCACCCCTGAATACATTATTTGTAGCCAGAGTATAGGCAATAGCCTGACTTTTGCAAATGAAGTCAGCGTGCTAAGCTGCCTGCATGATGAACGCCACGTCGTCCGAACTCCGCCAATGCTCGATCGCCGCCACACTTTCGCTGATCGGCGAAAAGTGGACGATACTTATCTTGCGTGACATTTTCCACGGCGTCACGCGCTTCGACGATTTCCTGCGTCGGCTCGAATGCTCCCCTGCCGTGCTGTCGGCGCGGCTCAAGACGCTGACCGAAGCCGGCCTGCTGCGCAAGGTTGGCTACCGCGAGCCGGGCGAGCGCGAGCGCTTCGAGTACCGCCCCACCCGTGCGGCCGTAGAGCTGCTGCCGGTGCTGATCGGCCTGATGCAGTGGGGCGACAGCCACATGACGTCCTGCGGCGAAGGCCCGGTGCAGATTCGCTCGCAGGCGAGCGGCAAGCTGGTGCGCGCTGCGCTGGTCGACGAGGACGGCACGCTGGTGTCTCCGCGCGACATGCAGATCGTCCCCATCGCTCCCCGCCGCACCGAAGGCGAGCCCTAACCCGCTTGCGTCTCTTGCTGCGCCGCACCGGCGCGGCACACTGCACTGCACCATGACTGTGCCGGCGATCTGCAAACCGCCCCAGCACAGCGCATCGCGGCTTGCCGCCGGCGCCACCCCACGCCCAAAAGCCCCATCCGCCGTCACTTCACGCTCTGGCACACCCCTTGCGTAATGTGGTCCGGGCCCGTCAACGGCGACCGGCCCACCCCACATACGCAGCGGCTATCCCATGTAGCAGCTGTCAGGACAACGGCGTCCCCTGAACTGGCTCATCAGACCATCGATGTGTCCGCTCGCGGGATGCCATTTGTTTTTTTGGAGCAAGTGACGATGATCGGCAAAGCCACCCGCATCGAGCTGCTGAGCTTGAGCACCCCGCAGATGCGCGCCTTCCACCTGACCTGGATGGCGTTTTTCGTCTGTTTCTTCGCGTGGTTTGCCTGCGCGCCGCTGATGCCGGTGCTCAAGGGCGAGTTCGGCCTGACCCCGGGCCAGATCGCCAATATCAATATCGCGGCGGTCGCCGTGACCATCCTGGTGCGGCTGGTGATCGGCCCGATGTGCGACCGCTTCGGCCCGCGCAAGACCTATACGGGCCTGCTGGCGCTGGGCGCGCTGCCCGTGCTGGGCGTGGCGCTGGCGCAGAACTACGAGACCTTCCTGGTGTTCCGCCTGCTGATCGGCGCGGTCGGTGCCAGCTTCGTGATCACGCAGTACCACACCTCGGTGATGTTCGCGCCCAACGTGGTCGGCACCGCCAACGCGGCCTCGGCCGGCTGGGGCAACGCCGGCGGCGGCGCCGCGCAGGCCCTCATGCCGCTGCTGCTGGCCGCGGTGCTGATGATGGGCGCGGACCACGCCTTCGGCTGGCGCATCGCGCTGCTGGTGCCGGGCGTGCTGATGCTGATCATGGCCGTCGTGTACTACCGCTTCACCCAGGACTGCCCCGAAGGCAATTACTCGGACCTGCGTGCCCAGGGCATCGAGATCAGCGGCAAGGACGGTGGCAAGGGCGGCGGCTGGGCCAGCTTCCGTGCCGCCAGCGCCAACTACCGCGTGTGGCTGCTGTTCATCACCTACGGCGCCTGCTTCGGCGTGGAGATCTTCATCCACAACATCGCCGCCATGTACTACGTCGACCAGTTCGGCCTGAGCCTGAAGGCCGCCGGCATGGCAGCCGCAAGCTTTGGCTTGCTGGCACTGTTCGCCCGCGCACTGGGCGGCTGGCTGTCGGACAAGGCGGCGCGCCGCCGCGGCCTGGATGCGCGTACCACGCTGCTGTTCGCGCTGATCCTGGGCGAAGGCCTGGGCCTGCTGTGGTTCGCCCAGGCCGGCAACGTGGCAATGGCCGTGGTCGCGATGCTGATGTTCGGCCTGTTCACCCACATGGCCTGCGGCGCGACCTACGCCCTGGTGCCCTTTATCGACCGCAAGGCGCTGGGCGGCGTGGCCGGGATCATCGGCGCCGGCGGCAACGTAGGCGCGGTGGCCGCGGGCTTCCTGCTCAAGGGCCTGGGCAACGTGCAGCAGACGCTGACGGTGCTGGGCGTGCTGGCCACCATCGCCGCCGTCTGCGCCATCGCCATCCGCTTCAGCGCCGAGCACAAGGCCCGCGAACAGGCGCTGTACGACAGCGCGCTGGCCAACTGAATTTCGTATCGCCCCACAGCACTACAAGCACCACAAGCAGCAAAGACTGACTACCGGACAAGGAAAGCATCATGAAACTGATCATCGTCGGCCACGGCATGGTAGGTCACAAGTTCCTGGAATCGCTGGCGGAAGCCGGCGCGGAAAACCTGGAAGTGACCGTCCTGTGCGAAGAACCGCGTCCCGCCTACGATCGCGTGCACCTGTCCGAGTTCTTCTCCGGCAAGTCGGCGGAAGACCTGTCGCTGGTGCCGGCGGGCTTCTTCGAGCAGCACAACAACATGCTGCTGCGCCTGAATGCCCGTGCGGTCGAGATCGACCGCGCCGCGCGCACGGTCAAGGTCTCCACCGGCGAGACCCTGTCCTACGACAAGCTCATCCTCGCCACCGGCTCCTACCCGTTCGTGCCGCCGGTGCCGGGCAAGGACCGCAAGGACTGCTTCGTCTACCGCACCATCGAAGACCTGGAAGCGATGCAGGAATGCGGCGCGCGCTCGAAGACCGGCGTGGTCGTCGGCGGCGGCCTGCTCGGCCTGGAATGCGCCAAGGCGCTGCGCGACATGGGCCTGCAGACGCATGTGGTGGAATTCGCGCCGCGCCTGATGGCGGTGCAGGTCGACGAAGGCGGCGGCCGCATGCTGCGCCAGAAGATCGCTGGCCTGGGCGTGACCGCGCACACCGGCAAGAACACCGTCGAGATCGTCGACGGCGAGGACGGCACCCATCGCATGGTGTTCGCCGACGGCACGCACCTCGACACCGACATGATCGTGTTCTCGGCCGGCATCCGCCCGCGCGACGAACTGGCGCGCGCCAGCGGCCTGGAAGTCGGTGCGCGTGGGGGCATCTCGGTCGACAACAACTGCCGCACCTCCGACCCGGACATCTACGCGATCGGCGAATGCGCACTGTGGGACGGCAAGATCTACGGCCTGGTGGCCCCGGGCTACGACATGGCCCGCGTGGCCGCGCGCCACCTGCGCGGCGAGGCGGCCGAGTTCGGCGGCGCCGACATGAGCACCAAGCTCAAGCTGATGGGCGTTGACGTGGCCAGCATCGGCGACCCGCACGGCACCGTGCCGGGCGCGCGCATCTACCAGTTCAGCGACGACCGCAAGGAGGTCTACAAGAAGCTGGTGGTGTCCGATTGCGGCAAGTATCTGCTGGGCGGCGTGCTGATCGGCGATGCCAGCGAGTACGGCACCCTGCTGCAGATGATGCTGAACAAGATCGAGCTGCCCGAGTCGCCGGAATTCCTGATCCTGCCCGACAGCAGCGGCAAGGCCAAGCCGGCGCTGGGCGCCGACGCCCTGCCCGACACCGCGCAAATCTGCTCCTGCAACAACGTCTCCAAGGGCGAGATCTGCGGCGCCGTGTGCGACGGCGCCACCAGCATCGGCGCGCTCAAGACCTGCACCAAGGCCGGCACCGCCTGCGGCGGCTGCGTGCCGCTGGTCACGCAGATCATGAAGGCGGAGATGAAGAAGCAAGGGATGGCGGTCAACAACCACATCTGCGAGCACTTCCCGTTCTCGCGCCAGGAGCTCTACCACCTGGTGCGCGTGGGCAAGTTCAAGACCTTCGACGCGCTGCTGGAGGCGCACGGCAGCGGCATGGGCTGCGACATCTGCAAGCCGGCGGTGGGCAGCATCCTGGCTTCGTGCTGGAATGAGTTCGTGCTGAAGGACGAGCACGCCAGCCTGCAGGATTCCAACGACTACTACCTGGCCAACATCCAGAAGGACGGCACCTACTCGGTGGTGCCGCGCATGCCGGGCGGCGAAGTCACGCCGGAGGGCCTGATCGCGGTCGGCCAGGTTGCCAAGAAGTACGGCCTGTACACCAAGATCACGGGCGGCCAGCGCGTGGACCTTTTTGGTGCACGCGCCGAGGAACTGCCCTTTATCTGGGAAGAACTGATCGCCGCGGGATTTGAATCGGGCCATGCCTACGGCAAGGCGCTGCGCACGGTGAAATCGTGCGTGGGCTCGACCTGGTGCCGCTACGGCGTGGGCGACTCGGTCGGCCTCGCGGTCGAGCTGGAGAACCGCTACAAGGGCCTGCGCGCGCCGCACAAGATCAAGTTCGGCGTATCGGGCTGCACGCGCGAATGCGCCGAGGCGCAGGGCAAGGACGTCGGCGTGATCGCCACCGAGAAGGGCTGGAACCTGTACGTGTGCGGCAACGGCGGCATGAAGCCGCGCCACGCCGAATTGCTGGCCAGCGACCTCGACCACGACACGCTGGTGCGCTACATCGACCGCTTCCTGATGTTCTACGTGCGCACCGCCGACCGCCTGCAGCGCACCAGCGTCTGGCGCGACAACCTCGAAGGCGGCCTGGACTACCTGAAGGCCGTGGTGCTGGACGACAAGCTCGGCATCGCCGCCGAGCTGGAGTCCGAGATGCAGCACGTGGTCGACACCTATGAAGACGAGTGGAAGAAGGCCGTGACCGATCCCGAGACGCGCAAGCGCTTCCGCCATTTCGTCAACAGCGATCGCCGCGACGACAACCTGGTCTTCATCGAAGAGCGCGGCCAGATCCGCCCGGCCACGCCGGAGGAACGGAAATTGCAGCGTTCGCGGCTGGGCCACATCCCCGTGATCGCCGTGCCCGCAAAAGCAGCCTGATCGTGCAAGCATTCAAGGAGAACGTGATGAGCCATCCCCACCATCCCGAAACCTGGACCGCGGTCTGCACCGTTCGCGACATCGTGCCCAATACTGGTGTGTGCGCGCTGGTCGACGACAAGCAGATCGCCGTGTTCCGCATCGGCCGTGGCGAAGAGGTCTACGCCATCGACAACTTCGATCCCAACTCGCAGGCCGCGGTACTGTCGCGCGGGCTGGTCGGCAACCTGGGCGAACGCCTGGTGGTGGCCTCGCCCATCTACAAGCAGCACTTCGACCTGCGCACCGGCGAATGCCTGGAAGCGCCGGACCAGTCGGTCAACGCCTACGGCGCGCGGGTCTACGACGGCAAGGTATGGGTTGCCGCCGGCGTGGCACTGCGCGAGGCCGAGGAAGAACTCGCCGCCTGATCCGCCTTTCATCCACCTTTTTCGTCGCGCCCCCCGATGCTCACCACCGCCTTCACGCCCAGCCCCGGAGATGCCGGCATGACGCCGTCCGATTCCACCCAGGCCCGTCCGCGCCTGGTCGTCGTCGGCAACGGCATGGCCGGCATGCGCACCGTCGAGGAACTGCTCAAGCTCGCCCCGGACCTGTACGACATCACGGTGTTCGGCGCCGAGCCTCACGGCAACTACAACCGCATCCTGCTGTCGCCGGTGCTGGCTGGCGAGAAGACGGTGGCGGACATCATGCTCAACACGCGCGAATGGTACGAAGAGAACGGCATCGAGCTGCTCGCCGGCGATCCCGTGGTATCGATCGACCGGCCGCGCCGCGTGGTGCGTTCCGCCTCGGGACGCGAGGTGCGCTATGACCGCCTGCTGCTGGCCACCGGCTCCAAGCCCTTCATCATCCCGGTGCCGGGACACCAGCTCGACGGCGTGATCGCTTTCCGTGACATCCAGGACGTCGAAACCATGCTGCATGCCGCGCGCAATCACCGCCACGCGGTGGTGATTGGCGGCGGCCTGCTCGGACTGGAAGCGGCCAACGGCCTGCTGCGCCAGGGCATGGACGTGACCGTGGTACACCTGGCCGACAGCCTGATGGAACGCCAGCTCGACAAGCCCGCCGCCACGCTGCTCCAGGGCGCGCTGGAACGCAAGGGCCTGCGTTTCCTGCTGAGCGCGCAGACGGCGGAGATCCTCGGTACCGAGCGCGTCACTGGCGTGCGCTTCAAGGACGGCAGCGAAATTCCTGCCGACCTGGTGGTGATGACCGCCGGCGTGCGCCCCAACATCGAACTCGCCGCCGGCGCGGGCCTGCACTGCGAACGCGCCATCGTGGTCGATGACACCCTGCAAACCTACGACCCGCGCATCTATGCTGTCGGCGAGTGCATCCAGCATCGCCAGGCCACCTTCGGGCTGGTCGCGCCGATCTGGGATCAGGCGCGTGTGTGCGCCGCGCATCTCGCCGGCGCCGGCCATCGCCGCTACGTGCAGCAGGCCACCGCGACTAAACTGAAAGTGACCGGCGTCGACCTGTATTCCGCCGGCAATTTCATCGGCGCGGAAGGCTCCGAAGACCTGGTGCTGCGCGACGCGCGCCGCGGCGTCTACAAGCGCCTGGTGTTGCAGGACGGCTGCCTGGTTGGCGCCGTGCTGTACGGCGACGTGCAGGACGGGCCGTGGTATTTCGACATGATCCAGCGCCGTACGCCGGTAGGCGCGCTGCGCCAGCGCCTGCTGTTCGGCAAGGCGCAGTGCGAAGCGCTCGCTGCCTGAGCATTACCAAAGCCATATATAACGCCCCGCACGGAGAACGCGTGAATCTGTCCGACATCCCGGTTGTATCTGCAACCCTGACCACTACCACCGCCACGACCTGCCCCTACTGCGGCGTCGGCTGCGGCGTGCGTGCCACGGTGCGCGCCGACGGCCAGGTCGAGATCGCGGGCGACACGCAACATCCGTCCAACCAGGGCCGGCTCTGCGTCAAGGGCTCGGCACTGGGCGAGACGGTGGACCTGGAGGGTCGCCTGCTCCATCCCAAGCTGCGCGGTGCCGACGGCCAGCTGCAGCAGGTGTCGTGGGACCGTGCGCTCGATACCGTGGCGCAGGGCTTCAGCGACATCATCCGCCGCCATGGTCCCGACTCGGTTGCGCTCTATGTCTCGGGCCAGTTGCTGACCGAGGACTACTACGTCGCCAACAAGCTGATGAAGGGCTTCATCGGCAGCGCCAATATCGACACCAACTCGCGCCTGTGCATGTCGTCGGCCGTGGCCGGCCACAAGCGCGCCTTTGGCGAAGACCTGGTGCCGGGCAGCTATGAAGACCTGGAACTGGCCGACCTGGTGGTGCTGGTGGGCTCCAATACCGCCTGGTGCCACCCGATCCTGTTCCAGCGCCTGTCCAAGGCCAAGGAAGCCCGCCCCGAGATGAAGATCGTGGCGATCGACCCGCGCCGCACCGCGACGTGCGAGCTGGCCGACCTGCACCTCGCGGTTCGTCCCGGGACTGATGTGTGGCTGTTCAATGGCCTGCTCAGCTACCTTTCGCGCGAGGGCCATGCCAATGCTGCCTTTGTCGACGCGAGCACTACCGGACTGAACGAAGCCCTGCAGGCAGCCGATGTCGATTGCGCCGATCCGGCCGCCGTCGCCCGCGCCTGCAAGCTCAGCGTTCAAGATGTGCTGGATTTCTATGCGCTGTTCGCCGCCACGGAAAAAACCGTCACCGCGTTCTCGCAAGGCGTCAACCAGTCCTCCGCCGGCACCGACAAGGTCAACAGCATCATCAACTGCCACCTGCTGACCGGTCGTATCGGCCGGCCCGGCATGGGCCCGTTCTCGCTCACCGGGCAGCCCAACGCCATGGGCGGGCGCGAGGTCGGCGGCCTGGCCAATATGCTGGCCGCGCATATGGAGTTGGCCAACCCGCTGCATCGCGAGGTGGTGCAGAGCTTCTGGCAGTCGCCGGTGATGGCGGACCGCACTGGTTTGAAAGCGGTGGAGCTGTTCGAAGCGATCGAAGCCGGCCGCGTCAAGGCGGTATGGGTGATCGCCACCAACCCGGTAGTCAGCCTGCCCGACGCCGACCAGGTGCGTCGCGCGCTAGCCAAGTGCGAGCTGGTGGTGGCCAGCGACATCATCGAACGCACCGATACCAACGCGGGGGCGCACGTGCTGCTGCCCGCGCTGGGCTGGGGCGAGAAGGACGGCACCGTCACCAACTCGGAACGCCGCATTTCGCGACAGCGCGCCTTCCTGGCCGCACCGGGCGAAGCGCGCGCCGACTGGGACATCCTGTGCGACGTGGCACGCCGCATGGGCTTTGCCGGCTTCGACTATGCCGGTCCACATGAGATCTTCGACGAGCACGCGCGCCTGAGCGCCTGGCGCAACGACGATGCGCCGCGCGTGTTTGACATCGGCGGACTGGCCGGCCTGGACAAGGCTGAGTACGACATCCTGGAGCCGGTCCAATGGCCGGTTCCTGCCAACGGTGCGATTGACTCCCAGCGACTGTTCGGCGACGGCCGCTTTGCGCATGCAGACGGCCTGGCCCGCTTTGTCGCCACGCCGACGCGCGCGCCCGCCAATGCGCCGGACGACGATTTCCCGCTGATCCTCAATACCGGACGCGTGCGTGACCAGTGGCACACCATGACGCGCACCGGCAAATCGGCACGGCTGGCCGACCACTTGCCTGAACCCTTTGTCGACATGCATCCGCAAGATGCGCTGCTGTGCGGTGTCGGGGAAGGCAAGCTGGCACGTGTCAGCACCCGTTGGGGCGCGATGGTGGCGCGTGTGCGTCATGGCGGCGGTATCCCGCGCGGCAGCGTGTTCGTGCCGATTCACTGGAATGGGCAGTTCAGTTCCGATGCGCGCGTTGGCGCGCTGGTCAATCCGGTGGTTGATCCGGTTTCCGGCGAGCCGGAGTTCAAGCACACGCCAGTGCGGGTGGAGCCGTTTGGTGTCAGCTGGCACGGGTTCGTGCTGAGCCGCGGCGAACTGCCGGCTGAAGCGCTGACGTACTGGACGCGCGTGCAAGGCCGCCAGTTCCAGCGCTACGAATTTGCTGGCCGTGAAGCCGTTGCCGACCGTGCCGCGTGGGCGCGTGAACTTCTCGGCGTGACGGACCCGGAAGCGGACTGGCTCGAATACGAAGACCGTACCGCGGGCGTCTACCACGCTGGCTATGTCGTCAATGACCGGCTGGAAGCCTGCGTTTATGTGTCGACGCGGCCTGAACTGCCGTCGCGTTCCTGGCTGTCTGGGCTGTTCGGCCGTGATCGGCTTGAGGACACGGATCGTATCGGGCTGCTGCTCGGCCAGCCGATGGAGAAAGGCGCAGATACCGGGCCGACGGTGTGCTCTTGCTTTGGCGTCGGACGTAACACCATCTGCGATGCGGTGCGCAAGCATGACTTGAAGACGCCGGCGGAGATCACTGCCTGCGTCAAGGCTGGTGGCAATTGTGGGTCTTGTGTGCCTGAGCTTAAGAAGTTGTTGGTGGAGATACGGGTGGTTGAGGTGGCTTGAGGGGTTTTTGGGTTGCGGCTGGTGACATGCTGTTGGCCGTTTAAGCGCCCGCTGTCGCCGTTGATGACATGCTGTCGGCTGTTTTAGCGCGCGCGCTGTCGCTGCTGGTGACATGCTGTCGGCTGTTGAACCGCTGGGTTCCGCCCTCCTGGGCGGGTCACTTTTTGCCCGAGCGGTGTGTGTCAAGGTAGTTGTCGCGTCCGCCGTTATGCTGCTTTCCGGTGCTCCTTAGCTTCCAGCTCAGCTCGCT